>NZ_JANZKM010000018.1:0-74490 GCF_025642935.1 Curtobacterium sp. RIT-PI-V
GCCGTAGCTGCGCTTGCTGAACGGGTCGAGCCCCGCGGGCCACGTCGGTTCGGGCGAACGCTTGCTCCGCTCGAGCACCACGACGGCACCTGCGGTCAACCGCGGCACGAGCGTCTCGAGCACCTCGGCGATCTCGTGCTCGGTCACGTCGTACGGCGGGTCGATGAACACCAGGTCGAACGTGCGCACCGTCCCGCGCAGGTACCCGAGCACCGGCTGCGGCTGCACGTCGATCCGCACCCCGGGGATCCGCTGCTGCACGGCCTTCGCGTTCGCCCGGCACGCCTGCGCCGCGGCCGACGCGCGGTCGACCAGCACGACCTCGACCGCACCGCGCGACGCCGCTTCGAGCCCGAGGGCCCCGGTGCCGGCGTAGAGGTCCGCGACGGACGTGTCGTCGACGAGCCCGCGGGCCTCCAACGACGAGAAGAGTGCCTCGCGCACCCGGTCGCTCGTCGGCCGGGTGCCGGACTTCGGCACACGGAGCGTCGTGTTGCCGGCGGCGCCGGCGATGATGCGGGTCATGCAGCCACCGTATCGGCCGGCGGCGTCGTCCACAGGCCGGACGGGAGGCACGTGGCACGTCGGTCGTGCCCGGTACCGTGGTGTCCGTGGTCACCACCGGAACCCCCGCTGCGCCGGCCGCGCCCGACCTCGGTCCGGCGCCCCTCGACGCGCGGCTCGCGAACGTGCTCGGTGGTCGGACCGCGTCCGCGATCGAGAAGGCGTTCGGCCACCGCACGGTGGGGGAGTTCCTCGAGCACGCACCGCGGCGCTACGCCGAGCGCGGCGCGCTGACGGCGCTCGACTCCCTGGCGATCGGCGAGCCGGTCACCATCGTGGCCGAGGTGGTCGACGTCCGCGAGCGCACGATGCGTGCCCGCCGCGGATCGATCCTCGAAGCCAAGATCGGCGACGGCAAGGGGCTGCTCACCCTGACGTTCTTCAACCAGGGATGGCGCACCAAGGACCTGGTGCCCGGTGCCCGCGGCATCTTCTCCGGCAAGGTCAGCGACTACCGCGGTGCCCGCCAGCTCGCCCACCCGGACTACGAGCTCTTCGACCCCGACGACCCCCGTGCCACGGCCGACCCCGGATCGGACGAAGCGATCCGGTGGTCACGGCAGCCGATCCCGATCTACCCGGCGACGGCGTCGCTCACCTCGTGGCAGATCGCGAAGTCGATGGGCATCGTGCTCGACACCCTGCCGGACCTGCCCGACCCGGTGCCGGCCTCGGCGCGCAGCCGGCTCGACCTCGTCCCGTTCCGCCGGGCGCTCGAGCTGCTCCACCGCCCCGAGAAGGTCGCGGACTTCAAGCGCGCGCAGGACGCCCTGCGCTACCGCGAGGCATTCGTGCTGCAGACCGCCCTGGTGCAGCGCCGGATCCGCGCCCGACGCACCGCGGCGACCCCGCGGGTGGCCGTTCCCGGTGGCATCCTCGAGCGCTTCGACGCCACCCTGCCGTTCACCCTGACCGACGACCAGCGTGCCGTCGGCGCCGAGATCGACACCGACATCGCCCGCACCTGGCCGATGCACCGGCTGGTGCAGGGCGAGGTCGGCTCCGGCAAGACCCTCGTGGCCATCCGCGCCATGCTCACGGTGGCCGAGTCCGGTGGGCAGTCCGCCCTCATCGCCCCGACCGAGGTGCTGGCCGCACAGCACCTGCGGTCCATCGTGAAGTTCCTCGGACCGGACCTGGCGGCCGAGCTCCGTCCGGTGATCCTGACCGGGTCACAGTCCACCGACGAACGCCGACGGGCCCTGCTCGCCGCGGCGTCGGGCAGCTCGAGGCTGGTGGTGGGCACCCACGCGCTGCTCGGCGACCGCGTCGACTTCGCCGAGCTCGGGCTCGTGGTCGTCGACGAGCAACACCGCTTCGGCGTCGAGCAGCGTGAAGCGCTCCGGACCAAGGGCGCCACCCCACCGCACGTCCTGGTGCTCACCGCCACGCCGATCCCGCGCACCGTCGCGATGACGGTGTTCGGCGACCTCGACGTCTCGACGATCACCGGGCTGCCCTCCGGTCGTGCCGGCGTCGAGACCTTCACGGTGCCGCTGGCGGAGCACCCCGGGTGGGAGTCCCGCATCTGGTCCCGGATGGCGGAAGAGCTCGACAAGGGACGTCAGGCCTTCGTGGTCTGCCCCGCGATCGACGACGCCCACGCCGAGGACGACGGCGAACCCGCGCCCGCCGAGTCCGAGGACGACGCCCCCAAGCGCGCGCCGGCGACCGTGCTCGCCACCGCCGAGCGGATGCGCACGATGCCCGTGCTCGACGGCCGGCGGATCGCGGTGCTGCACGGCCGGATGACGGCGGAGGAGAAGGACCGCGTGATGACGTCCTTCGCCGCCGGCGACCTGGACGTCCTCGTCGCGACGACCGTGATCGAGGTCGGTGTCGACGTGCCGAACGCCGCGATGATGGCCGTGCTCGACGCCGATCGCTTCGGTGTCTCCCAGCTGCACCAGCTGCGCGGCCGCATCGGGCGCGGGCAGTGGGCGGGCGTCTGCCTGCTCGTCACCACCGCCGAGCTCGAGACCACCTCGCGGGAGCGCGTCGACGCGGTGTCCGCCTCGGACGACGGCTTCGAGCTCGCCCGGGTCGACCTCGAGCTCCGGCGCGAGGGCGACGTGCTCGGCGAGCGGCAGTCGGGCGGCCGGTCGTCGCTCAACCTGCTGCGCGTGGTCGAGCACGCCGACCTCATCGTGGACGCACGTGGCGAGGCCGAACGGGTCCTCGAACCCGATCCCGAGCTCGACGGGTCCCCGGCCCTGCGCGAGGCACTGGCGCGCCGCCTCGACGAGTCCGACGCGGCGTTCCTCGGCAAGAACTGACCCCGGCCCGGACGCCCCGGCCCGGACCGGTATCGTCGCTGCCATGGCGCAGATCGCGGTGGTCCCCGGTTCCTTCGACCCCGTCACGCTCGGGCACCTCGACGTCATCGGTCGAGCTGCCGGGCTGTTCGACGAGGTGCACGTGCTCGTGGTGCACAACCCGGACAAGAAGCCCGCGATGTTCGAGGCGGTCGACCGCGTCCGGCTCATCGAGGAGTCCCTGGCCGAGGTCGGGACGCCCGGAACGGTCCGGGTCGGGGAGTGGACCTCCGGGCTCCTGGTCGACTACTGCCGGCAGGTCGGGGCGAAGGTGCTCGTCAAGGGCGTGCGGTCGGGCGAGGACGTCGCGTACGAGACCCCGATGGCGATCATGAACCGGCACCTCGCCGACGTCGAGACCGTGTTCCTGCTGCCCGACGCCTCGCGCTCCCACGTGTCGAGCTCGCTCATCCGCCAGGTGTCGACGCTCGGCGGTGACGTCACCCCCTACGTGCCGAAGGCCGTGGCGGCGGCCCTCGCCGCGCGCTGAGCCGCGCGCTGAGCCGCACGCCGAGCCGCAGGCACGGTCGCCCGACGCGCGGACACACCCCCGCCTGCCTCGACTCTCGGCTGCGTTCACGCTAGAGTTGACGATCGTGTCTTCCCACGTGAACAGCCCCTACGCCCTGCGCGTGCGCGACCTGGCGCACCGTCCGGGCGAGATGCGCGAGCACTCGCTCGACATCGTGGTGCCGGACGCGCTGGGAGCCGGTGTGATCGCGGTGCGCGAAGGTGCTCCGCTGCGCATCGACCTGCGGCTCGAGGGCCTGCACGAGGGTGTCCTCGTGTCCGGTCACGCCTCGGCCGACGCGACGGGGGAGTGCTCGCGCTGCCTCATCGACATCAGCGAACCCGTCGAGGTCGATTTCGCCGAGCTGTTCGCGTATGATGCCTCGGAGGATTTCGACTTCTTCGTTCGCGATGACCACGTGGACTGCGAACAGGTCGTTCGAGATGCGGTGGTGCTGGCGCTGCCGTTCCAGCCGGTCTGCCGACCGGACTGCCCAGGCCTCGACCCGGTGACGGGCGAGCGACTGGCCGACCTCGATGAGCAGCCCGTTCACGAGACCCTGGACCCGCGCTGGGCAGCCCTCACCGGCATCCAGCTCGAAGCAGCCGAGCGTGCCGCCCACGGCGACACCACCGACACGAAGACCACCGAGGGCGAGGAGCGGGCCGAGGCCGAGTAGGCCCCGACACCGCCAGCCCCCGTACCGACCACCGACCAACCGAAAGAGATTCACCATGGCCGTTCCCAAGCGCAAGCAGTCCCGTGCGAACACGCACGCCCGTCGTTCGCAGTGGAAGGCCACGCCGATCCAGCTCGTCAAGACGATCGAGAACGGTCAGGTCACCTACAGCCTCCCGCACCGCGCGAAGGTCGTCGAGGACTCGGCCGGCACCCCCCTGTACATGGAGTACAAGGGCCGCAAGGTCGCCGACGTCTGATCGGACCGAACGCATGACGACGACGTCCGGCGCAACGGGGTCCCGCCCCGTTGGGCCGGACGTCGTTCGTCTGCAGGGCCAGCTCGGGGTCGACATCGACCTCGAGCTGCTCCAGCTCGCCCTGACGCACCGCTCCTACGCCTACGAGCACGGGGGCATCAAGCACAACGAGCGCCTCGAGTTCCTCGGCGACTCGATCCTCGGCCAGGCCGTGACCGTGAAGCTCTACCGGTCCTTCCCCGACCTCGACGAGGGTGACCTCGCGAAGCGTCGAGCCAGCCTGGTGTCGACGGTCGCCTTGGCCGAGATCGCTCGGATGATCGGGCTCGGCCAGTACCTGCGCCTCGGCAAGGGCGAGGAACAGACCGGCGGCCGCGACAAGTCGTCGATCCTCGCTGACACCGTCGAGGCCGTCATCGGCGCCACCTACCTGTCCGCGGGCCCCGACCCGGCGACCGACCTCGTGCTCCGCCTGGTCGAGCCGCTGATGATCGACCCCGACCGGTTCGGCGCCGCGATGGACCCGAAGACGAGCCTGCAGGAGCTCGCGGCGAGCCTCTCGCTCGGCAACCCGGCCTACCGCGTCACCGAGACCGGCCCGGACCACGACAAGACCTTCAGCGCGACCGTCGTCCTGCAGGGCGAGGACATCGCGGTCGGCACCGGCTCGAGCAAGAAGGCCGCCGAGATGTCCGCGGCGCTCGACGCCTGGACCCGACTGTCCGGCCGAGCGGCCTGACCGCGTGCCCGAACTTCCCGAGGTCGAGGTCGTCCGCGCCGGCCTCGAACCCGCGGTCAGCGGCGCTCGGGTGCTGCACGTCGACGTCGTGGACGACCGAGCGCTCACCCGGCACGACGGACCGGCCGAGGACTTCGCCGACCGCCTGACCGGTCGCACCATCGCCGCAGCAGTCCGTCGGGGCAAGTTCCTCTGGATGCCGTTGCAGCCGGAGCACGAGGGCGACCGGCCCGAAGCGCTCGTCGCCCACCTCGGCATGAGCGGCCAGATCCTGCTCGGCCGCGGTCGACCGGCGGCGAAGCACCGCCGCATCCTCATCGACGTGCGACCCGTCGGCACGGACCGCGACGGCACCGCCGAACCCGCGGTCGAGCTCGAGTTCGTCGACCAGCGCACCTTCGGCTCGATGGCGATCGACGCGATGGTGCCGACGGTGGACGGCGCCCCCGCGGGGTTCGCCGGGCACGTCGACGCATCGGACCCCGATGCCGTGTGGCGCCGGAGCGTGCCGCAGCAGGTGTCGCACATCGCCCGCGACCCGCTCGACCCCGCGTTCGACGACGACCGCTTCACCGCCATCGCCCGGAAGCGTTCGAGCGGCATCAAGCGGATCCTGCTCGACCAGGGCGTCGTGAGCGGCATCGGGAACATCTACGCCGACGAGTCCCTCTGGGCCGCGAAGCTGCACTACGACCGACCGGCCGAGCGGCTGACCCGTGCCGACCTCGCACGCCTGCTGCACGAGGTGCGCAGTGTCCTCCGGCGCGCACTGGAGGACGGCGGGACGAGCTTCGATGCCCAGTACGTCAACGTCAACGGGCAGTCCGGGTACTTCTCGCAGCGGCTGAACGTGTACGGACAGCAGGGGAAGCCCTGCCCCCGCTGCGGCACGACGATCGTGCGCGAGGCCTTCATGAACCGGTCGAGCCACATCTGCCCCGTGTGCCAACCGCGTCCCCGCGCTCGCACGCGTTAGCCTGACGCCCAGCAGCACCACAGCGCCGCACGAGCGAGCACACCCGGAGACCGCATGTACTTGAAGAGCCTGACCATCAAGGGGTTCAAGTCCTTCGCGCAGCCGACGACGTTCGCGTTCGAGCCGGGGGTCACCTGCATCGTCGGCCCGAACGGGTCGGGCAAGTCCAACGTCGTCGACGCCCTGGCCTGGGTGATGGGTGAGCAGGGGGCGAAGACCCTCCGCGGCGGCAAGATGGAGGACGTCATCTTCGCGGGCACCTCGACCCGCGGGCCGCTCGGCCGTGCCCAGGTGCTGCTGACGATCGACAACACCGACGGGCTGCTGCCGATCGACTACTCCGAGGTGACGATCGCGCGCACGCTGTTCCGCAACGGCGGCAGCGAGTACGCCATCAACGGCGAGAACTGTCGACTGCTCGACGTGCAGGAGCTCCTGAGCGACACCGGCCTCGGCCGCGAGATGCACGTCATCGTCGGGCAGGGGCAGCTCGACAAGGTCCTGCACGCCACCCCGGAGGACCGCCGCGGCTTCATCGAGGAAGCCGCCGGCATCTTGAAGCACCGTCGCCGCAAGGAGAAGACCCTCCGCAAGCTCGACGCGATGCAGACGAACCTGACCCGCCTGTCCGACCTCGCGGGCGAGATCCGGCGCCAGCTGAAGCCGCTCGGACGCCAGGCCGAGGTCGCCCGCAAGGCCCAGTCCGTCGCCGCCGTCGCGCGGGACGCCAAGGCCCGCATCCTCGCCGACGACGTCGTCCGACTGCGCCGGGAACTGCACGACCACCAAGAGGTCGAGGCTGGTCGCAAGTCCGAGCGCATCGTCCTGACCGAACGACTCGACCAGACCCGGGTCCGCCAGCAGCACGTCGAGCAGAGCATGGTCGGGGACGACGTCGACCGCGCCCGGACCGTGGTGCACCGTCTGGAGAGCGTGCAGGAGCGCCTGCGCGGGCTGTCCAGCCTGGCGAACCAGCGGCTGATGTTCCTGGCGCAGCAGGCCGACGCCCCGCAGCAGGGCCCCTCGATCACCCCGGAGCGGGTGGCGGGTGTGCGTGCCGAGGCCGATCGTCTCGCCGCCCGCGCCGACGAGATGCAGGGCGGTTCCGCCGAGACCGCCCGTGCGGTGCAGGCCGCCCGTGACGCGCTCGACGCCCTCGACGAACGCATCGCCGCGCAGGCCGCCCGGGTCTCGCAGCACGACCTCGAGGCGCAACGGCTCGCGAACGCCGTCGACGTGGCCCGGTCGAAGCGCGGGTCCACGGTCGCGGACCGTGAACGTCGCGAGCGCGCCCTCGCCGAGGCGGGCGAGCGCGCCGAGCGTGCGACGGCGGCCCTCGCCGAACTCGGCACCGATCCGTCCGAGGGCGTCGACGACGATGCCCTCGCCACCACGCTCCAGGCGGCTCGTGCGCAGTTGGAGACTGCTCAGGCCGCCCGCGACGAGCAGCGCGACCGGCTGCACGCCCTCGAGCGCGAGCGAGATGCCCTCGACGCGCGGGTCGCGGCGCTCGGCATGTCGATCGACGTCCGCGACGGTTCGCAGGCGCTCATCGACGCCGGACACGCGGGCATCGTCGGGCGCCTGGCCGACGCGCTCACGGTGACGCCCGGGTTCGAGGGCGCCGTCGCCGTCGCGCTCGACGGGCTCGCCAACGCCGTCCTCGCCGACGACCGGTCGGTCGCGCTCGACGCCGTCGACCACGCCCGCTCCGCGGACATCGGTCGCATCGACGTCGTCGTCGCAGACGCCGAGGTCGTCCCCACGGACCTGCCGGAAACGCTGCCGGCCGGCGTCCGCCGTGCACTCGACCTGGTGCAGGGCCCGCCGGCGATCGCCGCGATCCTGCGGAACACCCTGATCGCGGACATCCCGGCGCACGAGGACGAGCACGAGGACGAGCACGAGGACGAGCACGAGGACGAGCACGAGGACGGACACCCGGACACGCTCGACCTGGAGGCCGTGCTCGCCGCCGCCCCGCAGGCGACGGTCGTCACCCGTGCCGGCGACCTCGTGCGCGCCGTCCGCGTGACCGGCGGCGGGGAGCGCGTGACCTCGCGGATCGAGCTCGTCGCGGAGCGCGACGACGCCGTGACGCGACGCGACGCGATCAGGGCGGACGCCGAGGACGCAGCCACGGGCCTCCAGACAGCACGCACCGCCGTCGAGGACGCACGCCGCCGGGCGGACGAGGCCGACGCTGCGTCCCGCGCGCACGCCAAGGCGACGGCCGAGTACGACCGGGCCAGCGCCTCGTCGCGGGCGAAGGCCGAGAACGCGGCGGCCGAGGTGGAGCGCCTGCGCGCTGCCCTCGCCGAGACCGACGGCGCCGTCGAGGTCGTCGAGGCCGCCCTGACGGAGGCCGAGACGGCGCTCCACGCGTTCGCCGAGCAGGAGCGTCCCGTCGTCGACGCCTCCGAGCGTCCGGGCCTGCAGGACGCACTCGAGGCCGCACGCGCCGCCGAGGTCGAGCAGCGCATCCAGGTGCAGACCGTGCGCGAGCGCGTCCGCGCCGAGCTGCACCGTGCCGACCAGCTCGAACGCCAGCTCGAGGCCGAGCGCGCGGCGGCGGAGGAAGCAGCGCGTCGTGCGGTGATCCGCCGCGGGCAGATCGAGACCGCCGAAGCCGTCCTCGCCGACCTGCCGGGTGTGCTGGGCGCCGTCGACCGGTCGCTGGCCGAGGCACGCGTGCAGCTCGCGACCGAGGAGTCCGAACGGTCGAAGCGGAACACCGAACTGCAGGCGATCCGGAACGAGGAGCGCGAGCTCCGCGACCGGCTGCAGACGATCACCGACGGCGTGCACTCACTCGAGATGGAGATCTACGAGAAGAAGCTGCACGTGTCGGGCGTGCTCGACCGGGCGCTGAGCGACCTCGGGCTGACCGAGGCCGTGCTCGTCACCGAGTACGGGCCGACCGTGCCGGTGCCGGTCGACGTGCTGGTGGACCCGCGGGTGCTCGCACGGAAGCACCGCGACGCCGAGCGCGCGGCGGCTGCCGCGGCGGGCCTCGACGGGCCGGCGGACGGTGCCACGGCGCCGGTCGACGAGGCGGAGACCGACACCGACATCGCCCCCGACGACGGCACGGCGGACCTCGACACCAGCGCCGGCGACGACACGGTGGCGCTCGTCGACGCCGATTCGACGTTGCCCGGCGGCCCCGCCCTGCCCGAGTTCGACGTCACCGACGAGGTCGACCCCGACGACGTCGAGACCGTGCCGTACGTCCGCGCCGAGCAGGAGCGCCGCCTGCAGGCCGCCGAACGCGACCTCGGGCGGCTCGGCAAGGTGAACCCGCTCGCGCTCGAGGAGTTCCAGGCCCTGGAGCAGCGGCACGCGTTCCTCGCCGAGCAGCTCGAGGACCTGCAGAAGACCCGCACCGACCTGATGACGATCATCGACGAGCTCGACACGAAGATGCAGACGATCTTCGAGTCGGCGTTCAACGACACCAAGGACGCCTTCGACGTCATCTTCCCGATCCTGTTCCCGGGCGGCTCCGGCTCGATCACCCTCACCGATCCCACCGACCTGCTCGGTACCGGGATCGACGTGCAGGTGAAGCCCGCCGGCAAGAAGATCGACCGCCTGACGCTGCTGTCCGGTGGCGAGCGGTCCTTGGCCGCAGTGGCGCTGCTCGTCGCGATCTTCACCGCCAGACCGTCGCCGTTCTACATCATGGACGAGGTCGAGGCCGCCCTCGACGACGCCAACCTCGGTCGCCTGCTGACCGTGTTCGAGCGGCTCCGCGAGTCCTCGCAGCTCATCGTCATCACCCACCAGAAGCGGACGATGGAGATCGCCGACGCCCTGTACGGGGTGTCGATGCGGCAGGACGGCGTGTCCGCCGTCGTCGGGCAGCGGGTCCAGCGGCGCGAGCCCGCCGACGCGGTCGCGTAGCCGCGCTGGCTGGCCGGCCGGTTGGCCGGCCGGGCGAGACTCGCGCTGAGCGACAGTTCACGCGCTCCGGAGCGGGTGAACTGTCGCCCAGGCCGAGACTCGGCGCGCGCGGCCCGAGACTCGGGGACGGACAGACGGGAGGCACGGTGCCAGCTGGCACCGTGCCTCCCGTCCGCGTTGCCGCCCGTCCAGGGCGTCGCGACTACTCCGCGTCGGCCGCGACCGACTCCTTCGGCTCGCCCGTCGGGGTGAGCCCGCGCTCCTGACGCTTCTTCGAGACGACGAGCGAGGCGGTCGTCGCGACCGCGATGGTCAGCATGATGAAGCCCAGCGAGAACCAGATCGGGATCTCGGGCGCCCACTCGATGTGCTCGCCGCCGTTGATGAACGGCAGTTCGTTGACGTGCATGGCGTGGAAGACGAGCTTCACACCGATGAAGCCGAGGATGACCGCGAGGCCCTGACCGAGGTAGATCAGACGCTCGAGCAGCCCGGCGATCAGGAAGTACAGCTGCCGCAGGCCGAGCAGCGAGAACGCGTTCGCGGTGAACACGATGAAGGCGTCCTGGGTGAGCCCGAAGATCGCGGGGATCGAGTCGAGTGCGAACAGCACGTCGGTCAGACCGATCGCCACCATGACGAGCAGCATCGGGGTGAACAGGCGCTTGCCGTCGACCTTGGTGGTCAGGCGGTCGCCGTCGTAGTGGTCCGACGTCGGGATGATGCGCTTCAGGATGCGGATCAGGCGGGAGTCGCCTTCGTCGCCACCGTGGTCGTTGCCACTGCGGGCCTGCGACCACGCGAGCCAGAACAGCAGCGCACCGAACAGGTAGAACACCCACGAGAAGTTCTCGATGATCGTGACGCCGAGGGCGATGAAGATGCCTCGGGCGACGAGGGCGATCGCGACGCCGACCAGCAGGACCTTCTGCTGGAACTCCTTCGGTACGGCGAAGCTCGACATGATGATGAGGAAGACGAACAGGTTGTCGACCGACAACGCCTTCTCGGTGAGCCACCCGGCGAAGTACTCACCGCCGGCCTGTCCGCCGCCGAAGACCAGGATGCCGAAGCCGAACAGGATCGCGAGTCCGATGTAGAACACGGACCAGAACGCGGATTCGCGGATGTGCGGCACGTGCGGGGTGCGCACGTGCGAGTAGAAGTCGAACACCAGCAGGGCGAGGATGCCTGCGATGGTGAGGAGCCAGACGAAGAGTGGGACGTCCACGGTTTCCTTCAGGTAGGCGACGTACGAGTGCGTGTCGTGGGACGACACGTGGGTACGCCGAGGCCTGAAGGTCTCTTCCGCCGTGTCGCACCGGATCCGGTGCAGCACGACCGGCGCCCCGGGACCGGATCGTTCCGGGCCGTACTGACGGGGTCACCGAGAGGGAATACTCCCCTTCGTGAGACCGAGCATACCGGGCACAGCGGACATGCGCCGCGCTCTAAGCTGGGAGCATGGCGAGTTCCTGGTCACTGTCCTCACGGCTGCGCGGCCTCTTCCAGCGCAAGACGATCGACGAGACCACGTGGGAGGACCTCGAGACCGCGCTGATCGGTGCCGACTTCGGTCCGGACATCTCCGAGGCGATCATCGAGGACCTGCACGCGCGCGTCGACCGGTACGGCACGACCGACCCGGCCGATCTGCAGCGCATGCTGCGCGAGGTGCTCGAGGAACGGCTGTCGAAGCTCGACACCACGCTCAAGCTCAGCGCGCGGCCCGCCGTCGTGCTCGTCGTCGGGGTGAACGGTGTCGGCAAGACCACGACGATCGGCAAGTTCGCCAAGTTCCTGAAGACCTACGACCGCACGGTCCTCGTCGGTGCGGCCGACACCTTCCGTGCTGCCGCGGTCGAGCAGGTCGCGACCTGGGCCGAGCGCGCCGGCGTCGACGTCGTCCGGCCGTCGCAGCCCGGGCAGGACCCGGCCTCGGTGGCGTACCAGACCGTCGAGAAGGCGATCCGCGACAACACCGAGATCGTCGTCATCGACACCGCCGGCCGCCTGCACACCAAGGCCGGCCTGATGGACGAGCTGACGAAGATCAAGCGCGTCGTCGAGAAGCAGACCGAGATCAGCGAGGTGCTGCTCGTCCTCGACGCCACGACCGGGCAGAACGGCCTGGCCCAGGCGCAGGCGTTCATCGAGGGTGCCGGGGTCACCGGCCTCGTCATCACCAAGCTCGACGGCTCCGCGAAGGCGGGGTTCGTGCTCAGCGTGCAGGAGAAGACGGGCATCCCGATCAAGTTGATCGGTCAGGGCGAGGGCATCAACGACCTGACCGGTTTCACCCCGCACGTGTTCGTGCAGAACCTCGTCGGCTGATTACGGGTACTGTCTCCGCAGTACAGGGATCGTCCAGGTACACCGGAAGGAGCCCCTCAATGCCCGCTCTCCTGATCATCGCGATCATCGTCGGCCTCGTCCTGCTCTTCAGCGGCATCTTCGTCGGTGCGCTGAAGTTCCTGCTGTGGGTCGGGATCGTCCTCATCATCCTGGCCGTCATCGGCTGGCTCCTCAGGAGCATCCGCGGTCGCGCATAGCGCTCGCGTCGCCCTGAACGGGCGGATGGACGAACGGGAGGCACGGTGCCAGCTGGCACCGTGCCTCCCGTCTGTCCGTGCCCGAGTCTCGGGCCGCGCGCGCCGAGTCTCGGCCTGGGCGACACTTCTCGCGCTCCGGAGCGCGAGAACTGTCGCCGAGCGCGAAACTCGCGCAGCACCGCGCGAGACTCAGACCGCCTGGCGACCGGGCGCTGCGTCGAGCAGGTGCGACAGGTGCTCGGGAACCGAGCCGCCACGCGCGACCGTGGCGCGCGCCCACAGGCGTCCGGCGCGGTACGACGACCGGACGAGCGGGCCGGCGAGCACCCCGGCGAAGCCCATCTCCTCGGCGACCTCGCGCAGCGCGACGAACTCTTCCGGCTTGACCCAGCGCGCCACCGGCAGGTGCCGCGGCGACGGGCGGAGGTACTGCGTCAACGTGATGATGTCCGTGCCGGCGTCGAACAGTCGTTGCAGCGCGTCCTCGATCTCGATGCGCTCCTCGCCCATGCCGAGGATCAGGTTCGACTTCGTGACGAGTCCCGCTTCGCGACCCTGCGTGATGACGTCGAGGGAGCGCTCGAACGTGAACGCCGGTCGGATCCGCTTGAAGATCCGCGGCACGGTCTCGACGTTGTGGGCGAAGACCTCGGGTCGGGCGTCGAACACCTGGCCGAGCTGATCCGGGCGGCCGTTGAAGTCCGGTACCAGGATCTCGACGCCGGTGCCGGGGGAGTGCTCGTGGATCTGGCGGATGGTCTCGGCGTAGAGCCAGGACCCGCCGTCGGCCAGGTCGTCGCGGGCGACTCCGGTCACGGTGGCGTACTTCAGGCCCATCGACACGACCGAGTCGGCGACCCGGCGGGGCTCGTCGCGGTCGAGCGGCTCGGGCTTGCCGGTGTCGATCTGGCAGAAGTCGCACCGGCGGGTGCACTGCGAGCCGCCGATCAGGAAGGTGGCCTCGCGGTCCTCCCAGCACTCGAAGATGTTCGGGCAGCCGGCCTCCTGGCAAACGGTGTGCAGCTGCTTGTCCTTGACCAGGGCGGACAGCTCGCGGAACTCCGGGCCCTGGGTGGCACGGGTCTTGATCCACCCGGGCTTCGTCTCGATCGGGGTCTCGGCGTTGCGGGCCTCGACGCGGAGCATCCGGCGGCCTTCGGGGGCGAGGGTCATACGAGGGTCTCCTGTCGAGCGGGCGCAGTGCTGGTGGCTGCGGTGCTGGTGGCTGCGGTGCTGATGCTCGCGGCGCTGCGTGCCGCGCGGCTGATCCGGTCGCCGCTGCGCATGCCGTGCTCGGCGGCACGGATGCGGTCGACCACGACGTCGGCGAGGTCGGCCACCGTGACGGGGTGCCCGGCGGCGGCGCTCAGCGTCGTCACCCCGGCGTCGGCGATGCCGCACGGCACGATCGCGGCGTAGGCGTCGAGCGCGTTGTCGCAGTTGATCGCGATGCCGTGGGTCGTCACGCCGTCGGCGACGTGCAGCCCGATGGCGCCGACCTTGGCGGGTGGCGCGCCGGTCGTCGGGACGGCCCCGGTCGTCGGCGACGACGTCCACGCGCCGCTCCGGCCGTCGATGCGCCGTGCGTCGACCCCGACGGTCGCCGCCGCGTCGATGATGACCTGCTCGAGGTCGCGCACCCATGCCACGACGTCGATCGGAACGGCCAGTCGGACGATCGGGTAGGCGACGAGCTGCCCCGGGCCGTGCCAGGTGATGCGTCCGCCCCGGTTGACGTCGACGACCGGGGCGCCGTTCGTCGGCAGGTCGGACGGCTCGGTGCGCCGGCCGGCGGTGTACACGGACGGGTGCTCGCACAGCACGAGGGCCCCGGGGGAGCGGCCGGCGACGACGTCGGCGTGGAGGTCCCGCTGCAGCGCGAGTCCCTCGGCGTAGTCGAGCAGCCCGGCAGGCCGCACGATCTCGAGTTCCGGCATGCGAGCGAGCCTACGACGGTTTCTGGACGGAGTACAACAACGGGGGCGACCTTGACCTGAACCGTGGTTGAGGGCTTCGGATGGCGAACATGGACATCCGCCAGGCACAGCTCGCCACCCGCTCGCTCGACGACACCGCCCGGTTCTGGGAACAGCTCGGCTGCCCGGTCGACCGCGCCGACGGAGTCGTCGAGGTCGCTGTGGGGTCCACGCGCCTCCTGTTCCGGGAACTGCGGTCGATGACCGGTGCGCTGCACCTCGCGATCACGATCCCGGCGGGCACGTTCGACGTGGCTGCCGAGTGGATCGCCGGGATCGCGACGGTGCTGGTCGACGCCGACGGGCGTGACGAGTTCGAGGGCCCGCCGAACTGGAACTCGCGATCGGTGTACTTCGAGGGACCGGACCAGCAGCTGCTCGAGCTCATCGAACGGCGGGATCTCGCCGCTGGGGCAGGTGCGACCCGTGCCGGTGTGTCCACCGGGCCGCTGCCGCTCGTCTCCGTCAGCGAGGTCGGCATCGCGGTGCCCGACGTCCTCGGTGCCGTCGGGACACTGCGCCGCGCCGGACTCGAGCCCTACGCCAACCCGGCAGGCGAGGGCTTCGCCGCGGTCGGCGACGTCGACGGTCTCGTCATCCTGGTGTCGTCGGAACGGCGCTGGTTCCCGACCGGTGACCGCCTGCCGTCGACCGCGCCGGTGGTCCTCGACGTCGGGCTGGACACCCCGGTCGAGCTCACGCCCGGCGTGCTGCTGCGCTGACCGACCAGGACCCGCGCTCCGAGCCTTGTAGAATCGACGGATCATGGCGCAATTCGGTTCACTCTCCGATCGGCTGACCGAGACCTTCCGCAATCTGCGGAGCAAGGGTCGGCTGACTCCGTCCGACGTCGACGGCACCGTCCGCGAGATCCGGCGGGCGCTCCTCGACGCCGACGTCGCGCTCGAGGTCGTCAAGGCGTTCACCGCTTCCGTGCGCGAGCGTGCCCTCTCCGACGAGGTCAACCGCGCGCTGAACCCGGCGCAGCAGGTCGTCCAGATCGTCAACGAGGAACTCGTCGGCATCCTGGGCGGGCAGCAGCGTCGCCTCGAGTTCGCGAAGAAGCCGCCGACGGTCATCATGCTCGCTGGTCTGCAGGGTGCCGGTAAGACCACCCTCGCCGGCAAGCTCGGCAAGTGGCTCAAGAAGGACGGCCACACCCCGATGCTCGTCGCGGCGGACCTCCAGCGTCCGAACGCTGTGCAGCAGCTGCAGGTCGTCGGCGAGCAGGCCGGCGTCCACGTCTTCGCGCCGGAGCCCGGCAACGGCGTCGGTGACCCGGTCAAGGTCGCCAAGAACGCCATCAAGGCCGCGGTCGACCAGCAGTACGACACCGTCATCGTGGACACCGCCGGTCGTCTCGGTGTCGATGCCGAGCTGATGAAGCAGGCCGCGAACATCCGCAAGGCCGTCGACCCCGACGAGGTCCTGTTCGTCATCGACGCGATGATCGGTCAGGACGCCGTCGTCACGGCCCGCGCGTTCCAGGAAGGCGTCGACTTCACCGGTGTCGTGCTGTCGAAGCTCGACGGCGACGCCCGCGGTGGTGCGGCCCTGTCGGTCGCCAGCGTCACCGGTCGCCCGATCATGTTCGCCTCCACGGGTGAGGGCCTCGACGACTTCGAGCCGTTCCACCCGGACCGCATGGCGAGCCGCATCCTCGACCTCGGCGACATCATGTCGCTCATCGAGCAGGCCCAGTCGGCCTTCGACGAGGACGAAGCCCGCGCGGTCGCCGAGAAGATCGCGTCCGACTCGTTCACGCTGAACGACTTCCTGCAGCAGATGCAGCAGCTCCGCAAGGCCGGCTCGATCAAGGGCATGCTCGGCATGCTCCCGGGCGCCAAGGGCATGCGCGAGGCGCTGGACAACTTCGACGAGCGCGAGATCGTCCGCACCGAGGCGATCATCCAGTCGATGACGCCGAAGGAGCGCGAACTCCCGAAGCTCCTCAACGGCTCGCGTCGACTCCGCATCGCCAAGGGTGCCGGCTCCACGGTCACCGAGGTCAACGCCCTCGTGAACCGGTTCGAGCAGGCCGCGAAGATGATGAAGACCGTTGCCCGTGGTGGCGTGCCGCAGATGCCGGGCATGGGTCCGATCCCGGGCATGCACGGCGGCAAGAAGCAGCAGCAGGGCGGCAAGAAGAAGTCGAAGGTCGGCAACCCGGCCAAGCGTGCGGCGATCGCCGCCGGTACCGCTGCCGCTCCGCAGCAGGCGCCGAAGGGCTCCGGCCTCGGCCTCGGCGGTGCCGCCAAGGGCGGCAAGGCGCCGACCGAGGAAGAGCTCGCGAGCCTGCAGAAGTTCCTGGGGCGCTAGTCGCGACCGCTGACGGACGGGAGGCCCGGTGCCAGCTGGCACCGGGCCTCCCGTCCGTCTGCGCGCACCTCGCGACGTTCCTTCCCAGAACGGGCGCGATGGCAGGCGGCATCGGGCGTACCTGGTCGGAAGTAACGACCCGGTACGCCCGATCCGACCAGCTACGCGGAGCGGCCCGGGGTCACAGCGACTCGCGGAACTCCGTGACCAGGTGGCGGACGACCTCGCGCAGGTCACCGCCGTGCTCCTGCGCGACCCGCAGCTGCCGCTGGTAGGACGCCCCGTTCGCGATCATCGTGTCGAGGTGGTGCAACTCCTGCTGGCAGCCGAGTCGCTCGGCCACCGGGTCGAGCCGCTGCACCAAGTCGTGCACCTCGTCGGTCACGAGTCGCTCGTCGCCGGCGGCGTTCGTGATGATCTCGGCCTCCATGCCGTAGCGGGCGGCGCGCCACTTGTTCTCACGGACGAACCACGGCTGCATCGTCGGCAGGGTCTCGCCGGCGTCGAGCCGGTCGGACATCGTGGTGACCAGGCACTGCACGAGTGCGGTGACGGCACCGACCTCGTGCAGGGTCGAGATGCCGTCCGACACCCGGTTCTCGAGCGTGCCCCACTTCGGCGACGGGCGGATGTCCCAGCGCAGGTCCTTCACGCTGTCGATGACGCCGGTGTGCGTGAGGTCGCTCACCACCTCTTCGAAGTTCGCCCAGGCCCCGAGGGCGGGCGGCAGGCCACCGGTGGGGAGCTGCTGGAACATCAGCGCGCGGTTCGAGGCGTAGCCGGTGTCGATGCCGGCCCAGAACGGGCTCGACGCGGTGAAGGCCTGCAGGTGCGGGACGTACGCGAGCATCGCGCCGAGGATCGGCAGGGCCTTGTCGCGGTCGTCGATGCCGACGTGCACGTGCACACCCCAGATGAGCATCTGACGGCCCCACCAGCGCGTCCGGTCGATCAGGGTCGTGTAGTGCTCACTGTCCGGGGTGATCTCCTGCTGGTCCCAGACGGCGAACGGATGCGTGCCGGAGCACATGACCTGGGCGTCGAGCGGCTCGGCGGCGTCGATGACCTCGCCGATGATGCCCGACAGCTCGCTCGTGGCGTCGCCGACCCGGGAGTGCACGCTGGAGACGACCTCGACGGTGTTCGTCAGGAGTTCCTCGGTCACCCGCTCGCGGTCGCCGATCCGTTCGTGCACGGCCGCGATGACGGCAGGGGCACGGGGCGTGAGGTCGCCGGTCGACAGATCGACCAGCGGCAGTTCCCACTCGACGCCGATGGTCGACGGAGGGGACTCGGTGAAGCGGATGTCCATGCTGTACATCCTGCCCGGAAGGTTGTCGGACACGCACAACGACGGCGGGTTCTGGTCGTGCGGATCCGATTCACAGTAGTTCCACACCGGGCGTACCGTTGATATGTACAGAGCAGGAAGAGGTACGCATGCAGTTGGTCGTGCGCGGCACGTCCGCACCACTCGTCGGTGAACTCGACGTCCCGGTCTCGAAGTACCACGCGCACCGCGCGCTGGTGCTCGCGTCGCTGGCGAAGGGGACGAGCATCGTCTCCGGCATCAGCGCCACCCGTCAGGTCGAGTGGACCGTCGGCACGCTCCGCGCCCTCGGCGTCGACGTGAAGCGTCGCGGGGACGAGTACCACGTCACCGGGCTGGGCGGCCGGTACGCGGCCACCGACGTCGTCGACCACGGGTCCCGTGGCGCCGACGGCATCCTGAACATGGGGTCCTCCGGCACCACGCTCTACTTCATGACGGGTCTTGCGTCGCTCGCCGACAAGCCGATGACGCTCGCCGGCATGAAGTACTTCCAGCGCCGGCCCATCAAGGCACTGCTGACTTCCCTGACCCAGATGGGCATCGAGCTCGAGGCGACGAACGACTGCCCGCCCGTCACCGTCCAGCCGAAGCGCCCCCGCGGCGGTGACGTCACGATCGCCGGCACCCTGTCGCAGTGGGTCTCCGGCCTGCTGCTGGTGGCCCCGTTCGCCGAGCAGGAGACCCGGATCCACATCACCGGCGACCGGCTCAACGAGCAGCCCTACGTCGAACTGACCGTCCGGATGATGCGACAGTTCGGCCTGACGGTCGAGGTCTCCGACGACTGGCTCGAGTACCGGATCCCGGCGAACCAGCAGGCCTCCCCGCACGACTACGTCATCCCGCCGGACATCGGCTCCGCCGCGTTCGGCATCGCCGCGGCCGGCATCCGCGAGTCGAACCTGCTCCTGCGCGGCATGACGGCCTTCACCACCGCCGAGACCGACCACCCGGAGAGCGAGTTCCTCGACCTCGCGACGGCGATGGGCGTCCCGATGCGGATCGACGAGGAGACCGGGTTCGTGCGCATCGAGCACGACGGCTCCCCGCTGCGACCGCTCGACATCGACTGCCAGCCGATCCCCGATCTGCTGCCGGTGCTGTCGACCATGGCCACGTTCGCCGAGGGCACCACCCGGCTCTGGAACGTTGCCCACATCCGGTTGAAGGAGTCCGACCGTGTCGCCGCGATGCTGCAGCTCAACCGCATGGGCGGCCGGGCCGAGCAGGGTGCGGACGAGCTCCGCGTCACCGGCGTCGGGGCCGAGGGGCTCCACGGCGCGCAGATGTCGTCGTTCAACGACCACCGCGTGCTCATGTCGCTCGCCGTCGCCGCCTCGAAGGCGCGCGGCACCTCGGGGCTGACCTACCCGCGGGCCTACCGGATCTCGTACCCGACGTTCCTCGAGGCGATGAACTCCGTCGGCCTCGACATGGAGGTCGGCGACGCCCTCGCCGCGCAGATCGCTCGCGACGACCGGGCCGACGCGGCCGAGGCGGCCGAGATCGCCGACGCGCGCACCGACCTCGGCGAGCGCACCGACGGTGAGCGCGCCGACGGTGAGCGCACCGACGGTGAGCGGGCCGACGGTGCGCGCGCCGACGGCGAGCAGCAGCCGGCCGCGCCCACGAACCCGGAGCAGCTCGCGCTCGCCGGAGTCGACGCCGACCCCCTCGTGCTGAGCGAGAAGGTCCGTACCCTGGCGACGACCGATCCCGACGGCCTCGCGGTCATCGAGGTCGGCGGCGCAGCATCGGTGAACACCACGTGGCGGGAACTGCAGGACGAGGCCGACAAAGTCTCCGCGCTCCTGCTCGAGCTGGGGGTCCGCACGGGCGAGTCGGTCGCCATGCAGCTGCCGAACTGGCGCGAGTTCGTCTCCATCACCCTCGGGGCGATCCAGATCGGGGCGGTCGCGACGCCGATCATGCCGGTGTTCGGTCCGCGCGAGACGACGATGACGCTCGCCCGGTCCCGCGCCCGCGTGGTGTTCCTGCCGAACGTGTTCCGCAAGCGTCGGCCCGCGCTCGAGCTCCTCGACGTCATCGACGAGGCGAAGGCCCAGCAGCGCCGGCTGTCGGTCGAGCACGTCATCGTGCTCCGGTCCGAGGCACGCGGTCAGGCCGACGCCCCGACCAACCAGCCGCCGCTGCCCGCCGATGCCCTGGACCGGGTGGCCACGAGCGACTGGCACTGGCGCTACTTCGACAACGCCCTCGACGCCGTGCACGCGGACGTCGACGAGATCACCGCGCGTGCGCCGGGCCCCGACGACGTCTGCCAGTTGCTGTTCACGAGCGGCACGACGGGGGAGCCGAAGGGCGTGCAGCACCCGCACCGCACCCTCGGGCTGGCGACCGCCATGCACGTCGCGCAGTCGGGCTTGACGAGCACGGACCGGATCTACATCCCGTCGCCGCTCGCGCACCAGACCGGGTTCCTGTACGGCATGCTGCTGGCGTTCCGGCTCGGTGCGCCGCAGGTCATCCAGCCGGTGTGGGACGGCACCGTCGCGCTCGAGCAGGCGTTCGGCGTCGCGAAGGCGTCGTTCGTGCAGTGCGCGACCCCGTTCCTGACCGACCTCGTGGACCTGGTCGAAGCCGGTGCCGCCCAGCCCGAGTCGCTGCGGATCTTCGTGCCGACCGGTGCCGCCGTGCCGCGGGCCCTCGCCCAGCGGGCCGCGACGGTGCTCGGCACGGCCATCCTCGGCGCGTTCGGCACGAGCGAGACCTGCCTCGGCGCCCTGTCCAGCCCGAGCGACGACCCGGCGGCAGCGTACGGGCACGACGGTCGTGCGCTGCCGGGCATCCGGATCCGGATCGTCGACGACGAGGGCCACGAGCTCCCCGCCGACACCGAGGGCAACTTCGAGCTGCACTCGCCGACGATGTTCGACGGCTACCTCGACCGCCAGGACCTGACCGACGACGTCTTCACCGAGGACGGCTGGTACAAGACCGGCGACCTGGCGAAGGTCGACGCGAACGGCTTCCTGTCGATCACCGGTCGGATCAAGGACGTCATCAACCGTGGCGGCGAGAAGATCCCGGTCGTCGAGATCGAGAACCTGCTCTACCAGCACCCCCTGGTGACCGACGTGGCGATCGTCGCGATGCCGGATGCCCGACTCGGTGAGCGTGCCTGCGCGTTCGTGGTGCCGGCCGCCGGTGCCGAACGGCTCGACTTCGCGGCGATGCAGCAGGCGCTCGACAAGGCGGGCGTGAGCAAGTACTACTGGCCGGAGCGGCTCGAGTACATCGACGAACTGCCGCGCAACGCCGTCGGCAAGGTCCAGAAGAACGTCCTGCGCGAGCAGGCGGCCGCGCTCGTCGCGACGAAGGAGAACTGAGAGATGACGATGGTCACGGAGCCGGACACCGAGACGGCCTTCCAGCAGCTCAAGGCCGAGGTCACCGAGTGGGTCCGCGGCCGTGGTGAGGAGTGGGCCGACGAGATCGAGCGCACCGGCCAGGTCGCCCCGGAGCTCTTCCAGGAGCTCAAGGACAACGGGTGGCTGTCGCTCGCGGCGCCGACCGAGCTCGGCGGACGGGACATCCCGTTCTCGCGCTACCTCGAGATCATGGAGATCGTCTCCCGCTCGCACGCGTCGATCCGCATGCTCGTCCACGTCATCAACGGCACGTGGCGCGCCATGGCGCCGTACGCGACGCCCGAGCAGATCGAACAGGTCGTGAAGCCGAGCGTCGCGGGCGACAAGCTCGTCGCGTTCACCCTGACCGAGGCCACGGCCGGCACCGGCGCGGACATCCGCACCACCGTCCGCCGCGAGGGCGACACCTACGTGATGAACGGCGAGAAGCACCTCATCACGTTCGGCGTCAAGGCCGACTACTGGCTCATCGCGGCCCGCCTCGAGGGCACCACCGGCCAGGACGGCACGGTCGCGTTCCTCATGCCGAACTCCGGTCTGCCGGGTGCCGAGGTGATCGACGACTCCGACACCATGGGCATCCGCGGTACCGACCACGCGATCCTGCGCTTCACCGACGTGCCCGTGCCGGCCAGTGCGCTGCTCGGCGCCGAGGGCCAGGGGCTCGAGGTCGCGCTCGGCGGCTTCCTGCTGCCGAGTCGCGTGTCCGTCGCGATGAGCGCCGTCGGCCTCGCCGAGCGCGCGAACGAGCTCGCCGTCGAGTACGCGAACAAACGGGAGACCTTCGGCAAGCAGCTCTCCAGCCGCCAGGCGATCCAGTTCTACCTGGCCGAGAACTACGCCGACATCGCCGCAGCCCGCGCCCTGGTGCTCGAGGCCGCCCGCGCCTACGAAGAGGACCGCCCGGACGCCGGCACGCTGTCCAGCGCCTCGAAGATGGTCGCGGTCGACATGCTCGCCCGCGTCACCGACAAGGCCCTGCAGGTGCACGGCGGCCAGGGCTACTGGAAGCGCAACGCGATCGAGCGCGTCTACCGCGACGCGCGCGCGCAGCGCTTCGAAGAGGGCACCAACGAGATCCAGAAGCTGGTCGTCGGCCGCGCCGTCGTCACCGGCAAGGCCGGGTTCTAGACCACCACCACCCACCGGACGGGAGGCCCGTGGCAGGCCCGCCCCGCGCCTCCCGTCCTTCCCCACACACGTAGAGGACCGCAGTGACCGACACCACCAACGCACCCATCGCACTGATCACGGGCGCTTCGCGCGGCATCGGCCGCCTGCTCGCGCAGAAGCTCGGCCAGCGCGGCGTGACCGTCGTGGTCACGTACAAGGGCAACGCCGACCTGGCCGAGGAGTCGCTGGCCGACGTCAAGGCCGCCGGCGGCGACGGCATCACCGCGCAGGTCGACATCGAGCAGCCGGAGTCGATCGACGCCCTGTTCGACCTGGTACGGGACACCTACGGTCGCCTCGACTACTTCGTCGCGAACGCCGCTGCCAGCGCGTTCAAGCCGGTCAAGGAACTGAAGCTGCACCACCTGGACCGCAGCTACGCCACCAACGCCCGCTCGTTCGTGCTCGGGGCGCAGCGTGCCGCCGAGCTGATGGACCGCGGTGGGCGCATCGTCGTCGTGACCTCGTACGGATCGCTCCGCGCGTTCCCGACCTACGCCGCGCTCGGCGCCGCGAAGGCCATGAGCGAGTCGTACATGAAGTACATGGCGGTCGAGTTCGGTCCGCGCCAGATCACGGTGAACGCGGTCAACGGTGGTCTGATCGACACCGACTCGCTCGAGTACTTCTACACGAAGGTCCCCGGCCAGGCGCCGATCGACTCGGTGTTCGAGAAGCTCCCGCTGCAGCGCCCCGGCACCGCCGACGACATGGCGGACGCGGTGGACTTCCTGCTGTCCGACAAGGCCGGCTACATCACCGGCCAGGTGCTGTCGGTCGACGGCGGCCTGACCGTGATCGCCCCGCCGTTCTGGGCGGACACGACGTCGCCGCTGCGCGACGCGGTGCTCCCTCCGGCAGAGTAGGGGCATGAGCACCGTCGCCATGCCCGAGCTCGCCGTCGTCTCCTCGCCGTGGACCCTCGGCCCCCTGACCCTGCCCAACCGGGTCGTCATGGGGTCGATGCACACCGGACTCGAGGTGCACGACGACGGTGGGGCCGGCATGGCGGCGTTCTACCGCGAACGTGCCGCCGGCGGCGCCGCCTGCATCATCACCGGCGGCATCGCGGTGAACGACGAGGCCCGGGGCGGCCCCGACTTCGCCGTGTTCGGTGTCGGGGGAGCGGACGAGCGGTTCCGCGCCGCGGTCGACGCCGTGCACGACGAGGGCTCCACGATCCTCGCGCAGCTGTTCCACGCCGGGCGGTACGCGCTCGCCGCGGGGATGGTCGACCGGCACGGGGACCCCCAGCGCGTGGTGGCACCGTCGGCCCTGCCCTGGGCGGCCGCCCGTGGCGTGGTGCCGACCGAGCTGACGCCGGCCGAGATCGAGCGCACCATCGAGGACTTCGCCGCCGCGGCCCGGTCCGCGCGCGACATCGGGTTCGACGGCGTCGAGATCATGGCGTCCGAGGGGTACCTCATCAACCAGTTCCAGTCGCCGCTGACGAACCTGCGTGACGACGAGTGGGGCGGTTCTCCCGAACGCCGACGACGCTTCACGATCGCGGTGGTGTCGGCCGTGCGTGCCGCGGTGCCGGACCTCGCCGTGACGATCCGGCTCTCCGGCGCCGACCTGATGCCCGGTTCGTCGACCGAGGACGACGTCGACGCCCTGGTTCACGACCTGCTGCCGCTCGGGCTCGACGGCATCTCGGTGGGGATCGGCTGGCACGAGTCCCGCACGCCGACCGTGCAGGCCGCCGTGCCGCACGGTGCCTGGCTCGCCTACGCCGCGCGCATCGCCGGGGTCGTGCGCGCCTCGTCGTACCCAGACGTTCGGGTGATCGCGTCGAACCGGATGACCGACCTGCGCGACGGTGAGACCGTCCTCGCCGACGGAGCCATCGACGCCGTCGCGCTCGCCCGACCGTTCCTCGCCGACCCCGCGCTCGTGAACCGGTCGCTCGCGGGCCGGTTCGCCCTGGTGAACACGTGCATCGGCTGCAACCAGGCGTGCCTCGACCGCTCGATCATCGGCGCGCCGGTGTCCTGCCTGGTGAACCCGCGTGCCGCCCGCGAGGTCGCGTTCCCCGCGCGTCCGACCACCGACCCCAAGCGCGTCGACGTCGTCGGCGGGGGACCGGCTGGACTCGCCGCAGCCGTCGACGCCGCCCGACGCGGCCACCACGTCACCGTGTGGGAGGCCGCCGACCGGCTCGGCGGCCAGTTCGGCCTCGCCGCGCTCGTGCCCGGCAAGGAGGACTACGCCGCCACCGTGCGGGCTGCCCGCGCCGAACTCGACGAGCGGGGGGCCACGGTGCACCTCGGCCGCCCGGCGACGCCCGCGGACCTGGCGGACAGCGACGCCGTGGTGCTCGCCGCCGGGGTGGTCCCGCGCGACGTCGACGTCCCCGGTGCACACCTGCCGCACGTCCTGTCGTACGAGCATGCGCTGCGCGATGGCGTGCCGGCCGGCACCGTCGCGATCATCGGTGGCGGCGGCATCGGCGTCGACACCGCGGCGTTCCTGACCGAGTCGCCGGACGAGTCGGTCCGCGCCACCGAGTTCGCGGCGCGCTGGGACCTCGACGTCTCCGAGGAGCTCGTCGGTGACGTGCCCCAGCGGCTGCCCGCCGCGTCGCGCACGATCCGGCCGGGCTCCGACGTCACCGTGCTGCGCCGATCGGGCAAGTTCGGGCAGGGCGTCGGGATCACCTCGCGCTGGGTCGCCATCGGTCGCCTCCGTGACGCCGGGGTGCGCATGGTCGGTGGCGTGCAGGAGTACCTGCGCATCGAGCCCGGTGTCCTCTGGATCCGCGACGAGCACGGCGAGGAGCGCGCGATCCCGGCGGACAACGTCGTGGTCTGCGCCGGGCAGGAACGCGCGATCGACACCGAGGGTGACGTGCCTGACGAACTCGTGACGGGCCTCCAGGCCGCCGGTGTGCCGTTCGCCGTCGTCGGCGGCGCACGCGACGCACGGAGCGTGGACGCGGTCCGCGCGACGTCCGAGGCCCTCGAAGCGGTCCGGCGACTCGCGCCGTAGCGCGTCGGCTCGCATCGCGGCCCGGAATCTGTAAGAATGAACGGTCGAATCGCCGCAGCTCGACCCTCTATCCAGCTGTGAGCGATCTCTCTCGAGCTTTCACCGTGTGTGCCCCCACGCCCGCGGTTCCAGTTCAACCACAACGTAAGCAAACAGGAGCAATTGTGGCTGTCAAGATCCGTCTGAAGCGTCTCGGTAAGATCCGTGCGCCCTACTACCGCATCGTCGTCGCCGACTCGCGCACCAAGCGCGATGGTCGTGTCCTCGAGGAGATCGGTCAGTACCACCCGACCGAGGAGCCCTCGGTCATCAAGATCGAGTCCGAGCGTGCGCTCTACTGGCTCGGCGTCGGCGCGCAGCCGACCGAGCAGGTCGCGGCCCTCCTCAAGCTGACCGGCGACTGGGCCAAGTTCAAGGGCGAGAAGGACACCGCGTCCAAGGTCAAGGTCGCCGAGCCCAAGCAGGCCTTCCAGGTCGACTCCTCGAAGAAGGCCGTCCTCAAGCCGAAGTCGGAGAAGACGGCTCCCGCCGCCAAGACCGACGACGCCGAGACCGCCGACGAGACGACCGAGGCGTAGTCCTTGCTCGAATCCGCGCTGACGCACCTCGTCAAGGGGATCGTCGATCACCCTGACGACGTGCGCGTCGCCAGCTCCACCTCCCCGCGGGGCGAGGTCCTCGAGGTGCGCGTGCACCCCGAGGACCTCGGCCGCGTGATCGGTCGTGCCGGGCGGACCGCCAAGGCACTCCGCACCCTCGTCTCGGCCCTGGCCGACGGCAAGCGGGTGCGGGTCGACGTGGTCGACACCGATTCCTAGGGAGACGACCCAGCTCCGGGTGGGTCGAATCACGAAGGCACACGGGCTCAAGGGCGGCATCAAGCTCGAGCTCTACACCGACGACCCGGATCGTCGGTTCACCCCCGGTGCCACGTTCACGCTCCAGGTCCCCGACGACTCACCGTGGTCGGGCAAGACTCTCGAGCTGGACGAGCTCCGCTGGTACAACGGTCACCCCGTCGCGTTCTTCGCCGGGATCGACGACCGCACCGGCGCCGAGTCGCTCGCCCGGATCATCCTCTGGGTCGAACAGGACGCCGACGCCGAGACCGGCGAGGACGACGCCTGGTACGACCACCAGCTGGTCGGGCTGAAGGTGCTGCGCGACGGCGTCGAGGTCGGCACCGTCGCCCGCGTGGACCACATGCCGGCGCAGGACCTGCTCGCGATCGACACCCCGTCTCGCGGCGAGGTCCTCGTGCCGTTCGTCGCGGCGATCGTGCCCGCGGTCGACATCGCTGCCGGCACCGTCACGGTCACGCCGCCGCAGGGCCTGTTCGAGGACCCCGAGGACACATCACGTCCCGAGACGGTCACGGACTAGCAGCCGTGCGCATCGACATCGTCACGATCTTCCCGGAGTTCTTCTCCGTGCTGGACGTGTCCCTGCTCGGCAAGGCCCGCTCCGGTGGGCTGCTCGACCTGCACGTGCACGACCTGCGCTCCTGGACGACCGACCGGCACCGCACCGTCGACGACACCCCGTACGGCGGTGGCGCCGGCATGGTGATGAAGCCGGAACCGTGGGCGCAGGCGCTCGAAGCCCTGCTCCGGCCGGACGGCTCGTCGACCCTCGTGGTCCCGACACCCGCCGGCACACCGTTCACGCAGTCCATCGCCCGCTCGCTCGCCTCGACCTCCGACCACCTCGTGTTCGCCTGCGGGCGGTACGAGGGCATCGACGCCCGCGTCTTCGAGTGGGCGGCGTCACGCTGCTCGGTCGTCGAGCTCTCGCTCGGCGACTACGTGCTGAACGGTGGCGAGGTCGCGGCGATGGCCATGATCGAGGCCGTCGGGCGACTCGTCCCCGGCGTCGTCGGCAACCCCGAGTCCCTGGTCGAGGAGTCCCACGAGGACGGCCTGCTCGAGTACCCCTCGTACACGAAGCCCGCGTCCTGGCGCGACCACGACGTGCCCGAGGTGCTGCTCAGCGGCCACCACGGCAGGGTCGCCGCGTGGCGGCACGAGCAGCAGGTGGAGCGGACGCGGCGCGTCCGGCCGGACCTGCTGCCCGACTCGTAGCGCCTTCCTGCCTCCCCCCCCCCGAGACTCGGGCTGAGCGACAGTTCTAGCGGTCGCGATCGCGAGAACTGTCGCTGGGCATGAGACTCGGCTCCGCCGTTTCGGACTGGAGGCGCGGGGCGGGCCCGCACCGCGCCTCCAGTCCGTCAGGTGGTCGCGCCGGCGCGCTGGGCGCGACGCAGGGTCAGGACCTCGGGTCCGGCCTCGGTGACCGCCACCGTGTGCTCGACGTGCGCTGCGCGCGAGCCGTCGACGCTCCGCAGCGTCCAGCCGTCGTCGTCCTGGTACAGCTCGTCGGTGCCCTGCATGAGCCACGGCTCGATCGCGACCACCAGGCCCGGCCGGAGCTTCAGACCGCGACCGGGACGTCCGTCGTTCGGCACGTGCGGGTCCCCGTGCATCGTGCGACCGACTCCGTGCCCGCCGAACTGCAGGTTGACGCCGTAGCCCGCCCGCTTCGCCACGTGCCCGATCGCGTGCGACACGTCGCCGAGCTTGTTGCCGGGCGCAGCCTGCGCGATGCCAGCGGCCAGGGCGCGCTCGACGGTGTCGATGAGCGTCTGGTCCTCGTCGCGGGGCGTTCCGACCTGCACCGACACGGCCGAGTCCGCCACCCAGCCGTCGACGCTCGCGGCGAAGTCGAGGCTGACGAGGTCGCCGTCCTGCAGCACGTGGTCGAACGGCAGGCCGTGCAGCGCGGCGTCGTTCACCGAGGTGCACAGGTTCTTGCCGAACGGCGACTTGCCGAACGAGGGGTGGTAGTCGACGTAGCAGCTCTCGGCACCCCGGTCGGCGATCATCCGGGCGGCGACGCGGTCGAGCTCGAGCAGGTTCACGCCGACGTCGACGGTGTCGAGCAGTTCGTCGAGGACGTCGGCCACGAACCGACCGGCGGCGCGGAGGCCGTCGAGTTCCGTGGGGGTGCGCAGTTCGATCATGGGTCCATCCTCGCTGTTTTGCCCCCGGCGTTCCGTGTGGCAGTATGGATCGCTGTGCCCTGGCTGGACTCTGCCACGGGGGAGTCGCCGACACCGGGCACGCACCACCACTTCATCAGACATCGATCCGCGGCGACCCGTGTGCGTCCGCAGAGAGTAGAACAGCCATGAGCCAGCTCCTCGACAACGTCGACGCAGCATCGCTGCGGACCGACGTCCCGGATTTCCGCGCCGGTGACACCATCAAGGTGCACGTGAACATCGTGGAAGGCACGCGCTCGCGTATCCAGGTCTTCCAGGGTGTCGTCATCGGCCGCCAGGGCCACGGCATCGGCGAGACCTTCAAGGTCCGCAAGGTGAGCTTCCAGGTCGGCGTCGAGCGCTGGTTCCCGGTGCACTCGCCGATCATCGACCACATCGAGATCGTCACCAAGGGTGACGTCCGTCGCGCGAAGCTCTACTACCTGCGCGAACTGCGCGGCAAGGCGGCCCGCCGCAAGATCAAGGAGAAACGCGACGCCTGATCGCCTTCACAGTGAGCGTCCGCGAGCCGGACGCCGCTGCTGGCCCCTCGCCGATGTACGGTTGTGCATCGACGGGGGGCTTTCCCTTTGCGCCCGCTGAACCCGGGCGGGCACGTGTGAACGAGAGCGGAAATGACGGACACGACTGAGGAATCCGGGCGCAGACCCCGGCCCGAGAAGCAGCGCAACGGGGTCCTCACATTCCTCCGCGACCTCGTCATCATCTTCATCGCGGCGCTGCTCGTGTCGTTCTTGGTCAAGACGTTCCTGATCCGCTCGTTCTACATCCCGTCGGCGTCGATGGAGAACACGCTGCAGATCAACGACCGCGTGATCGTCAACGAACTCGTCCCGGGTGTCGTGGCGCTGAAACGCGGCGACGTCGTCGTGTTCAAGGACCCGGGTGGATGGCTCGCCGGGTCCGAGGTGCCGAGCGTCACGCCGGACACCCAGCCCGCCAAGGCGATCGACTGGGTCCTGACGCAGATCGGCCTCGGGACCGGTGACAGCGACGACCACCTCATCAAGCGAGTGATCGGTCTGCCGGGGGACAAGGTCTCCTGCTGCAACGACCTCGGGCAGATGTCCGTGAACGGCGTCCCGATCAAGGAGCCGTACCTCAAGCTGCCAGCCGGCGCTCCCGCCTCGGCGACCGACTTCTCCGTCACCGTGCCGAAGGGCACCATCTGGGTGATGGGCGACAACCGCAACGACTCCAAGGACTCCCGGTACAACGGGGACACACCGTCGAAGGGGTTCGTGCCGTTGTCCGACGTGACCGGCCGTGCGTTCGTGATCTCCTGGCCGACGAGCCGCTGGACGTGGCTCGACGACCACCCCGAGGTGTTCGCCGGGGTGGAGGAGCGCGACCAGTGACACCCGTCCGCCCCTCCCTCCGCGTCGAGAAGCGGCTGCTGGCCGACGGCCGTGTCACGGTCATCGGGATGGACGAGGTCGGACGCGGTGCGATCGCCGGTCCCGTCGGCGTGGGCGTCGCGGCCGTGACGATCGACGTCGGCCGGGTGCCGCAGGGTCTGGCTGACTCGAAGCTGCTGTCCGCAACCCGCCGGACGGACCTGGTCCCCGTCGTCACCCGGTGGGCACGCACGGCCGTCGGCATGGCGTCCGCCGAGTACGTCGACCGGCAGGGGATCGTCCCGGCGCTCGGAGCCGCGGGGGCGCAGGCGCTCGAGTCGCTGGTCGCCGACGGGCTGTCGCTCGACGGCGCAGTGGTCGTGCTGGACGGTTCGTTCGACTGGCTGACCCGTGCCGTCCCCACCTCGCTCCGTCCGACGACGGACCCGCTCGAGGTCGTCGTGCAGGTCAAGGCCGACCGGGACTGCGCCTCGGTCGCCGCAGCGTCGATCGTGGCGAAGGTCGCGCGGGACGCCCTGATGATCGCGGCGCACGACGAGGCACCCCACTACGCCTGGGCGTCGAACAAGGGCTACGGCTCGACCGCGCACTACGACGCCATCCGCGCGGTCGGGGCGCACGCGCTGCACCGGAAGTCGTGGTTGCACCAGGCGTCGAGCGTGTCACTGGACGGCTTCGACGCGCTCGTCAGCTGAGGCGCTGCGGTCGCCCCTGCCCGGCGGTGGCCTCAGCGGTCCTGCCGCGGCGGCGGCCCGTTCGGCGGCCCTCAAGGTTCCGAGATCTCGGCATCTCGGCGCACGCCCGGTGCCGCTGCGGAACCTCGGCAGAGCGCACGCGGCGTGTTGTGGAACCTCGGTGAGCTCGTTGGGGAGCGGCCGGCCTCGGTGCGTTCGCCCTTCACGTTCGCGGCGCTGGGGCACATGGCTGCGGGGTGGTCGCGCACTGGTGCGGCTGCCGCCGTAGACTGTGGGCGCAATGGATGAAGACGAATTCGACGACTACGACCGCGAGGTCGAGCTGGCCCTGTACCGCGAGTACCGCGACGTCGTGTCGCAGTTCCGCTACGTGGTCGAGACCGAGCGGCGTTTCTACCTGGCGAACGAGGTCGAACTCGTACGCCGGGACACCGAACACGATTTCTACTTCGAACTGACGATGAACGACGTCTGGGTGTGGGACGTCTACCGTTCCGACCGGTTCGTGAAGGGCGTCCGCGTCCTCACCTTCAAGGACGTGAATGTCGAAGAACTGACATCGCGAGAACTCGAACTGCCGAAGGAACTCGCACTCGACGAGTGATCGTCAATTCCGGTGCATTCGGTGAATCGCCGGTGATCGGTGACGTGCCGGAATTCCACGCGCTATTCTGGTCGGGATTTCCCGTCCAATGAACAGGAGCCGCGCATGGCACAGAAGGTCACCGTCCAGCTCGTCGACGACCTCGACGATTCCCCCATCACCACCGGTGAAGGTCGCACGGTCGAATTCGGTTTCGACGGCTCGTCGTACGAGATCGACCTGACGAACGACAACGTCGACAAGTTCCGCGAAGCGATCTCCGACTACATCGCCGCAGCGCGCAAGGTCTCCGGTCGTCGCACCGGCAGCACGGTGCCGAAGTCGACCCCGAAGCGCGGCAACTCCGAAGAGCTCGGCAAGATCCGCGAGTGGGCGAAGGAGAACGGCTACGAGGTCTCGACCCGTGGTCGCATCTCGACCCAGGTGCAGGAAGCGTACGCAGCCGCACACTGAGCCGCTGTCGACGAAGGACCCGGGTGATCGTGATCACCCGGGTCCTTCGTCATTCCTCCCCAAGGGCGATCGTCGTCGTCTGATTCCACAGAGCCGTCGTCGGCGCCCACCCACGCTGCCGTTCCCGCGATCGTTGCCGTGGAGGCAATGACATGGAACAGAAGCTGCATGATCGCCCCGGACGAACACTCCGGAACAGCCGCCTGGGGCGGTTCGGCGAGGACCAGGCCGTGGCGTGGTTGCACGAACGGGGATTCCGGGTCCTCGAGCGGAATTGGCGGTGTGCCCGGGGCGAGATCGACATCGTCGCGTGGGATTCCTGCACACTCGCGTTCATCGAGGTGAAGACGCGATCCGGTACGACGACGGGGCATCCGTTCGAGGCGATCACGGCGACGAAGCGCACCCGGATGCGACGACTCGTGGCCGAGTGGTTCGACGCCCATCCGGAGGTGTCGGCACGCGCGATCCGCATCGACGTCGTCGCGGTCCACGTCGACGGCCCCCGGGCGGTCGTGCACCACGTGGCGGGTGTGCTGTGACGGGCATCGGGCGCGCTGCGGCTGTCGCCCTGCTCGGCGTGACCGGGCGCCGGATCGAGGTCGAGGCCCACCTGACCAGCCAGCTGCCCGCCTTCAGCATCATCGGACTGCCGGACACCTCGCTCGGCGAGGCGCGCGAGCGGGTCCGTGCCGCCGCTGCGAACGCCGGGTGTCCGTTGCCGGCTCGCCGGATCACGGTGAACCTGACGCCGGCGGCGATCCCGAAACGGGGTTCCGGGTTCGACCTGGCGATCGCGATGGCCGTGCTCGCCGGCGCCGGACTCGCACCCGAGGTCAGTGAGCGGATCGTCTACATCGGGGAGCTCGGTCTGGATGGTCGGGTCCGACCGGTCGCCGGCGTCATCCCGATGCTGCTCGCCGCCCGCGACGCCGGGGCCGACCGGGTCGTGCTGCCGATCGGCAACCTGCCCGAGGCCCGCGTGGTCGACGGCGTGCGCAGCACCGGGGTCGACTCGCTCCGGGCCGCCGCGATCGACGCCGGCGCGCTGCTGCCGCCCGTCGAGGTCGACGCCGTACTACCGGTGCCGGTGCCCTCGGTCCAACGGCCGGTGGCCGAACTGTCGGACGTCGTCGGGAACCCGATCGGGGTGCGCGCCGTCGTCGCGGCGGCGGCCGGAGGGCACCACGCTCTCCTGCTCGGTCCGCCCGGTGCCGGCAAGACGATGCTCGCCGAGCGACTCCCCGGACTCCTGCCTGACCTCGACGACGCGACAGCGCTCGAGGTCGCCGCCGTCCGGTCCGTCGCCGGACTCGGGCCGGCGTCGTGGAGCACGAAGCCCCCGTGGGAGGCCCCGCACCACTCCGCGTCGGCGATCTCGCTGATCGGCGGCGGCTCCGGTGTGCTGCGACCCGGAGCAGTGTCGCGGGCGACCGGCGGCATCCTGTTCCTCGACGAAGCACCGGAGTTCCCCCGAGCGGTGCTCGACGCGCTCCGCCAACCGCTCGAGTCCGGTCGGATCACCATCCACCGGGCTGCGGGCGCCGCCGAGTTCCCGGCGCGGTGCCAGGTCGTGCTCGCTGCCAACCCCTGCCCGTGCGGCAACGCCGGCGGAGCGCACGGGCAGCCGTGTGAGTGTCCGCCGAGTGCGGTCCGGCGGTACCTCGGGCGGATGTCCGGACCGCTGCTCGACCGGATGGACATCCGGGTGCTCGTACCCCGGGTGACGACCGGGAAGATGCGCGGTGCCGACGGGAGCACCCCGACGACGGCCGAGGCCCGCGACGGTGTCGCCGCGGCCCGCGCTCGGATGGCCGAACGCCTCCGGGGCACCGGGTGGACGAAGAACGCCGAGGTCACCGGGGCCTGGCTGCGTGCGGACGGTCGGATCGAACCGGGTTCGACCACCGAGCTCGACCGGGCGCTCGACCTCGGCACCCTGACCATGCGCGGGTGGGACCGGGTGATGCGGCTCGCGTGGACCCTCGCCGACCTCGAAGCGGTCGACCGTCCGAGCAGAGCGCACGTCCGGGGCGCCCTCGCCCTGCGGAGCGCGCTGTGAGCGGCGTCGGGCCCGGCCACGGCAGCGAACTGCTCGCCGCGATCCGGCGGCTCCTCGGGACGGACGAAGCGTCGGATCCGGTCGAGACCGCTGCCCGCGTGGCGTGGTCCGTGATCGTGGAGCCGGGGGACTCCGTCGCCGGTGAACTCATGTCGGCCCTCGGGCCCAAGCGCGCCCTGGGGTCGGTCCTGCTCGCGGCCGACGGTGCGTTCGACGAGCTGCTCGAGCGCTGCGGGGAAGCGGGTGTGCCCGGTGCGGAGGACCCCGATGCGCTCGTTGGTGTGCTGCACACGGCCATCGACCGGTGGCGACCGCGCTTGGTCCGGTCCGACGTGGCCGACGTCGTCGCCTCGGCCGACGCCGTCGGGGCACGACTGCTCGTGCCCGGGTCCGCTGGGTGGCCGACGGCGATCGACGACCTCGGCCCCCACGCACCGCTCGTCCTCTGGATCCGCAGCGCCACGGCGGGTGTCGGCGACGGGGCCCCCGCCCTGGCCGTGGTCGGGTCACGGGCGAACACCGTCGCCGGGGCCGAAGCAGCCGCCGAGATCACCTCGGCCGCCGCGGACGTCGGCTGCACGATCGTCAGCGGCGGCGCCTACGGGATCGACGCGGTCGCACACCGGGTGGCGATCGCCGCGGGGGCCACGACGGTCGCGGTCCTGGCCGGGGGGATCGACCAGCTCTACCCCGCCGGCAACGTGCAGCTGCTCCACAACGTCGCTCGGCAGGGTGCCCTGGTGGCGGAGTCGGCACCGGGGACCCGTCCGACCCGGTGGCGTTTCCTGGCCCGGAACCGGTTGATCGCCGCCCTCGCCGACGCCGCCGTCGTCGTCGAGGCCGGCGCGCGGTCCGGTGCGCTCAACACCGCGCACCACGCCGGGCAGCTCGGTCGCCCGGTGTTCGCCGTCCCGGGGGCGTTCGCGTCCTCGGCGTCGGTCGGGTGCCACCGGCTCGTGGCACAGGGTCGGGCGCAGCTCGTCGTGCACCCGGGGGACCCGGTCGCCGCGATGCGTCCCGTGGCCGCGTCCGGTGCGTCCGCGGTTGCGGACGAACCCCTCGTGTCGGTCCAGCGCGATCCCGAGGTCGTCCGGGTCCTCGACGCGCTCGGCCGTCGTGCCCTGCCGGAGGCCGAGATCGCTCGACGGTCCGGGCTGTCAGGAGCCGACGTGGCGGATGCTCTCGCGCTCGCGCAACTGCAGGGGCTCGTGGCGCGCAGCAGCGGCGGGTGGGGCCGCGCATGACGTCGGCCAGCCGTACGCTGACGACGTGGCGGACCGAGCAGAGCAGAAGGAAGCGCGACTCGTGGCAGCGGTCGACTCGTTCCTCGGGCACGCTCGACACGCCAGGGGGCTCAGCGAGCAGACGCTCCGCGCGTACGCGAACGACCTCGACCAGTTCGTCGGGTTCGCCGCCCGACGCGGCGTCGTCGGCATCGACGCGGTCGACCTCGAACTCCTCCGTGACTGGTTGTGGGAAGCCGACCAGCGGGGGCTCGCACGGTCGACGATCGCCCGCCGGTCGTCGTCGGTGCGGGCGTTCACCCGGTGGGCGAGCGAGACCGGGGTGACCGCGACGGACGCCGGTGTGCGGCTCCGTGCGCCGAAGGGCGGTTCGCACCTGCCGCGGGTGGTGTCAGCCGACCAGGTTCGTCAGCTGCTCGACGGCCTCGCGGCCCGTGCAGCGACCGACGATCCCGGGGCGCTGCGGGACCTGGCGCTCGTGGAGCTGCTGTACGCCGCGGCCATCCGGGTGAGCGAGCTCGTCGGCATCGACGTCGCCGACGTCGATCGCGGGCGGCTCACGGTCCGCGTGCTCGGGAAGGGGGGGAAGGAACGGGTCGTTCCGTTCGGTGTCCCGGCCCGTGACGCACTCGAGGCGTGGACGTCGCGGGGGCGTCCGACCCTCGCGGCGCGGGCCGACGTACCGAGCACAGCACTGTTCCTCGGCGACCAGGGCGGCCGGCTCGGGGTGCGCAGTGCGTACCGCGTGGTGGCTCGCCTGCTCGGGGACCTCCCCGGCGAAGGGCCGAGCGGACCGCACACCTTCCGGCACACCGCGGCGACGCACCTGCTCGACGGGGGAGCGGACCTGCGGGCGGTCCAGGAACTGCTCGGGCACGCGAGCCTCGGGACGACGCAGATCTACACGCACGTGTCCTCGGCACGGCTGCGCGAGGTCTACCGGACCGCTCACCCGCGCGCCTGACGCTCACCCCGGCCAGGCGGACTCCGGCAACAGCACGGGCCACTCGGCCGGGGGAAGGTACGCCGTCGGGTCCACGTAGCGGCCGTCGACCCGCGCGCCGAGGTGCAGACACGGTGCCGAGGCCGGGCAGTGCCCCACGGACACCCGGCCGACCGGATCACCCTGGCGGACGTCGTCCCCGGCGGCGACGAGTGGCTGCACCGAGTCGAGGGTGCTGACGAGCCCTCCGCCGTGGTCGATCGTCACGACGCTCCTGCCGCCCACCGGTCCGGCGAACGCCACCGTACCGTCGTCGACCGCCGCCGCGGTCGTGCCGAGCGGCGCCGGGACGTCGATCCCGCGGTGACCGGCGGCGTAGTCGTCGGACGGTGGTTCCCACCCGCGCTCGACCACCCGCGAGCCGGTCGGCCAGACCCACGGCTCGGCAGCACGGGCGGCCGCCGTGCGGTCCCGATGGCCGCGGAGGTCCTGCGGCGCGGGCCCAGGCGCGAGCCCAGGCGCGGGCCCGGGTGCGGGCCCGGGTGCGGGCCCAGGTGCGGGCCCAGGCGCGGGCAACGACGCGGTGGCCATCCCGGACGCCCCCAACATCCCGACCACCACCACCACCGCGACGACCGGGGGGAGCCGAGTGCCGGAGCCGGGGAACAGGAACATGCCGCCACTCTGTCCGCCCGGGACCGGCCACACGACCGAGGTGAGGCGGTCCGTGGAGGGCGGGGCGGGCCTCCCGGCCTGTGGAGGGACGACGCGACCGCAACGAACGAGCATGCGGACGCGTCTCGCGACGAAGCGCGAGGCGATCGACGCGTGGACTGTCGGAGAGGTCGTGCGCAGGCCCAGCCCCCGACCCGACCGCCCCGCGCCCGGGCGCACCCGGTTATGACCACATCCGCCACGAGGAGTACAGTCGGGGCCGCTCCGGACCACGCAACGCCGCACGGACGGCGAACGAGCCGACCGCCGGGGCACCGTGCCCACAGCAGCACGGCCGGCAGAACCCAGGAGCATCGTGTCCAACACAGCCACCGGGCACGGCGAGGACCGTGCGTTCAAGGGGAAGGTCACCGCGTTCGCCATCGCAGCAGCGGTGGGCGGTTTCCTCTTCGGTTTCGACTCGTCGGTCATCAACGGCGCCGTCGAGGCCATCAAGGGCGAGTTCGGCCTGTCCGAGGCGGCGAGCGGCTTCGCGGTCGCGTCCGCACTCATCGGCTGTGCGTTCGGCGCCTACTTCGCCGGTCGACTCGCTGACCGCTGGGGCCGCACCCGGGTCATGTTCTGGGCCGCCGTCCTGTTCTTGGTGAGCTCGATCGGCTCCGGCTTCGCGTTCGCCACGTGGGACTTCGTCCTGTGGCGTCTCGTCGGTGGCCTCGGCATCGGTACGGCCTCGGTGATCGCGCCGGCGTACATCTCCGAGGTCTCGCCGAAGGCGATCCGCGGGCGTCTCGCCTCGTTCCAGCAGCTCGCCATCACGCTCGGTATCTTCGCCGCGCTGCTCTCCGACCAGTTCTTCGCCGTCACCGCTGGTGGCGCCTCCGAGGTCGTCCTCGGCCTGCCGGCCTGGCGCTGGATGTTCCTGGTCGGCGTGATCCCGTCGGTGGTCTACGGCATCCTGGCGATCACGCTGCCGGAGTCGCCGCGGTACCTGCTCGCCAAGGGACGGACGGAGGACGCCCGTGCGGTCATGACGAAGATCGTCCCGCGCGACACGGTGAACACGAGCCTGGAGGAGATCCAGGACGGCATCAAGAAGGAAGCCAACGAGAAGAAGGGCTCCATCCGGGGCAACCGCTTCGGCCTGCAGCCCATCGTCTGGGTCGGGATCATCCTGGCGGTGCTGCAGCAGTTCGTCGGCATCAACGTGATCTTCTACTACTCGACGACGCTCTGGCAGGCGGTCGGGTTCAAGGAGAGCGACTCGTTCCTCATCTCGACGATCACGTCGGTGGTCAACGTCGCGGTCACGTTCATCGCGATCTTCCTGGTCGACAAGGTCGGTCGGAAGCCGCTGCTCGTCACCGGTTCCGCCGGCATGTTCGTGTCGCTGGCGATGGTCGCGATCGCGTTCTCGCAGTCGACGATCGTGGACGGCAACCCGAGCCTGCCCGGCTCGTGGGGCGTCATCGCCCTCGTCTTCGCGAACCTGTTCGTCGTGTCGTTCGGTGCGACGTGGGGTCCGCTCATGTGGGTACTGCTCGGCGAGATGTTCCCGAACCGCATCCGTGCCACGGCGCTCGGCATCGGCTCGGCCGCCAACTGGGTCGCGAACTTCATCGTCACGATCACCTTCCCGGTGCTGTCCGGCTTCAACCTGACGGTCACGTACGGCATCTACGCGCTGTTCGCGCTGATCTCGTTCTTCTTCGTCATCGCGAAGATCCCCGAGACCAAGGGTCGCTCGCTCGAGGAGATGGGCATCTCCGCCGAGGGCGACACGGTGAACGCGAAGGCGTGATCAGACGCGCCTGACACACCCAGAACACCGGACGGGGCCCACGCCGCCGGTTCCGGCCCGTCGCGCCAGCGACGGGCCGGCCGTGCCGGTGGGGAGGCCCGGATCACGTCAGCCGGTCGGCGCGCGTGATCCGGGCCTCCCGTCTGCTAGCATTTCTCCAGCAGTGCGCTGATGCGCGCTGACTTCGCGTGTCCACCAAGCCGCTTTCGGCTCGGTACCCGACCACCGGTCCTGCTCTCACGAGCGGGCGGTCGCGTGCCAGGACACCAGGGATCACGACCTCCGGTCGTGCTCGACACAACCGCAACAGGGGCACAGCGCAGCTGTGCGCCGAGAACACAGAAGGAGGACGGCACATGGCCGTCGTCACCATCCGCCAGCTGCTCGACAGCGGCGTCCACTTCGGACACCAGACCCGTCGGTGGAACCCGAAGGTGAAGCGCTTCATCCTCGCCGAGCGCTCGGGCATCCACATCATCGACCTGCAGCAGTCGCTGGCCTTCATCGACCGCGCGTACGACTTCGTCAAGGAGACGGTCGCGCACGGTGGCACGATCCTCTTCGTGGGCACCAAGAAGCAGGCGCAGGGCTCCATCGCCGAGCAGGCGACCCGCGTCGGCCAGCCGTACGTCAACCAGCGTTGGCTCGGCGGTCTGCTCACGAACTTCCAGACGGTCTCCAAGCGCCTCGCGCGCATGAAGGAGCTCGAGGAGATCGACTTCGACGACACGACGAAGGGCTTCACCAAGAAGGAGCTCCTCATCAAGAAGCGCGAGCTGGACAAGCTCCACAAGACCCTCGGTGGTATCCGCAACCTCACGCGGACCCCGAGCGCGCTCTGGATCGTCGACACCAAGAAGGAGCACCTCGCCGTCGACGAGGCGCAGAAGCTCGGTATCCCGATCATCGGCATCCTCGACACCAACTGCGACCCCGACGAGATCACGTACCCGATCCCGGGCAACGACGACGCGATCCGCTCCGTCGGCCTCCTCACCCGCATCGTCGCCGACGCCGCGGCCGAGGGCCTGAAGACCCGCCACAACGGTGGCGACGACGAAGCGGCCGCAGAGCCCCTCGCCGAGTGGGAGCAGGAGCTCCTCAGCGGCGGCGACGCCGCGACGCCGTCCGCCGACGCCGCTCCCGAGGGCGCGACCGTCGAGGAGAACAACGCTGACGCGCAGGTCGCCGCGAAGGAGATCGGCGAGCCGATCGCCGACGACGCGAAGAACGCGGAGCCGACGGCCGAGGCCGAGGCAGCCGCGGAGACCACCCCCGCCGAGTGACCTGTCGCAGGCGCCGGATCCGATCGGGTCCGGCGCCTGCTTCACCACTCTCCACACACGTACCGTCCAGAAAGGACAGTCAATGGCAAACTTCACCGCTGCTGACGTGAAGAAGCTCCGCGAGGACCTCGGCGCCGGCATGATGGACGCGAAGAACGCGCTCGTCGAGGCCGACGGCGACTACGACAAGGCCGTCGAGCTGCTCCGCATCAAGGGTGCGAAGGCCGTCGCCAAGCGCGACGACCGTGCCACCTCGGAGGGCGTCGTCGTCGCTTCCGCCGAGAACGGCGCCGCCACGGTCGTCGAGCTCGCGAGCGAGACCGACTTCGTCGCGAAGAACGAGAAGTTCACGACGCTGGCCGACAAGGTGCTCGGGGCCGTCGCGGCCGCCGGTGCTGCTGACGTCGCCGCCGCGAACGCCGCCCCCGTCGACGGCAAGACCGTCCTCGAGGTCGTCAACGAGTCGGCCGCCGCACTGGGCGAGAAGCTCGAGGTCCGCACGGTTCGCCGTGTCGAGGGCTCGGCCTTCGAGATCTACCTGCACAAGACCAGCCAGGACCTGCCGCCGCAGATCGCCGTCGTCATCGCGTACGAGGGTGACAACGCTGCCGAGGCCCGCTCGATCGCCCAGCACGTCGCGTTCGCGAACCCGACGTACCTGACCCGCGACGAGGTCCCGGCGGACGAGATCGCCAAGGAGCGTGCGACCGTCGAGGCGATCACGCGCGAGGAGGGCAAGCCCGAGGCTGCGCTCCCGAAGATCGTCGAGGGTCGGGTGAACGCCTACATCAAGCAGGTGTCGCTCCTCGACCAGGACTACGCGAAGGACAACAAGATCTCCGTCGCGAAGGCCGCCGAGAACGCCGGCATCACGATCCAGGGCTTCGCCCGCGTCAAGGTCGGCGCGTAACGAACCCGTGACGGGGTCAGGAACCAACCAGGTTCCTGGCCCCGTTTTTCGCGCCTCCGGACGCGACACACACGCGACACATCCGCGAGTACATTTCCACGAGACCACGACGAAGGGTGCGATCAGATGACCGACGAGAAGACCGGACGACGCCGCGTACTGCTGAAGCTGTCGGGAGAGGCCTTCGGGGCCGGATCGCTCGGTGTGAACCCCGACGTGATCGGGGCCATCGCCAAGGAGATCGCCGTCGCCGCGCGCGAGGTGGAGATCGCGATCGTCGTCGGCGGGGGCAACTTCTTCCGCGGCGCCGAGCTCTCGCAGCGCGGCATGGACCGCGGCCGCGCCGACTACATGGGCATGCTCGGCACCGTGATGAATGCGCTCGCACTGCAGGACTTCCTCGAGCAGGCCGGGGCCGCTACGCGCGTGCAGTCGGCCATCGCGATGACCCAGGTCGCCGAGCCGTACATCCCGCGGCGCGCCGAGCGACACCTCGAGAAGGGTCGCGTCGTCATCTTCGGCGCCGGCGCCGGTCTGCCGTACTTCTCGACCGACACGGTGGCCGCGCAGCGAGCGCTCGAGATCAAGGCCGACGAGGTCCTCGTCGCCAAGAACGGTGTCGACGGCGTGTACACGGCGGACCCGAAGAAGGACGCCACGGCCGAGAAGCTGCACCACGTGACCTACCAGGACGCGCTCCTGAAGGGCCTGAAGGTCGTCGACGCCACCGCGTTCTCGCTCTGCATGGACAACGGCATGCCGATGCACGTCTTCGGCATGGAGGGCGAGGGCAACGTCCAGGCCGCCATCCGTGGCGAGCGCATCGGCACGGTGGTCAGCAACTGACCCGCACCGCTGACTAGACTCGACGCCAGTACCGAAGGAGTAACACCGTGATCAGTGATGTCCTGACCGAAGCCACCGAGAAGATGGCGAAGGCTGTCGAGGTCGCCAAGGACGACTTCTCGACCGTCCGCACCGGCCGCATCAACGCGGCGCTCTTCCAGAAGATCCCGGTCGAGTACTACGGCACGCCGACGCCGCTCGCGCAGCTCGCGTCGCTGCAGACGCCCGAGGCCCGCACGCTCATCGTGACGCCGTACGACAAGACGGCGCTCAAGGAGATCGAGCGCGCGATCGCGACGTTCCCGAACCTCGGCGCCAGCCCGACGAACGACGGCGACATCGTCCGCGTGACGATCCCGGAGCTCACCAAGGACCGCCGCAAGGAGTTCGTCAAGCTCGTGCGGACGAAGGGCGAGGACCACAAGGTCGTCATCCGGAACATCCGCCGCAAGGCCAAGGACGACCTCGACGCACTCAAGGGCGAGATCTCGGACGACGAGATCTCGCGCGGCGACAAGGACCTCGAGGCCCTGACGAAGAAGCACGTCGACCAGATCGACGAGTCGCTGAAGAAGAAGGAAGCCGAACTCCTCGAGGTCTGATGCGGCGCCCGGACCAGGGCGGTGAACGCCCCACAGCAGAGCACGGACCCGACCAGACCGGGCCCGTGAAGAAGGGGCTCCGCCAGGACTTCGATGCGCGTGCCCGAGCGGCCCGCACCGACTTCGAGGCGCAGCTCCGCCAGCGCAAGGCCGACTTCGGTGCGCGCAACGAGGCCCTGACGGCGCGGACCGGGCGCAACCTGCCGGCGGCGATCGGCATCGCGCTCGCGTTCGCCGTGGTCATGCTCGGCACGCTCCTCATCTGGCCGCCGTCGTTCATGGTCGTGGCGGCGTTCCTGCTCGGCGTGGGCGTCTACGAGCTCACGAGCGCCATGCGCTTCGCGGGCCGGGACGTCCCGCGGATCCCGAGCGTCGCCGTCGCGATCGCGATCGTGCCGGCGGCGTTCCTGCTCGGGCAGGTCGCGGCACTCTTCACGCTGCTCGGTGGCATCGTCCTGATCAGCCTCTGGCGTCTGGTCGAGGTCGCGCTCTCGCGGCAGAAGCCGTCGGCAGGCGACGTGTTCCGCGACGTCACGAACGGCCTGTTCGTGCAGGCGTACATCTCGTTGCTCGGCGCCTGCGTCGTCCTGCTCTCCGCGCAGTCGCGGGGCAACCTCTGGGTGATCGGTTTCATCCTCGTCGTCGTCGCTGTCGACACCGGTGCGTACGCCACCGGGTTGAACCTCGGCAAGCACCCGATGGCGCCGCGGATCAGCCCGAAGAAGACGTGGGAGGGCTTCGCCGGCTCGGTCGCAGCGAGCATCATCGTCGGCATCCTGGTCGCCTGGCTCATGCTCGGCCTGCCGTGGTGGACCGGCGTCGTCCTCGGCGTGCTGATCTCGGGGTCGGCGACCCTGGGTGACCTCACCGAGTCGATGATCAAGCGCGACCTCGGCATCAAGGACATCTCGTCCTTCCTGCCCGGGCACGGCGGTCTGCTCGACCGCATCGACAGCATCCTGCCGTCGGCTGCCGTCGCCTACGTGCTGTACCTGATCGTCAACCACTGACCGACCTCGATCGACCTCGTCGGCCCACCCTGAGCGCTGCCCTCAGCGTGCCCAGGTTGTGCCACGGTTCGGGACTGGCAGAATGACGCCGTGGCCACCACCTTCCCGACCGCAGCCCGCTCCGCCCTCGGATACGACGTCGACGAGGTCGAGCGTTTCCTCGAGGACGCCCGTCGTGCGTACTCCGCCGACGACAGCGCCCCCGGCATCGAGGCGGCGAAGATCCGTGCCACCGCGTTCTCGATGCGCAAGGGCGGCTACTCGACCTCGCACGTCGACGCAGCGCTGGAGCGTCTCGAGGACGCCTTCGCGGCCCGGGAGCGTGAGCGGGAGATCGGCGATGCCGGGCAGAAGGCCTGGTACGCCGAAGCCCGCACGAAGGCCTCCGACGTCGTGGCTCGCCTCGAGCGGCCCGACGGACAGCGGTTCAGCCGGGTGAGCGTGCTCGGCACCGGTTACCACCCGAAGGACGTCGACGCGTTCGCGGCCCGCCTCGGCGGCTACTTCCGCGAGGGCAAGCCGCTGAGCCTCACCGAGGTGCGGTCGATCGTGTTCCGCCCGAAGCACGGCGGCTACCGCGAAGCCCAGGTCGACGCGCTGCTCGACGCCGTCGTCGAGGTCATGCTCGCCGTCCGCTGACGACGCGCTGCACCCAGGTGCTTCGCTTTCCGTGATCGTTCCGTTACCCTGGTCCTACTCATGGGCAGGCACACGGCAGACCACAGCTCCGACCGCGATCTCCGCGAGCACCTGAGCCTCCAGGCTTCGGGTGAACGCCGCGCGGCACTGAACCGAACCCGTACGGCGGACACCTCGGTGCTCCAGGCGAACCCGCAGGTCCTGCCGGAGACCGGTCCCGTCGCGACGCCGAAGTCGGTCGCGGCGAACCGCGTGTCCGACGAACGCATCGCCGCGTTCGCGCACGAGGCCCCAGCGTCCCGGGTGGACCCGCGTGCCGTGAAGCAGCAGAACGCGACGGCGATCCAGCGCACCGCGACGGCGCAGCAGCCGAACCGTGGCGCAGCCGCTGCGGTCAACGCCTTCGCACGGAAGCGTTCCTCGGTTCCCGCGTTCTCGTTCGTCGGGGTCTTCCTCTTCGTCGGGGCGTCGCTCTTCAACCCGCTCCAGGCCGACGTCGCGCAGGCCGCGGTCGACACCCCGGTGCTCGTGAAGACGCCGCAGGCCCCGCAGCAGTACACCGCGCACGGCACCTACGGCGACGCCGCTGCCGACCGCGACGGCTACGGCGTGACCGTGCCGGCCCCCAAGGTCGTCAAGCCCGTCGTCGAAGAAGCAGCCGACGACGCCACCACCGACGAGACGACCGACGCCGCCGCGACCGAGACCGAGAGCGTCTCCGCCGCGAACACGCTGGCCGCCGTGGCCGCGACGCCCGACGCGGGCAGCGCACAGGCCATCGCCCTGCAGCTCGTCACGGCCCGGGGCTGGGGAACCGACCAGTACAACTGCCTCGTCTCGCTGTGGAACAAGGAGTCCGGCTGGCGGGTGAACGCCTACAACCCCAGCGGTGCGTACGGCATCCCGCAGGCGCTCCCGGGCAGCAAGATGGCGACCGCCGGTGCCGACTGGCAGACGAACCCCGCAACGCAGATCACCTGGGGGCTCAACTACATCGCCGGTGTCTACGGCACGCCCTGCGGCGCCTGGGGCCACAGCCAGGCGAACAACTGGTACTGATCGGCAGTTGGGGTGCCGCGCAGCAACCGGCCGCGGCGTCCCCGTGGTCGCGACGTCGAGCCTGACGAGGACACCGGCCTCGACCGGCTGATGAGTTCGTGGAAGCGCACCGAGGTGCGTCGCGGGCGCGAGTACCTCGTCCAGCCCGTCTCCGCGGCGTCGGCGCTGAAGGAGTACGTCTGCCCCGGGTGCGGCGGAACCGTCCTGCCCGGCACCGCTCACGTGGTGGTCTGGCGATCCGACGGGGTCCTCGGCGACGCTGCTGACCTGGCATCACGCCGACACTGGCACAACCACTGCTGGAGCATCGCATGACCGACGACGGCGAGATCCGCTCCGCCACGCAGCTGCCCGCCCGCCGCACCGACGTCGAGCTCGTCACCGACGACCACCTCACGCTGGTCGGGGAACTCGCCGAACCGGCGTCGGGCCCGGCACGGGGCACCGTCGTGACGCTGCACCCACTGCCGACCGCGCACGGCTTCATGGACTCGCACGTGCTCAAGAAGGCCGCCGCGCGTCTGCCGGCTCTGGCGGACATCGCGGTCCTGCGCTTCAACTTCCGGTCGGTGACGTCGCCGCGCGGCACGTCCGAGGGCGTGTTCGGCGAGGGCGTCTCCGAGGGCTTCGACCTACGCGCCGCCGTTGCCGAGGTGGTCGACCGTGGTCTTCCGACGCCGTGGTTGGTCGGGTGGTCCTTCGGCACCGAGGTGATCCTCAAGCACGCCCTCGAGCACGTCGAGGCCGGCACCGTGGCGGGCGTGGTCCTGCTCTCACCGCCGTTGCACCGCACCACGGAGGACGAGCTCGCGCGCTGGGCGGCCGTGGACGTCCCGGTGGTGGCCCTGGTGCCCGAGCACGACGACTTCCTGCAGTTCGACGAAGCGATCGCCCGGTTCGCCGTCGCCCCGAACGTCCGGGTCGTCCCGATCGAGGGCGCGAAGCACCTGTGGGTGGGGGAGCGGTACGTCCGGATCGTCCTCGACGCCGTTGCCGACCTCGTCGTGCCGGGCAGCGCGCCGCTGCCGACGCACTGGCCGGTCTGACGGCATCCACCGGTTCGACGCACGGTGCGTGCCGACCTCGGTGCGGTGAGCGGACCGGGAGGCGCGACCCGCGCCTCCCGGTCGGCTCGCGTCAGCGTTCGGTCGCGTCCACTGCGTCGTCGGCTGCTCCAGGGGCGGTCCCCAGCAGGCCGGTCGCGTGCGTGAGCACGCCGCGCAGGTTCTCCAGGTAGCCCGCCACGGCCTCGCGCTCGGTGCGGATCGCCGACAGTCGGTCCTCGGCCTCGGCGGTGATGGCAGCCGTCCGCTCCTCGGCATCGGAGACCATCCGGTGCACGCGGTCCTGGGCGTCGGCGACGATGGTGCGGGCGTGCTCCTGCGCCTCGGCGGTGCTGGTGCGCTCGAGGTCGTCGGCTTCCTGCTGGAGCCGTTCGGCGCGCTCACGGGCCTCGGTGGCACGGCGCGTGGCCTCGGCGAGCTGCAGGTTCGCCTCGTCGAGGTACTTCTGCGTCTCGGTGACGGTCTCGTGGTGCTTCTGCAGGTAGTCCTGCTCGGCGTCGTCCCGGCGTGCGGAGAGCTCGGACTCGAGCGTCGTGCGGGCCTCGTCGCGCTCGCGGGCGACCTCGGCGCGGGCCTCGTCACGTTCCTTCGCCAGGTCGGCGCGGGCCGTGTCGATCTCCTGACGGAGGGCGGTGCGCTCGGACTCGAGCGTGTCGAGCTCTGCCGAGCGGCGGTCGGCGATCTCGGTGTCCACCTCGGCGTGCTCGCGTTCGCGGCGTGCGGCGAGCGCGTTCTCGTGCTCGCGGTCCGCGCGTTCGGCGGCAGCATCGGCTTCGGCGCGCTCCCGCTCGATTCGGGTGTCGTGCTCCTCGAGCTCGCGTGCGATGCGATCGGCGGTCTCGTGCACGAGCCGCTCGTTCTCGACGCGCGTCTGTTCCTCGTCGACGCGCAGCTGCGCACGCGATGCCTCGGCCTCCTGCGCCAGGGCGGCACGCGCCGAGGCGAGTTCCCGGTCCCACTCGGCACGGGCTGCGGCGAGTTCCTCGTCCACGACACGGCGGCGGTCGGCGAACTCGCCGTCGATCTCGGCGCGGCGGCGGTCGACCTCGACCTGCAGCTCGGCGCGGCCGGTCTCGATCGCCAGGGCGTGCGCCTGCTGCTGCTCGTCGCGCTCCCGGTGCCACGCAGCACGCCCCTCGGCGACCTCGCGCTCGAGTGCCTGACGGCGGGTGGACTCCTCGTGGTCGAGGTCCTCGACCCGGCGGGCGTGGTCGGCCTCGAACACGGAGCGGCGGTGCTCGGTCTCGCGGTCGAGGTCGGCCGCGGCGGTGCGCGAGTCGGCCGACTCGCGCTGGGCGATCTCGCGCAGCTCGGCGACCTCGTGCTCGACCTGGGCGCGCAGGGCGTTCGTCTCACGGATGGCGACGGAGCGGACCTCGGCGGCCTCGGTCACCGCGGCACCTCTGATGGCGGCGGCCTCGTTGCGGGCGTCCTGTGTCAGGAGGCCGGCTTCGGCACGGGCACGCTCGACGGTGTCGGCGGCCTCGGCCCGAGCACGGGTGAGTTCGTTGGTCGAGCGGGTGCGCGCGTCCTCGAGGGTGTCGCGGGCTTCCTCCTGCGCCTCGCGCACGGTGCGGTCGGCCTCGGCCCGGCTCGACGCCCGCAGACGCTGCGCGTCGATGTCCGCCTGACTGATGAGACGAGTGGACTGCTCCTCCGCCACGCGCAGGGTGGACTCGAGTCGTGTGCCCAGGCCGCTGTAGGTGGGGGTGCCGGCTTCGTCGAGCTCGCCCTGGAGCTCGGAGACGCGGGACTGCAGGAGACGGATCTCCTTCGCGGCGTCGGCACGGTCGGTGTTCGACTTGATGAGCTCACGGCGCAGGTCGTTCAGCGAGCGGTCGACGTCGTCGCGGCGGTACCCGCGCAGCTCGGTCCCGAACTCTGCCTCGTCGTTCGCCACGTGTCGCTCCTGGGTGCTCGGCGGAGGGCCCGATCCGGCCCGCGGTCGATTGTAGTGGTGGCCCGACGGGGTCGTCTGAGTCCGGCGACAGCCCGGATGGATGCGCTGCTCAGCCATGCTCGCTATCCTGAGTCGCTGATTCGCGCGCCGACATCCCCACCCCGGCGCGGTAGGGAGAGTGTTCGTGCGATTCGTCCTGGCGATCGTCAGTTTCGTCATCGGCCTGCTGCTCGTCGCGTTGGCGGTCGGACAGCGGACCGTGTTCGCTCCGCCGTCCTCGCTCGTCGCGGACAGCTCGACCACCAGCTCCGCTCCGGTCACGGTGATCCCCGGGTCGACGCTCAACGCGAACCCCGGCTACCAGCGCATCAACGTGTCCGGCTCCGGCAAGGTCTTCGCGGCGTACGGCAAGACGGCCGACGTCGACGCGTGGGTCGGCGACGCCGAGCACACCACGCTCCGGTTCGACGCCGAGAGCGCGAAGCTGGTGGGCAAGACCACCGGCTCCGAGGCGTCCGTCCCGTCGCCGAAGGGCAGCGACCTCTGGTACCAGGAGTACGACGGCTCCGGGCAGTTCACGGTCCGTCTGCCACAGGACGTCTCGGTCCTCATCGTCAGCGACGGCACCGCCGCCGCCCCGAGCGACGTCTCGGTCACCTGGCCGAAGGACACCGCGACGCCGTCCGTCGGGCCACTGCTGGTCGCCGGTGGCGTCTTCGCACTCGGCGGCATCGTGCTGCTGGTCCTGGCGTTCCTGCACCAGCGCCGCGGTCGTGGGCCGCGTCGTCGCAGCGGTGGCACCCGACCGCCGCGCGTGCGGGCGTCGCGCCGCGCCGCCGCCGCCGGTGCCCAGGTCCCGACCCGGGGTCGCCGCGGTTCGCGCGCGTTCATCGCGGTCCCCGTGGTGCTCGTCGGCACGCTCGCACTGGCCGGCTGCTCGTCCGACTACTGGCCGCAGGGTGGGGATCCCTCGCTCGCGACCCCGACCCCCACGGCCAGCGCGACCGGCGCGGCGGAGACCACCGAGCCCACGGCGGCGACCAAGCAGCAGATCACCCGCGTGGTCGAGCGGATCGCAGCGGTCGCCGAGAAGGCCGACGGAGCCCGCGACACCGACCTCGCGACGACCCGGTTCACCGGTGCCGCGCTCGACCTGCGGACGGCGAACTACGCCATCCGCGGCAAGGACTCCGAGGTCAAGGCCCCGCCGGCGATCTCAGCCGGCCAGGTGTGCGTCGCGTTGCCGCAGCAGACCGACACGTGGCCGCGCACGGTCTTCGTGATCGTCGCCGAGGACTGCGACGCCAAGTCGGCACCGCAGGCCCTGACGCTCGTGCAGGACACCGCGCGCGACCCGTACAAGGTCGCCTACGACGTCTCGCTCGAGGCCGACGCGAAGATCCCGAGCCTCGCGCCGACGTCGATCGGCGCGGCGCTCCTGGCCCCGCAGTCGAAGCTCCTCGCGATCGCCCCGGACCAGGTCGCGACCGCCTACGGCGACATCCTGTCCAAGGACTCGAAGAGCGAGTACGCCGACCTGTTCGCCACCGAGGGTGACGGCCTTCGCACCACCATCGGCAAGGCGTACAAGGACAAGAAGGCGGAGTCCCTGCCGGACACGGCGAAGATCGAGTACTCGTCCGAGGCCCCGGAGGACTCCTCCGTCGCGATCGCGACCGACGACGCCGGCGCGCTCGTCTCCGCCGACCTCAACGAGATCGAGAAGGTGACCCCGACCGCCTCCGGCGCCGAGGTCAACACCGAGGGTGCCGTCAAGGCACTGTCCGGGGTCGACACGAGCAAGAAGGGCATCAGCGCCACGTACGGCGTCCAGCTGCTCTTCTACGTGCCACCGGTCGCCTCGGATGACAAAGTGGTCCTGCTCGGGTTCACGCAGGGCCTGACCGCAGCGAGTGAGGTGCAATGAGCAACATCCCCCCGACCCCGTCCGGGCTCCGCGGAGCCGTGGACCTGTCGTCCCTCGTCGACCGCGCACAGCGGCCGCCCCAGCCGCCCGCCGGTGCTCCGGCGCAGGCGGGAAGCCCGACCGGAGCTGCGGTGCCGGGCACCGAGACCGGTGGCGACCTGACCGTCCCGTCGCTCGTCCTCGACGTCACCGACGACACATTCCAGGACGTCCTGGAGCTGTCGTCCGTGGTGCCGGTCATCGTCGACATCTGGGCCGAGTGGTGCGGGCCGTGCAAGCAGCTCTCGCCGATCCTCGAGCAGCTGACCGCCGAGTACGGCGGGCGCGTGCTGCTCGCCAAGGTTGACGCCGACACGAACCCGCAGCTCGTCCAGGCGTTCCAGGCGCAGTCGATCCCGACCGTGGCCGCGCTGATCGGCGGACGCCCGCTCGGGCTCTTCGTCGGCGCGCTGCCCGAGGCGCAGGTCCGCGACGTCTACGAGCAGGTCCTCCAGGCAGCCGAGCAGAACGGCGTCTCCGGTCGCGTCACCGTGGACGGTGCCGCCGCGACCGACGACGCCGCCGAGCAGGGCGAGCCGGAGCCCGAGCCGCTGCCGCCGCACCACCAGGCCGCGTACGACGCGATCGAGCAGGGCGACTACGCCACGGCGATCACCGAGTACAAGACCGCGATCCTGCAGGACCCGCACGACCAGATGGCCGTCGCGGGGCTCGCGCAGGTGTCGCTGCTGGACCGGCTGAACGGCCACACCGCCGACGACATCCGTGCCGCCGCCGGCGCGGGTCCGAAGGACGTCCCGGCGCAGCTCGCGGTCGCCGACCTCGACATCTCCGGTGGCCACGTCGAGGACGCCTTCGGGCGCCTGCTCGACCTGGTGCCGACGGTGTTCGGCGAGGACCGTGAAGCCCTGCGCGTCCGCCTCGTCGAGTACTTCGAGCTCATCGGGACCGACGACCCGCGCGTGGTCGCGGCCCGCCGTCGCCTGGCGAGCGCCCTGTACTAGACGCGCGCGACGAACGGACGGGAGGCCCGTGGCGGATCCGCCACGGGCCTCCCGTCCGTTCGTGCGGGCGTTCCGACCCCTTGCGCAGGCCATGAGATGACGAATCGCGCGTGGGAGGCCGGGATGTCCGGCCTCCCACGCGCGAAACGGCTTCGTACGCGCGGAACGTCCTACTGCGCGAGCTCGAGCCAGACGGCGCCGAGCGGCGGCACCACGAGGTGCGCCGACGCCGGGCGGCCGGCCCACGGGGTGTCCTCGGCCGTGACGACCCCGAGGTTGCCGACACCGGAGCCGCCGTACTCTGCGGCGTCGGTGTTGAGCACCTCGTGCCACTCACCGGCGCTCGGCAGGCCGAACCGCCGCTCGACGGGCACGCCCGAGAAGTTCACGAACACCGCCAGCCGGTCGTCGCCGGCCTTGCGCAGGAACCCGAGTGTCGAGTGGGGTGCGTCGCCGCCCTCGATCCACTCGAAGCCGTCGGCCGTGCTGTCGTGCGTCCAGAGGGCGGGCGTGTCCTTGTAGACCCGGTTCAGGGCAGCGACGAGGTCCTGCACGCCGCGGTGCCCGGGTTGGTCGAGAAGCCACCAGTCGAGCCCCTTCGCCTCGGACCACTCTGCGGGCTGGGCGAACTCCTGCCCCATGAAGAGCAGCTGCTTGCCGGGGTGCGCCCACATGAACGCCAGGTAGGCCCGGACGTTCGCGAGCTTCTGCCACTCGTCGCCGGGCATCTTGCCGTAGAGCGAGCCCTTGCCGTGCACGACCTCGTCGTGGCTGATCGGCAGGGTGAACTGCTCACTGAAGGCGTAGACGAACGAGAACGTGATCTCGTCGTGGTGGTAGCTGCGGTACGCGGGGTCGCGCTGCACGTACTCGAGCGAGTCGTGCATCCAGCCCATGTTCCACTTCTGGCCGAACCCGAGCCCACCAGCGCTGGTCGGCTGGGTCACGCCGGGCCACGAGGTGCTCTCCTCGGCGATCATCACGATGCCCGGGTAGCGCTTGTACGCGGTGGCGTTCGTCTCCTGCAGGAACGCGACGGCGTCGAGGTTCTCGCGGCCGCCGTGGATGTTCGGCAGCCAGTCGGTGCGGGAGTAGTCGAGGTACAGGATCGAGGCGACGGCGTCGACGCGCAGGCCGTCGATGTGGAACTCCTCGAGCCAGTACAGGGCGTTGGCGACCAGGAAGTTCCGGACCTGCGGCTGCCCGAAGTCGAACACGTACGTGCCCCAGTCGAGCTGCTCGCCGCGGCGGGGATCCGGGTGCTCGAACAGCGCGTGGCCATCGAAGCGTCCGAGTGCCCACTCGTCCTTCGGGAAGTGTCCGGGGACCCAGTCCATGATCACGCCGATGTCGGCGGAGTGCAGGCGGTCGATCAGGTACCGCAGGTCGTCGGGGGAGCCGTAGCGTGCGGTCGGGGCGTAGTACCCGGTGACCTGGTAGCCCCACGAACCGCCGAACGGGTGCTCGGCGAGCGGCAGGAACTCCACGTGCGTGAAGCCCGTGTACTGCACGTGCCCGATGAGCTGGTCAGCGACCTCGCGGTACGACAGCCCGGGGCGCCACGAGCCGAGGTGGACCTCGTAGACGCTCATCGGCTGGTCGTGCGTGGTCGTCTCCGCGCGGCGTTCCATCCAGGCGCGGTCGCCGTCGGACCACGTGTAGCTCGACTCGGTGATGACCGAGGCGGTGGCCGGGGCGATCTCGGCCTCGCGGGCGAACGGGTCCGCGCGCTCGACCCAGCCGGAGTCGGTGAGGATCTGGAACTTGTACCGCTGCCCCGCGACGGCCCCGGGCCAGAACAGCTCCCAGACGCCGAGGTCGCTCAGACGGCGCATCGCCGTGGTGCGGCCCTCCCAGCCCTCGAAGTCGCCGATCACGCGGACGGCGGTGGCTCGGGGTGCCCACACGGCGAACGCGACGCCGTCGACGCCGTCGATCGTGCGGACGTGCGCGCCGAGGTGGTGCCAGAGCTGCTCGTCGCGGCCCTCACCGAACAGGTGCAGGTCGAGTTCGCCGAGCGTCGGGGCGAACCGGTACGCGTCGTCCGTCGTCCAGGTGGCGTCGTCCTCTTCCGAGGACTCGTCGAAGTCGTAGTCGGCCTCGACCCGGTAGCGCCCGAGCTCCTCGGCGGTGGCACCGGCCCAGAGACCGTCGCCCTCGTGGGTCAACTCGACGTCGTCGCCGTCGAGCCGGACGAGCCGGACCGCCTGCGCCAGGTGACGCACCACGCGGACGCTCGTGCCGCCGTCGACGGCGTGCGGGCCGAGGACGTCGTGGGGCTGGGACCAGCGGCCCTCGGCGACCTGTTGGCGCAGCCACTGCTCGACCGGAGCCGGGCGCGGGCTCGTGCTGTCGGCGGTGGCGGGCTCGGGATCCGGCAGTGTCGGGAGGGCGGTCGACGGCGCAACGGTGGACGGGCCTCCGGTCGGAGTGCCCGAGGACGCGACGGCGTCGACGGACGGTCCCCGCGGGTGCGTCGCGTCGGCGGGGTGCCCCGCCAGCGTGGCGGACTCGGCGACACCGCGGTCGGGCGCCTCGCGCGGTGCAGCGGGAGCACCGGGCAGGTCCTCGTCGGGGGCGGAGACCCGCGGCTCGTAGCGCGGTTCCGGCGCGGCGTCGGACGGCGTCCGCGCGGGCACGGGCGGCGGCGGAGGCGGTACCGGCGGCACGGCGGGGCCGCGGCGCGACGGCGGGGTCGGCTGGGGTGCGGTCGGGTCGTTCGTCATCGGTGCAGTCCTTCCACGACGAGCAGGTGCACGGGTTCCTGGAACGCGTCCAGGCGGACGTAGTTCGACGCGCCCCAGACCCAGCGCTGCCCGGTCACGACGTCACGGACGTCGAACCGGCTGTCGGCCGGCAGGCCGAGCGCAGCGAGGTCCAGGTGCACGGTGGTCTCACGCGCCGAGTGTGGGTCGACGTTCGCCACGACGATCACGGTGTCGGCGTGCCCGGAGCGGATGAACTCGCCGGACAGGTGCTTCGAGTACACGACGGTCGCGGGGTCGTCCGCCGCGTGCACGTGCAGGTTCCGCAGCTGGCGGAGCGCAGGGTGCGCGGCACGGAGTCGGTTGAGCATCGTCACGTACGGGGCGAGCGACGCGCCCTCGGCCTCGGCCAGGGCGAAGTCACGCGGCTTGTACTCGTACTTCTCGTTGTCGATGTTCTCTTCCGAGCCCGGTCGGGCGACGTCCTCGAACAGCTCGTACCCGGAGTACATGCCCCACGTCGGGGCGCCCGTCGCGGCGAGCGCCGCACGCACCTTGTACGCGGCGCGACCACCGAACTGCAGGTACTCGGTGAGGATGTCCGGCGTGTTCACGAACAGGTTCGGGCGCAGGTAGTCGCTCGTCTCGTGCGACAGCTCCTCGAAGTAGGACTCGACCTCTTCCTTCGTGTTCCGCCACGTGAAGTACGAGTACGACTGCTGGAACCCGACCTCTGCCAGTGCGCGCATCATCGCCGGACGGGTGAACGCCTCGGCCAGGAACACGGTGTCCGGGTGCTCGTCGCGGACTTCGCGGATCACGCGCTCCCAGAACCAGAGCGGCTTGGTGTGCGGATTGTCGACCCGGAAGATCCGGATGCCGAAGTCGATCCAGTGCCGCAGGACGCGGAGGACCTCGGCGACCAGGCCCTCGGGGTCGGAGTCGAACTGGATCGGGTAGATGTCCTGGTAGCGCTTCGGCGGGTTCTCGGCCGTGGCGATCGAGCCGTCGGCGCGTTGCGTGAACCAGTTCGGGTGCTCGGTGACCCAGGGGTGGTCGGGGGAGCACTGCAACGCGAAGTCGAGCGCCACTTCCATGCCGGTGTTCTTCGCGGTCTCGACGAAGTCGCGGAAGTCGTCCTCCGACCCGAGGTCGGGGTGGATCGCGTCGTGACCGCCCTCGGGGGAGCCGATCGCCCAGGGGCTGCCGGGGTCGTGCGGCCCCGGGGTGAGCGTGTTGTTCGGGCCCTTGCGTGCGGTCGTGCCGATCGGGTGGATCGGCGGCAGGTAGACGACGTCGAAGCCCATCCGGGCGACGGCGGGCAGACGACGGGCAGCGGTGCGGAAGTCGCCGCTCTTCCACGAGCCGTCCGCGTTCTTCTTCGCGCCTTCGCTGCGCGGGAAGAACTCGTACCAGGCGCCGACGCCGGCGCGGGTGCGCTCGACGTCGAGCAGCTGCGTCGGAGAGTGCGTGCGGAGCGAGGTGAGCGGGGCTTCCTCGACCTCGGCCACGATGCGCGGGTCGTCGACGGCGGCCAGGCGCTCGGCCGGGTCGAGGTCGGTGTCACGCACCTTGGCTGCCGCACGGGTGGCGGCGGGGGAGTCGGTCTCGTCGGCGAGGCGGTCGAGCAGCAGGGCGCCGTCGAGGAGCGTCGCCTCGGTGTCCACCCCGGCCGCGATCTTCAGCCGTGCGGCGTGCAGCCACGTGGCCCAGTCGTCGGAGTAGGACTCGACGTGCCAGGTCCAGACGCCGACGTGGTCGACCTGGACGGTCGCCTCGTACCGGTCGGTCCCGGGCGCGCCGAGGGCCAGGGGGACGGTCCTGGTGCCCCCGTCCGGGCGTTCGAGGACGAGGTCGGCGCCGATGATGCCGTGTCCTTCTCGGAAGACGGTCGCACCGAACGTGATCACCTCGCCGTCGAACGCCTTGCCGGGGAACCCGTTCGGCGTCCTCGGGGCGAGCTCGGTGATCGGGATGCGCCCGATCTTCGGTCGGCGGGGTCGGTCTGCGGTGGCCACGTGCCGAACCTACCCGGAAGCCGCCCGGACGTTCCCCGGAACGCGTGTCGTGTGGACAGCTCGTCGGTCGCTCGTGCCGGTGGAGGGACGGACGGGAGGCGCGGGACGGGGCCGCCACGGGCCTCCCGTCCGACCGCCGATTGGGACCACGTTGCGCCCCGCCGTGGTCATCGCGCCCCGACTCTCCGGGGCGCGATGACGTTGACGGGGCGCAGCGCGCGAGCGCGCGAGCGCCCGAACGCCCGGCGCTAGGCCGGCTCGAACAGGTGGATGCCGGGGCCGTAGGCGGTGAACACCTGACCGGCGGGGCGGAGCCGCTCGTGGTCACGGTGCTTCTCGCTCGACCACGCGAGGCGGTAGCCGAGCACGTCCTCGCGCACCGGCAGCGTCAGGTCCCGTGTGCGCCCGCTGCCGTGCACGACGACCAGCACGCGGTCGTACGGCTCGTGTTCCGGCGTCGACTCGGCGAAGTACTGCAGGACGCGGTGCACCGGCTGGTCCCAGCCCTCGATGGTCATCGGGTGCCCGTCCGGTCCGTACCAGGTCATCCGCGAGGCGCCCGGGGTCTCCTGCCCCTCGACGCCGAAGCGCGTCGGCCGGAGTGCGGGGTGCGCCTGCCGGAACCGGGCGAGCGCGGCGACGGCCTCGGTCATCGACTCGGCGTCCTCGTCGTCGGACCAGTCCACCGGGGTGAGGTCGTCGGAGACGACGTACGCGTTGTTGTTGCCGTGCTGCGTGCGGCTCCGCTCGTCGCCCGCGGTGAGCATCGGCACCCCGGCGGAGAGCAGCAGCGTCGCCGCGAGGTTCCGCATCGACCGGCCGCGCGCTGCCCGGACGCCGCGGTCGGCGGTGTCGCCCTCGACGCCGTGGTTGAACGAGCGGTTGTCGTTCGAGCCGTCGCGGTTCTCCTCGCCGTTCGCCGCGTTGTGCTTGCCGTCGTACGACACCAGGTCGAGCAGCGTGAAGCCGTCGTGGGCGGTGACGAAGTTGACGCTCGCGAGCGGGCCGCGCTCGGCGCCGAACAGGTGGCGGGAGCCGGTCAACGCGCCGGCCAGCGCACCGATGCCGGTGTGGGGCATGCCGTTGCGGCGTTCCTCGGCGATGTCGGTGAGCCAGAACTGCCGGACCGTGTTGCGGAAGCCGTCGTTCCACTCACTGGTGCGGTCGCCGGCCGCCCCGAACGAGCCGGTCTTCCAACCGTCGGGTCCGACGTCCCACGGCTCGGCGATGACCAGGGTGTCCTGCAGGTCGGGGTGGTTCCGGATCCGCTCGAGCAGCGGGTGCGACGGGTCGAAGACGTGGTCGGCGTTCCGGGCCAGGGCGGCCATCAGGTCGAAGCGGAAGCCGTCGACCTGCACCTCGCGCGCCCAGTAGACCAGGCTGTCGACGATCAGGTCCGCCGTGGACTCCACGGAGGTGTCCAGGGTGTTCCCGCAGCCGGTGGTGTCGTAGTAGGTGTCCCGGAACGGCGGGTTCGCCTGGGTCCACCGGTACCGGTCCGCGCCGTCGATGCCGCGCAGGCTGGTGGTGGGTCCGCCGAGGCCCTCTTCCGCCGTGTGGTTGTAGACGACGTCGAGCACCACCTGGATGCCGGCCTCGTGCAGCAGTCGGACCATGCCCTTGAACTCGCGCAGGACCGCGGACGCGCCCTCCGCCCGTGCGGGTGCCGAGGCGTGCGCGGCGTGCGGCGCGAAGAACCCGAGCGTGTTGTAGCCCCAGGCGTTCTCGCGGCCGGCGTCCCGCAACCAGTTCTCGGTGTCGAACGCGTGCACCGGCAGGAGCTCGAGGGTCGTGACGCCGATCCGGTGCAGGTGCGCGATGGTGCTCTCGTGCGCCACCCCGGCGTACGTGCCGCGCAGGTGCTCCGGCAGGTGCGGGTTCGCGGCGGTCAGGGTGCGGACGTTCGCCTCGTAGACCACGGCGCGGTCGAGCGGGATCGTGGGCTTCACGACGCCGCCCCAGTCGAAGGCGTCGTCCACGACGACGCTCGTCCAGCGGGGCGCGCGGGTCCCGGTGTCGGTTCCGGTCCCGGTGTCGGTTCCGGTGTCGGCTCCGGCCTCGTCGGCGCCGGTCGGGACGATGCCGCGCGCGTACGGGTCGAGCAGGGGCCGCGTCGGGTCGAACTCGTTGCGCGGTCCGACGGGCCCGTCGACGAGCAGGTGGTAGCGGTCACCCGGGGCGATGCCGGGGGTCTCGGCCGTCCACAGGTCGGTCGCCGGCAGCCGCTCGAGCGGGTACCGGACCGGCTGCCCGTCCGCTCGCTCGACGACCACGACGACGGCCGTGGCGGTGGCGGACCGCAGGGAGAACCGCGGGACGTCGGCCCCGAGGTCGAACCCCGGCGTGTGGTCGATCGCTGTCTCGTGCACCCGACAAGGGTACGAGGACCGACGCGTATCCTGGACACCGCTCGTTCCAGGGGGTGCAGATGCCGGTCTACCTCGACCACGCCGCGACGACGCCGATCCTGCCGGAGGCGCTCGCCGCGTTCACCGACGCGCTCGGAACCGTCGGCAACCCGTCGTCGATCCACAGCGCCGGGCAGCGCGCGAAGATGCTGCTCGAGGACGGCCGCGCCGCGGTCGCCCGGTCGCTCGACGCCGACACCGTCGAGGTCGTGTTCACCTCCGGCGGCACCGAGAGCATCAACCTCGCCGTGAAGGGCCTGTTCTGGGCGCGTCAACGCGACCGTGCCCGCCCCCGCATCGTCGTCCCGGGTGGCGAGCACCACGCCACCGTCGACACCCTGACCTGGTTGGAGACGCACGAGGGTGCCGTCATCGACGTGGTCCCGTTGGACGCGCAGGGTCGCGTCGACCTCGTCGGACTGGAGGCACGACTCGCCTCCGCCGACGACGTCGCCCTGGTCACGTTCCTGTGGGCGAACAACGAGGTGGGCACCATCCAGCCCGTGTCACGCATCGTGGAGCTGGCGCACGCCGCCGGCGTGCCCGTGCACAGCGACGCCGTCGCCGCCTACGGCCAGGTGCCGGTGTCGTTCGCCGCGTCCGGCCTCGACGCCCTGAGCGTCTCCGCCCACAAGGTCGGTGGGCCGGTCGGCATCGGTGCGCTGGTGCTCGGGCGGAAGGCCACCGTCGAGCCCCTCATCCACGGCGGCGGGCAGCAGCGGCAGGTGCGGAGCGGCACCCAGGACGCCCCCGCTGCGGCGTCGTTCGGCGTCGCGGCCGCGACGATCGCCGCCGAGCCGATGCCGCATCCGTCGCTCGTGGCCCTGCGCGACCGGCTCGTCGCCGGTGTCCGCGCGGCCGTGCCGTCCGCCGTGCTGATGGGCGACCCCGACGACCGGCTGCCCGGCAATGCGCACTTCACGTTCCCGGGCTGCGAGGGCGACTCGCTGCTGTTCCTGCTCGACGCGGCCGGGGTGGCCGTGTCGACCGGTTCGGCGTGCCAGGCCGGCGTGCCCGAGGCATCGCACGTGCTGCTCGCCATGGGGCTCTCCGAACAGGACGCCCGCGGTGCGCTCCGGATCACGCTGGGGCACACCTCGACCGATGCCGACGTCGACGCGTTCCTGGCGGCGTTGCCGGACGCCGTCGCCCGAGCCGGGGCGGCGGGCATGGCGTCGCGGGAGCCCCTGCTCGGGCGGTAGGTCCTCGGCGGTCAGGGTCGGAAGACCGCCCGCACGCACCCGTCGGTCTTCTCCTTGAACATGGCGTAACCGGCGGGACCGTCCGCGAGCGGCATGACGTGCGTGGCCAGGTGCTCCGTGACGATCTCGTCCCGCGCCATCCGTTCGAGGAGCATCGGGATGTACCGCTGCCCGTGCTGCTGAGCGGATCGGAGCGTGAGGCCCTTGTTCATCACCGCACCGAGCGGGAACTTGTCGACAAAGCCCCCGAAGACTCCGAGCACGAAGAGGCTGCCGCCCTTGCGTGCGGCGAAGATCGCCTCGCGGACGGCCGTCGGTCGGTCCGTCTGCAGCCGCAGCTGCTGCTTGAGCTGGTCGTAGGCGAAGTCAGGACCGTCGCGGTGTGCCTCCATGCCGACCGCCTCGATGCAGACGTCCGGGCCACGCCCTCCGGTCAGTTCGCGGAGCTCGGCCGTCACCTCGCTGGTCTCGTAGTTCATGGTCTCGGCGCCGATGACCTGTTCGACCTGCGTCAGTCGCTCCTCGAAGCGGTCGATCACGATGACGCGTTCGGCGCCGAGCAGCAGCGACGCGCGCGCCGCCATCTGTCCGACGCCGCCGGCGCCCCAGACCGCGACGGTGTCGCCGGGCCGGACGCCCCCGAGGTCGGCTCCCATCCACCCCGTCGGAGCGGCGTCGGAAGCGAAGAGCGCCCGCTCGTCACTGACCCCGTCGGGAACCGTGAAGGCGCCCTGGTCTGCGTACGGCACCCGGATGTACTCGGCATGGCTCCCGGCCCAGCCGCCCAGTGCGTGCGAGTACCCGTAACAGCCGCCGGGGGCTTGACCCCAGAGCATCTCGGGAATGCCCGCGTTGGGGTTCCCGTTGTCACAGAGCGAGAAGAGCTCGTTTCGGCAGTACCAGCACTTCCCGCAGCTGATGAACGAGCAGACCACGACGCGGTCCCCGACCGTGTGCTTGGTGACGGCCGACCCGACCTCGACGACCTCGCCGATGAACTCGTGTCCCAGCACGTCTCCTGCTCGCATGGTCGGGACGTAGCCACCGAGCAGGTGCAGGTCGGATCCGCAGGTCGTGCTCAGCGTCACCTTGACGATGGCGTCATGGGCGTTGAGGATCTCGGGATCGTCGACGTTCTCCACGGAGAGTTCGTTCACTCCGGTCCAGCACAGCGCCTTCACAGCACACCCTCGCCCTTCGCGTCGTCTTCTGCTTCGTCGACCGCGCCGCCGAGCAGTGTGCGCGGACGGTCTCCGTGCGGTCTCGGGGTCGCGCGCAGCACCTCGCCGGTCTCGAAGACCTGCTTGGCGTCGCGCAGCGCTGCCCGCAACGCCGTGTCCGGATCGCCGTCCACCCCGCTGTCCGCCCCCGCCCGGACCCGAGCGTGCACCTCGAACCCCTTGTCCCCGGGTGCCGGATCGATCCGGATCTCGAGCGACTCGGACAGACGCTCCAACGGCTCGGGGTACCCGCCGCGCTCGAAGTCCTCGGCCGCTCCCAGGATCGTGACCGCCTTCCACCCGTCCGGGTGTGCACCGTCGCCGTCCGAACCCCGTTCCTTCTTCACCAGGGAGCGGGCGACGAGGCCCGCCGCGATCCCCGCGACGCCGACGCCGACTGCTGCGGCCGCTCTGCCCGCCATGATCACGCCGCCGTTCCGGGCTTGAGGACGACCTTGGTCCACCCGTCGTCACGGTTGTCGAAGTGCTCGTAGGCATCTGGTGCCTGGTCGAGCGGCAACTCGTGACTGACGATGAACGACGGCGTCGCCTTGCCAGCGGCGATCAGGTCGCGGAGCCGTCGGTTGTACTTCTTGACGGGGGCCTGTCCGGTCCCCATGGTCTGGCCCTTGAACCAGTGCAGTCCCATGTCGAACGCGATCTGCCCCTGCTTCGCCAGTGCGTCGCCGGCGCCGGGGTCCTGCGGCACGAACACGCCGACCGTGCCGATCCGACCCGTGAACCGCACCGACTGCACCAGACGGTTGAGCGTGAGGTTCGGTTGCTCGTCCCCACCGGGGTCGTGCGCCTGGTAGCCGACGCACTCGCACCCGTTGTCGGCGCCGAGCCCCATGGTCTCCTCGAGGACGGCCTGCACCGGGTCGACCTTCGAGTCGTCGATGGCGATCGCGCCGATCGACTCCGCCAGCCGGAGCCGGTCCGGATGCCGATCGACGACCATGACCTTGCTCGCACCCCGGATGGTGGCCGACAGGGCGGCCATCAGGCCGACCGGTCCGGCGCCGTAGATGACGGTCTGGTCGCCCGGCTGCACCCCAGCCATCTCGGTCGCGTGGTAGCCCGTCGGGAAGATGTCGGCCAGCATCACGTAGTCGGCGGACCGCTCCTCTGCGTCCTCTCCCAGTCGGAGACAGTTGAAGTCACCCCACGGCACCCGCAGCAGTTCGGCCTGGCCGCCGGCCCACGGACCCATGTCCGCGAACCCGTACGCCGCACCGGCCCACTCCGGGACGGGCTGCGCGGTCAGGCAGTAGTTGGTCAGACCCCGCTCGCAGTTCTTGCAGTGCCCGCACGCCACGTTGAAGGGGAGGACGACGTGATCCCCGACCGAGACCTTGTCGACGCCGTCGCCGACCTCGATCACCTCGCCCATGTTCTCGTGACCGAACCACCGTCCGGTCTCGAAGCTGGTGCGTCCTTCGTACATGTGGAGGTCCGACCCGCAGATGTTGGTCGTCGTGACGCGCACCAGCACGTCGGTGGGGCGTTCGATGCGCGCATCCGGTACGTCCTGCACCGTGACGCTGCGCGGCCCCTCGTAGACAACGGCTTTCATGTTCGTCTCCTCACGTGCGTGACGTGCCCTGGAACGCGTCGCGGGCCGGTTGACCACGCGACACCCTCATGTCACGCCCCGCAGCACGGGAAGGCCATCGGCAGACATGCCCACGCGGCCTGCAGCGATCTGAGCGCCGTACCCCGCTCGGCGTGCTACACCGGGAACCGACGGTTTTCGGACAATCCTTCGATTCCCGCTGCCCATGGTCCTGAGGTGGTCGAGTTCCGTGACACGCACTGCTGCACACCTGTTCGCCGAGATCGCGGCGCGCCCCGGACCCGTCCACGACCGTGCCCAGGCACTGCTGGACGAACTGCACCACCACGTCCCCTTCGACGGCGCGTGGATGGCGCTGGCCGATCGCGGGGGCACGGGGTACAGCGCCGTCGCGAGCACCGACCTCGACGCGGCGAGTGTCCGCTACCTGAGCGGTCCCCAGATGGCGCACGACATCGAGATGACCGGTGCCGACCGCGAACGGCCGCCCACCAGCTTGTCGGACCTGCCCTACGCGTCGGCGGACCTGCGGTCGTGGGCGGAGTGCCTGCTCCCCGCGGGGTTCCGCGAGGCGCTGTCGGTCGCGTTGTTCGAGGACGGGGGCCGGCACGTGGGCTTCATGACGGTCCTGTTCCGGAGTCCCGCCCCGCCGTCGCAGACCCTCCGCCGGCGACTCGCCCGACTCGTGCCGGAGCTCGCGTCGGGTATCGACCCGGTCCAGTCGGTCGCTGCGTCGGTAGCCTTCGTCAACGGGGTCAGATCGGGCGTCGTGCTCCTCCCGGGCCACGGGGTCACCAGCATCCCCGGCCTGTCCGACGACGAATTCCTCACCACGGGTTCGGCGCTCGTCGCCGCGGCCAGGGACGCCATCGGCGACGGGCAGGACTACGCCTCGTTCCTGTGGCCGCGCGGACGACGGCAGTCGCCGGAGGGCTACGTCCGGGTGACGGTGCTCGCCTGCGAACGCGATCTCGAGGCGCTGGCCTGCGGGGTCGTCGTGCTCGCACCCGCCACCCACCTGCGGGGTCTCACGCCGCGGGAGCTCGAGGTGCTGGGCCACGTGATCGAGGGGTGCTCCAACCTCGAGATCGCCCGAGCGCTCGCCATCGCGCCCCGCACGGTGGCTGCGCACCTGGAGCACATCCTGGTCAAGCTCGACGCCACGTCGCGCACGCTCGCCGCCGTCCGCGCCGAGCGGGCCGGGCTCTACGTCCCCCTCGCGCGAGCCCGGCCCAGGTGAGCACCGCGGAGCGGTACCCGAGCACCTGCACGACAGCACGAGCAGACCGTCGTCGAGAGAGGAACCGTCATGTCCCACTTGTCCGTGAAGGCCGGTGTCGCCGCGATCGTCGGCGGAGCAGCCGCGGTGATCGCCGCGCTCCTCGGTGTCCCCGATCTGTCGCCCCTGCTGGGCTGGGCGATCGCCTCCGGGGTGTTCCTCGTCTGGGCGTGGTCCGAGGCCTGGCAGGCCGGTCCCGAGCGCACCCGTTCCCTCGCTCGCCACGAGGACCGATCGCGGAAGCTCGTCGACGTGCTGGTCATCGCCGCGACGTTCCTCAGCCTGGTGCTGGTGATCTTCGCGCTCGTCCGCAGCCAGCAGAAGGACCCCGTCGGGTCCGCTGCGGCGATCCTCGCGGTGGTCGGCGTCGTGGCGGCGTGGGCCGTCATGAACACCGTCTTCGCCTTCAAGTACGCGCGCATGTACTACCTCGACGACAGCCACCGCTTCGACTTCGACCAGGACGAGGACCCGTCCTACAGCGACTTCGCCTACACGGCGTTCTTGATCGGGATGGCGTACAGCGCGAGCAACATCACCCAGTCGTCCACGCCCTCGCGCCGCATCGCCCTGGGCCACGCGCTGCTGTCCTACTTCTTCGGCACCTTCGTGGTCGCGGTCGCCATCAACCTCATCACCGGCCTCACCCAGGGAGGGTGAGGCGGGCCGCTGGTCGGTCCGACGAGGCGGCCTCGCGCCGGTAGGATCGGTGACCATGGTCGAACTGGACTTCACCGAGCAGCTCTCCGCCCTCCGCGAGACCTTCGGCAACATCCGCTCGGTGGTCGACGTCGACCGCCTGCAGCGCGAGATCGCCGACCTCAGCGAGCAGGCCGGGGCCCAGGACCTCTGGGACGACGTCGAGCACGCGCAGCAGGTGACGAGCGCGCTCTCGCACCGGCAGTCGGAGTTGAAGAAGATCACCGACACCGAGCGGCGCATCGACGACCTCGAGGTGCTCGTCGAGATGGCGAACGAGGGCGACGACCAGGACTCGGCCGACGAAGCCGTCGCCGAGCTCAAGGCGATCCAGAAGACCATGGGCGACCTCGAGGTGCAGACGCTCCTCGACGGCGAGTACGACGACCGCCCCGCCGTGATCACCATCCGTGCCGGGGCCGGCGGCGTCGACGCCGCGGACTTCGCCGAGATGCTCATGCGCATGTACCTCCGGTACGCCGAACAGCACGGCTTCAAGACGACCGTGATGGAGACCTCCTACGCCGAAGAAGCGGGCATCAAGTCCGCCACCTTCGAGGTCGACGCCCCGCACGCGTTCGGCACCCTGTCGATCGAGGCCGGCACCCACCGACTCGTCCGCATGTCGCCGTTCGGTGCCGCGGGCAAGCGCCAGACCTCGTTCGCCGCGGTCGAGGTCATCCCGCTCATGCCGGAGACGATGGTCATCGACATCCCCGAGAACGACATCCGTGTCGACGTCTTCCGCTCGTCGGGCCCCGGTGGGCAGTCCGTCAACACGACCGACTCCGCGGTGCGCCTGACGCACATCCCGACCGGCACCGTCGTCTCGATGCAGAACGAGAAGTCGCAGATCCAGAACCGTGCGGCCGCCATGCGCGTGCTGCAGTCGCGCCTGCTCCTCCTGAAGAAGGAAGAGGAGAACGCGAAGAAGAAGGAGCTCGCCGGCAACATCACGGCGAGCTGGGGTGACCAGATCCGGTCGTACGTGCTGGCGCCGTACCAGATGGTCAAGGACCTGCGGAGCGAGCACGAGGTGAACAACCCCTCAGCTGTCTTCGACGGCGACCTGGACGGCTTCATCAACGCCGGCATCCGCTGGCGCAAGCAATCCGTCGACGCGTAGGGGTTCGTGAGCCGCGCGCCTCGCTTGCTTTCCGAGCGGGGCGACCTACCCTGATCCGGTCATGATCAAATTCGACCAGGTCACCAAGGTCTACTCGGGCAACCCGAGTCCGGCGCTCGACAACCTCACCCTCGAGATCCTCAAGGGCGAGTTCGTGTTCCTCGTGGGCGCCTCGGGTTCCGGCAAGTCCAGCTTCCTGCGCCTCGTGCTCAAGGAGGAGAAGCCCTCCCGTGGCCAGATCCACGTGCTCGGGCAGCGCCTCGGCTCGCTGGCGTCGCGGAAGGTCCCGTACTTCCGACGGAACCTCGGCGTCGTCTTCCAGGACTTCCGACTCCTGCCGAACAAGAACGTGTTCGACAACGTCGCGTTCTCGCTGCAGGTGATCGGCAAGAGCAAGGGCTTCATCAGCGAGGCCGTGACCGACGTGCTCAAGCTCGTCGGGCTCGCCGGCAAGGCGACCCGCATGCCGCACGAGCTCTCCGGTGGTGAGCAGCAGCGCGTGGCGATCGCCCGCGCCGTCGTCAACAAGCCGGCGATCCTGCTGGCCGACGAGCCCACCGGCAACCTGGACCCCACCACGTCCGCCGGCATCATGGCGCTCCTCGAACGCATCAACCAGGGAGGCACCACCGTGCTCATGGCGACCCACGACGCCAGCATCGTCAACCAGATGCAGCGTCGGGTCATCGAGCTGTCGAACGGCACGGTCCTCCGTGACGAGCAGTCCGGCGGCTACCAGACCCAGGCGGTCCCGATCCAGCGCGGCACCGTGTCGAATACCACCGGCATCCAGACCATCCCGGGGCTCATCCGATGAGGCTCGGGCTCGTCATGTCCGAGGTCGGCTCGGGCCTTCGGCGCAACGCGTCGATGGTCGTCTCCGTCGTCCTCGTGACCTTCATCTCGCTCACCTTCGTCGGGACCGCGATCCTGCTCCAGATGCAGATCAACCAGATGAAGGGGTACTGGTACGACCGGGCGCAGGTCGCCGTCTACCTGTGCACCGACACCGACACCACCGGCAACTGCACGGGTGCCAAGGCCACCGAGGACCAGCGGAAGCAGGTCCAGGCCCAGCTCGAGTCGTCCACCCTCAAGCCGTACATCGAGAAGACGTACTACGAGGACCAGGACCAGGCGTTCACCCGCTTCAAGGAGCAGTTCAAGGACTCCGCGGCGACCGAGTTCGTCAAGCCCGAGTACCTCAACGAGACCTTCTGGGTGAACCTGAAGAACCCGTCGCAGGCCGACGTCCTCGTCGAGAGCCTGTCGAAGGTCGCCGGTGTGCAGAGCGTCGTCGACCAACGCGGCTACCTGCAACCGATCTTCAACCTCCTGAACGCGTCGTCGTACACGGCGATCGGCATCGCGGCGCTCATGCTCGTCGCCGCCGTGCTCCTCATCGCGACCACGATCCGGTTGTCCGCGTTCAGTCGACGGCGAGAGCTCGGCATCATGCGGCTGGTCGGTGCGTCGAACCGGTTCATCCAGACGCCGTTCGTGCTCGAGGGGGTGATCGCCGCCGCCATCGGAGCCGTCCTGGCGGGTGGTGCCATCACCGCGGTCGTGTGGTTCTTCGTCCGGAACTTCCTGGCGGAGCGCTTCACCGGCACGGCGTTCATCGGCATGGGCGACGCGGCCATCGTGGTGCCGTCGGTGATCGTCATCGGGGTGTTGCTCGCCGCGGTGTCGGCGTCGATCGCCATCCGCCGCTACCTCAAGGTCTGATCCGCCGCGCCGGGAAGGTGCGTGGGGTCCCTGCTGTTGGGTAGTCTGTAGGGCTGCGCAGTGCAGTGCCCGGAACGAGAGGAGTCGTCATGGCGAAGGAACGCGGTGAGAAGATCGTCGCGACGAACCGTCGCGCCCGACACGACTACCTCATCGAGGACACGTACGAGGCCGGCATGGTCCTGTCCGGCACAGAGGTGAAGTCGCTGCGCATGGGACGCGCCTCGCTGGTCGACGGGTACGCCTACATCGACCGGGGTGAGGCCTGGATCGATGCGGTGCACATCCCCGAGTACACCGAGGGAACGTGGAACAACCACGCACCGCGGCGCAAGCGGAAGCTGCTCCTCCACAAGCAGCAGATCGTGAAGATCTCGCACAAGACGTCACAGGGCGGCTACACCCTCGTGCCGCTGCAGATCTACTTCCACGACGGTCGGGCCAAGATCGAGATCGCGGTCGCCAAGGGCAAGCGCGAGTTCGACAAGCGGCAGGCCCTGCGGGAGAAGACCGACAAGCGTGAGGCCGAGCGGGCCATGCGCACGAAGAACCGCGTCGGCGAGTAGCGCCCTCGCGCCTCGGTCAGCTAGACTGAGGGACTGCTCCGATCGGAGCAGCGGCAACACAACTCAACAGCGTGACAGCGGCTCGCACGTCCGGCCCGCATGGGGATGATCGGTTTCGACATTGCCTGTGTGCCGACGGGAAGCGGGCCGAGGACCCACGGTTATCTCGTGAACGATCCGTGGAAAACAACAAGTGCCAATTCCAAGCGCACTGACTTCGCTCTCGCTGCGTAAGCAGCCCAGCACATGAAGTCCGTCGGCCAGGTGACCGTCCCCTAACCTGATCCCGGCGTCATCCAGAGGACTTGCTGCACGGTTGCGCCTCAGGGCCGTGCGGGACTTGCACTGAGACTGGGCCCGTCGTCCTAGAAGCCGGTAGCAAAGGACGGGGCCGAGCAGAACGAACCATCCGGATACGCCCGTAGAAGACGTCGAATTGCAGCGATGGACGGGGGTTCGATTCCCCCCATCTCCACCATTCGCCGGTCGTCGAGCCGCTGTCACCACGTGTTGCACGAACGCCCCGTCACCGTCCCTGGACGATGCCGGGGCGTTCGCTGTCTCGCCACGTCAGGGGACTACGCTCCGGAGGAGGCGCAGGGAAATGCCCGCGTCGATCCCGAACGGAAGGCCCCCACGTGGTGCATGAGATCGCGATCCGAGTCCGTCTGCGCGAGCAGGAGCGAGTGGTGCTCGCCGACTACGAGCGGATCGTCGGGTCCGTCGCGACGGTCGCAGCCCTCGCCGCCTGGCTGCCCACGCCCGACGCTCGCCTGGTCGTCCGTGGCCGGGGTGCCGAACCGGTTCGCCTCGAGACCGTGACGTACGGGTCGGTCGTCGAGATGCTCGTCGTGCTCGACCAGCATTCGGCCGCCGTCGAGCGGGGTGCTGCGGCGATCGCCGCCCTGATCGAGTCGGTGCGGCACGAGCACGTGGCTGACGACGTCGCCGGAGTGGCCGGTGAGCTGGACCGCCTCGACCGCGCTGCACCGCGCGGCCGGTCGGTCGTCGAGCGCACCCTCCGCACGTTCCTCGAAGGGGCTCGGGCGGACGTGCGCGCCCGGAAGACGACCACCCGGGTCCGCACGGCGCAGGCGCTGCTGCGGCTCGCCGAGGACGACGCTGTGCTCACCGTGGAGCGGGTGACCGACGCGCTCGCGCCCGTGCTCGAGGAACACGCGGTCGACGTCGAGCTCGACACGGGCTCCGCCGTGGTCGTCGAGCCGATCGACGGGGTCGAGTCGCCGGAGCAGGCGCCGGTCCTGCCGCTGCCCTCGGCCCGGGTGCAGCCGGAGCAGCAGAAGGACGACGAGAAGCAGAAGAAGGACCAGAAGAAGCCGTCCGAGAAGAAGGACGACGGTAAGAAGAAGTCGGACAAGAAGAAGTTGGACAAGAAGAAGTCGGACAAGAAGAAGTCGGACAAGAAGAAGTCCGACAAGGTCGACGGCAAGAAGAAGCCGAAGAAGAAGTAGCCCGACCGGGACCTGCGCCCCTAGAAGTCGAACAGGTTCGCCCGGATGCCCCCGGCGCCGTACTCCCGCCGCAGGAGCCCACGGCGCCGGAGCACCGGCACCAGGTCGCCGAACATCCGGTGGATCTGCGCCGGGTGCAGGTCGCCCGAGAAGATGATGCCGTCGTTGTCGGCGTCCGACCCGAGTTCCTCGATGAAGTCGGCGAACTCGTCGGCGGTCCCGACGAAGCCCTCGTGCGAGGACACCCGCCCCTTGCGGGCCTTGCGTTCCAGGAGCGTGCGCAGCGGGGCGTCCGGGGTGTCGCCGAGCAGCCCGCGGATCGTGCCGGCGGAGACGTGGTCGCCGAAGGTGCCGTCCGGCACGGGAGCATCGAGGTCGAGCGCGAGCAGGTCCGTCTCGGAGTCGCTCGACCACGCGATCGCCGCGGTCCGCAGGTCGTCGTCGGACGGGTGCCGGGACGCCTCGACGATGCGGTCGGCCTCGTCGGACGACGAGACGATCTCGGGCTTGAGGACGAACAGGATGCGCAGGTCGGCGGCCGTGCGTCCGGCGCTCTGCGCTGCGGCGATCACGCGACCGCGGTAGTCCGCCACCGCGGCGGCCGACAGCGGCGCGAGCGCGAGTTGCACGTCCGAGTGGGTCCCGGCGAACGCGAGGCCCCGACCGGAACCACCGGGGGAGACGACCACCGGGTCCGAGTCGAGCGGCAGTGCGTTGAGCGGCCCGTCCGCGGTGAAGTACTCGCCCTCGTGGTGGAAGGCGTCGAGCGCGTCGCCGTCAGCGAAACTCCAGTCCGATCGGTTCCCGATGAACCCGGATCCCCAGGAACCCCAGAGCCGGCGGAGCAGCGTGATCCACTCCTCGGCACGGTCGTACGCCTGGTCGTGCGGCAGCGGTGGCAGACCGGCGTGCCGGGCACTGCCGACGTCGGTCACGACGTTGATGCCGAGGCGCTCCGACGACAGGTGCGCCAGCGTGGCGAACTGTCGTGCAGCCAGGTACGGCGGCGTGAAGCCGGCGTTCACGGTCGGCGCGATGCCGATGTGCGAGGTCGCCGCGAACAGGTACGGCGCGAGCAGCAGCGGGTCGTGCTTCGGGCCGCCGTACGCCTGGCGGATGCGCAGGTCGAGCGTCGACGGGTTGCCGAGCGAGATGGCGTCCTCGGCGATGACCAGGTCCATGCCGGCCTGCTCGAGCGTGCGGACCGACTGCTGGTACAGGTCGGGCTTGGTCCAGTCGTGGCCCCAGTCCCAGTCCGAGCGCCCCCACGCCTGCGGGCCGAACCCGCGCGAGAAGAAGTACCCGAAGTGTTGCGGTCGTGCCATCGTCTAGAGCTCCTCCGAGATCACGTGCGTGCCTGGGACCGAGTGTTCCAGGGACGCGCGCTCCGCGTCGGACGTGCCACGGGCCTCCAGGCTCTCCCCGTCGATCCCGGAACGCAACGCGGCGAACCCGCGCTCCAGGTCGCGGAGCAGGTCCGCGACGTCCTCGATGCCGACCGACAGTCGGATGAGGCCGTCGTCGATGCCCTGGTCGGCGCGCTCCGCGGCGGTCTTGCCGGCGTGGGTCGTCGTCGCGGGGTGCAGGATCAGCGAGCGGACGTCACCCAGGTGGGTCATCCGGCTGAACAGCTGGACGCTGTCGATGAAGGTGTGCGCGGCGGCTTCGCCGCCCGCCAGCGTGAACGCGAAGACGGAGCCGGCTCCGCGCGGCAGGTAGCGCTGGGCGAGGTCGTGGAACGGACTGGAGGCCAGACCCGCGTGGTCGACGCTCGTCACCTCCGGCTGTTCTTCCAACCACTGCGCCACCGCCAGCGCGTTCGCGCTGTGGCGTTCCACGCGCAGGCTCAGCGTCTCGATGCCCTGGCGGATCAGGAACGCGTTGAACGGCGACGGGGTGGGGCCGATGCGCGAGGCGACGACGTCACGCGCGAAGACGACGAACGCCCGGTTGCCGTAGCGCTCGACGTAGCTGTCGCCGCCGAGCGACCGCTCCGGGCTGGTGAGGTGCTGCCAGCGCTCGGGGGAGGCGGACCAGTCGAACGTGCCGCCGTCGACGACCACACCGCCGAGGCCCGCGCCGTGGCCGGACAGGAACTTCGATGCCGAGTGGATGACGATGTCGGCGCCGTGCTCGACCGGTCGGACCAGGTACGGCGTCGCCAGCGTGTTGTCCACGATCAGGGGGACGCCGGCGCGGTGCGCGGTGTCGGCGACGCCGGTGATGTCGAGGACGTCGTTCTTCGGATTCGGGATCGTCTCGGCGAAGAACGCCTTCGTGTTCGGGCGGACGAGCCGTGCCCACTCGTCGAGGTCGCGCTGGTCGGCGACGAAGTCGACTTCGATGCCGAGACGGCCGAGGTTCTGCACGAGCAGCCCCTTGGTGCCCTCGTAGATGCTGCGCGCGGCGACGACGTGGTCGCCCGCCTGCAGGAGGCCGAGGAACGCGATGGTGGCCGCCGCCTGGCCGCTGCCGACCAGGATCGCCTCGACACCACGCTCGAGCAGGGCGACGCGGCGCTCGACGTCGGCGTTCGTCGGGTTGCCGAGGCGGGTGTACGTGTAGCCGTCCTCGGTGCCGGCGAAGCGGTCGCGCGCCTGGTCGAAGTCGTCGAAGAGGAAGCCGGAGGACATGTGGATGGCTGGGATCCGTGCGCCGTGCCCTGCGTCGGGCACGAAGCCGCCGTGCACCTGTTCGGTCGAGAAACCGTGATCGTCGTTCGCCATGGGACACCTCCGGGAGTCGTCTGGCGGTAGCCTCGCAGCCTTCGCTGCGCGGACAGGCGATTGCGGCGTTCCGTTACGCAGGACGGGGACGCAGTGCCGGTCCCGATGCGGAACGACGAGGTCGACGTCGTCCGACATCGAGGACGTCGTTCCGGGTCGACCGGCGCCCCCGTCAGAAGAGTGCGCGCACGCCCGCCGCCACGGTGTCCCAGACCTCGAGCAGCGGGACCCGTGCGAGCCACACCGCCAGGCCGTTCACCAGCACGAACAGCACGAACCAGACGCCGGCCGGCACCCGCATCTCGGCTGCGGCGATGTGGAAGTCCGTCTGCACGCGGGCACCGGTGAGCAGCCACCGTGCGACCTGCGCGACGGACCGCAGTCCGTCGACGACGAAGAACGCGCCGACGGCGGCGACCACGAGCACCGTGGTCTCGGACGGACGCAGTGCCACCCACAGCGCCAGGACGTCGAACCCGAGCACGACGAGCAGCCCGAACCAGTTCCGCACGAACACCAGCGCCACGAGCCCGATCACACCGAGGACCGCGACGGGCAGCCACCGCGAGCCGTGCAGCACCCCGGTCACCAGGAGCACCCCGGCCCAGAGCGGCGCGCTGTACCCGGCGTAGAGGTTGAGGATCCGGACGAGCCAGCGGGTGCCGCCGGGGACCCGCCCGAGCTGGACCCAGGCTTCACCGGAGCCGTCCGGGTGCAGGTCGATGCGCTGGATGCGGCCGCCGAACGGGACGACGACGACGCAGTGCCCGACCTCGTGGGCGATGGTCGCGGCGATCCGGGCGACGCGTCCGACGAGCGGCAGGAAGGGCAGGAGCGCGCCGACGAGGAGTGCGACGAACACGAGGGGCGGGGCTGCGGTGGTCAAGGGACCAGCATCGCAGCCGTGTCCCGCGAACTGCCCGAGACCCGGCGTCGAGGACGATGTGGAACGACATCCTCGACGTCGTACGACATCGAGGACGTCGTTCCGAGTCGTTCCGCTCCGGCCGTCGGCGCCCGGCCCGCGCGCGCCGGGGTCAGCCCAGGACGGTCGGCCCGGCCACCACGACGACGAGCACCGTGGTCATGGCGATCGCGAAGGCCGTGAGCACGACCAGGAACGTCGTCAGGTGGTTCATCCGACCGCGCATCACTCGACCGTCACCGACTTCGCCAGGTTGCGCGGCTTGTCGACGTCGCAGCCGAGCTGCAGCGCGAGTTCGCGGGCGAGCATCTGCAGCGGCACGACGGCCTCGAGCGGACCCCACGGCGCCGCCATGGCGCCCCAGGCGAGTCCGCCGGTGCCGCGGTTGCCGAGCGCCGGGATGTCCGACCCTTCGCCACCGATGGTGATGACGAACCCGCCGCGGGCCCGGACCTCGGCGATCGCCGACTGGATCTTCGGCTCGCCGTGGTCGATCACGACGACGGGGGTGCCCTCGTCGACGAGTGCGAGCGGACCGTGCTTCAGCTCGCCCGCGGGGTACGCCTCGGCCCAGCGGTAGCTGAGCTCCTTGAGCTTGAGTGCGCCCTCGGCGGCGTACGGCAGGCCGGCACCGCGGCCGAGGAACAGGAAGCCGGTGGCCTCCTTCACGCTCGACACCAGGAGCGGCATCCGGTCGGCGGACACCTGCGTGGCGTGCTCGATGCGCGACGGCAGGTCGAGCAGTTCGTCGACGAGCGCGTGGGCACGTGCGACCTCGATGCGGCCGGACGCCACGAGCGCGGAGATCACGGCGGCGACGCCGACGACGACCTGCGCGGTGAACGTCTTCGTCGCGGCGACGCCGATCTCCGGACCCGCGTGGCAGTCGAGCACGGCGTCGGCGCGACGGGCCAGCGAGGAGTGCATGTTGTTCGTCAGCGCGAGCACCGGGTGGCGGTCCTCGAAGCGGTCGAGCGCGCGGAGCACGTCGGCGGTCTCGCCGGACTGGCTGATCGCGACGACCAGGGTGTCGGGGCCGAGCACGGCCTGGTCGGCCTCGCTGGCGACGACGATGTCGGTCGGGACGCCGCCGATGCCGCGCAGCGCGGTGGCGATGACCTGGCCGGCGTTGAGCGAGGTGCCGCACGCGACGATCGCCAGGCGCTGGAATGCGGGCAGCCCGAGGCCGACCCACATGCTGCCGTCCGCGGTGCGGCGGGCGATGCGGTCCAGGATGGTGCTGACGACGTCGGCCTGCTCGCCGATCTCCTTCGCCATGTGGTCGGGGTGGTCGCCGAGGTCCAGCGCGGTGGCGGCGAACGGCGACGGGGTGGGGAACGGCACGGGCACGGTGATCCCGTTCGACGACCAGGTCCAGGCCTCGCCGAGCTCGACGACGTCACCGTCGCGGAGCGCCACGAAGGTCTCGCACCACTCGGCGATCGCACCGATGTCGCTCGCCACGAAGTCGCCGCGGGCGGACCGGGCGACGACGAGCGGGGAACGGTCCGCGGCCACGACCATCCGGCCGTCGCGGGCGTCGAGGACGACGATCGCCCACGAACCCTCGAGCTGCGCGGTCGCGATCTGCACGGCGAGCATCAGGTCCGGGTCGACGGCCAGGGCACGCTCGACGAGGTGCGCGATGACCTCGGAGTCGACCTCGGAGCGGAACCGGTGGCCCTGCGCCGTGAGCATGTCGCGCAGGCGCTCGGCGTTCTCGATGATGCCGTTGTGCACGATGCTGATCCGGCGCGAGCAGTCGGCGTGCGGGTGGGCGTTCGCCTCGCGCACGGCGCCGTGCGTGGCCCAGCGGGTGTGGCCGATACCGACGCCCGTCAGGGCGTCGCCGGACCGGGCGGCGACGAGCGTGCGCAGGTCCCCGACGCGGGAGACCGAGCGGATCGTCTCGGTGCGTCCGGCGGCGGTCCGGACGGCGATGCCGGCGGAGTCGTAGCCGCGGTACTCGAGTCGTTCGAGTCCGTCGAGCAGGTAGGGCGTCGCGTCGTCAGACA
>NZ_JANZKM010000019.1:0-71397 GCF_025642935.1 Curtobacterium sp. RIT-PI-V
CGCCTCCGGCGATCCCGGCCCGGTTCGTGCCGGACCACGTGGCGATCGTGATGGACGGCAACGGCCGGTGGGCCAACGGCCGCGGGCTCACCCGGATCGAAGGGCACAAGGCGGGCGAGGCCTCGCTGCTCGACGTCGTCGCCGGCGGGATCCAGATCGGTGTCAAGCACATCTCGGCGTACGCGTTCTCGACCGAGAACTGGAAGCGTTCGCCCGAAGAGGTCCGGTTCCTGATGGGCTTCAACCGCGACGTGATCCGTCGTCGGCGCGACCAACTGAACGAGTGGGGCGTCAAGGTGCGGTGGGCCGGACGCCGTCCTCGGCTGTGGCGGAGCGTCATCGACGAGCTCGACCGTGCCGAGCAGATGACCGCGGGCAACGACGTGCTCACCCTGACGATGTGCGTCAACTACGGCGGCCGGAACGAGATCGTCGACGCCGTGCGGGGGATGGCGGAGGAGGTCGCCGCCGGACGCCTGAAGCCGAGCCAGGTCACCGAGAAGGCCCTGGCGAAGCGGCTCTACGTGCCCGAGATGCTCGACGTCGACCTGTTCCTGCGGAGTTCGGGGGAGCAGCGCACGAGCAACTTCCTGCTGTGGCAGTCGGCGTACGCCGAGATGGTGTTCCTGGACCGCCTGTGGCCGGACTTCCGGCGCACCGACCTGTGGGGCGCGATCGAGGAGTACGCACGCCGCGACCGTCGCTACGGCGGCGCGGTCGACGCCCCGACGGCGTAGCGGGACCATCAGCCGGGCAGCGGCCCGTCGAGCAGGTGTGCCGCCGACCGCACCGCGTCCAGGGCCGCACGGACACTCGGGACGCGGTCGGCCCCTCGGGCGACGACGACCTCGACCCGTCGGGCCAGGTCGTCGTCCACGGGGTCGACCCGGACCTCAGCGGGGATCACCGTCGTCGCGAGCGCCAGCCGGGGGAGCAGGGCCACGCCGAGTCCGGCGGCGACGAGTCCCACCACCGCAGCCGCGTTGTCGGTCTCGAGCACGATGTCCGGGGTGAACCCGGCGGTCGCGCACGAGGCGAGCAGGTGGCCGCGACACCTGGGGCAGCCGCCGATCCAACGGGCGTCGCGGTGCGACGCGAGGTCCACGGCGCGGGAGCCGGCATTGGAGCCCGCGCCACCGGCGTCCACGGCACCGCCGCCCGGGTCTCCGGACGGTGTCACCAGGGCGAGCGGATCCCGCCCGAGTGCCCGCGTGACGAGCCCGGGGTCCGGGGCGGACCCGACCTCGTCGCCGACGTAGGTGAAGGTCAGGGCGACGTCGACCTCCCCGCTCCGCAGCAGGTCGAGCGCCTCGGGCGGTTCGACCTCGATGTACGACGTCGTCACGCCCGGAGCCGTCGAGGCAAGCCGGGCGAGCACCGCGGGCACGAGGGCCGAGGACGCGCTCGGGAACCCGGCGAGGCGCACTCGGCCACGGGTCAGGCCGCCGACGGCGTCGAGGTCCTCGCGCGCGGCGGTCAGTGCGGCCTGCACGTGCAGGGCGTGGTCCGCGAGCACCCGGCCGGCGTCCGTCAGGGTGGCGCCGCGCCCGCCGCGACCCTCCTGCCCGGACCGAAGCACCAGGGTGTGCCCGAGTCGCCGTTCGGCCCGGGCGAGCAACTGGCTCACCGCGGGTTGGCTCGACCCGAGTGCTGCGGCGGCGCGGGTGATCGATCCGCCGTCGGCCACGGCGCGGAGGACCCGGAGCAGCTGGGGATCGATGTCGTCCATCACGCGATGTTATCGGCTGTACAACGAACCCGGCCTGGTGTGATGGGGCACGAGCCGGGACGCTGTCCGCATGGACTCCTTCCCCGCTGGCCGTGGTTACCTCGCGGCGTGCACCGCCGGTCTGCCGACCCGGGCCACGCTCGCCGCACAGCGGGCCGACCTCGACGCGTGGTCCCGCGCCGAGACCTCGCCGGCCCACTACGGAGCGTTGGTCGAGGAGGGCCGCGCGTTGTTCGCCGCCCTCGTCGGGGTGCCGGTGACCCACGTGGCGACCGGCTCGCAGACCTCGGTGATGGCCGCGGTCGTCGCCGACGCCCTGCCGGACGGTGCCGAGGTGGTCGTCCCCGACGGCGACTTCAGCTCGGTCGTCTTCCCGTTCCTCGCCCAGGCGCACCGTGGCGTCCGCGTCCGGCACGTCCCGCTCGACCGACTCGCCGCGTCCGTCGGGTCCGACACCGCCCTCGTCGCGTGGTCCGCCGTGCAGTCCGCCACGGGCGCCGTCACGGACCCCCACCCGGTGGTCGCCGCCGCCCGGCGGGTCGGCGCCCTCACCCTCTGCGACCTCACGCAGGCAGCCGGTGTCCTGCCCGTCGACGCCGCACTGTTCGACGTGACGCTCACGCACGCCTACAAGTGGCTCTGCGCGCCGCGCGGCGTCGCCTTCACGACGCTCTCCGACACCGCCCTCGGTCGGCTCCGCCCGGTCCAGGCCGGCTGGTACGCCGGCGCGGACGTCTGGTCGTCCTGCTACGGCCCCGACATGCGTCTGGCCGACGACGCCCGTCGCTTCGACGTCTCGCCGGCCTGGCAGGCGTGGCCCGGTGCCGTGGCCGCGCTCGAGCACGCGGTCGCGCTCGACCAGCAGGCGGTCTGGAGGCACGCCACCGGTCTCGCGGACCGGCTGTGCGACGTTCTCGGGTCGCCTCGGCAGGGCGACGGGCAGGCGATCGTGACGTTCGCGGACGCCGACGGGTCGGCCCTCCGGGCACTCACCGCCGCCGGGATCACCGCGTCGGGGCGTGCCGGGCGACTCCGGATCGCGTTCCACCTGTGGAACGACGAGGTGGACGTGACCGACGTGGCGGACGTGCTGGTCGGGGTCGCACCCGCCGCGTCGCGATCGTGAGGGCGCACGGCGGACGCAGGGCGGGCCTCCCGGGCCACGAACGCCGGTAGTCTTGCCCGGACCGTTTCCGCACCGAGCACCCAGCTCGGCGACCTCTGGAGCACCCTTTGGCACAGCCCTCCCGTCTCGACAGCGTCATCGCCCTGGCCAAGCGCCGCGGCTTCGTCTTCCAGTCGGGTGAGATCTACGGAGGCTCCCGCTCCGCGTGGGACTACGGGCCCCTCGGTGTGGAGCTCAAGGAGAACATCAAGCGCCAGTGGTGGCAGCGGTTCGTCCGCGGCCGCGGCGACATGGTCGGCCTCGACTCCGCCGTCATCCTGCCCCGCAAGGTGTGGGAGGCCTCCGGCCACGTCGCGACCTTCACCGACCCACTCGTGGAGTGCCTGCACTGCCACCACCGGTTCCGTGAGGACCACCTGATCGAGGCGTTCGTCGCCAAGAAGGGCCGCGACCCCGAGGGCCGCATGGCCGAGATCGCCTGCCCGAACTGCGGCACCCGCGGTGAGTGGACCGAGCCCCGCGAGTTCTCCGGGATGCTCAAGACGTACCTCGGCCCGGTCGAGTCCGAAGAGGGCCTGAACTTCCTGCGCCCCGAGACCGCGCAGGGCATCTTCGTCGACTTCGCGCAGGTCGTGACGACCAGCCGCATGAAGCCCCCGTTCGGCATCGGGCAGGTCGGCAAGGCGTTCCGCAATGAGATCACGCCCGGCAACTTCATCTTCCGCACCCGCGAGTTCGAGCAGATGGAGATCGAGTACTTCGTGCCGCCGGCCGAGGCGGGCGAGCACTACGAGCAGTGGATCGCCGACTCGGTCGCGTTCTACACCGACCTCGGCATCGACCCGGAGAACCTGCGCCGCTTCGACGTGCCGGACGGCGAGCGGGCGCACTACTCCGACGCCACCGCCGACATCGAGTACCGCTTCGGGTTCACCGGATCGGAGTGGGGCGAGCTCATGGGCGTCGCGAACCGCACCGACTTCGACCTCAACAACCACATCGAGTCGTCCGGGCAGGACCTGCGCTTCTTCGACCAGGCGGCCAACGAGAAGTACGTGCCGTACGTCATCGAGCCGTCCTTCGGCCTGACCCGTGCACTCATGGCGTTCCTGCTCGACTCGTACCACGAGGACGAGGCACCGAACGCGAAGGGCGGCGTCGACAAGCGCACCGTGCTGCGGCTCGACCCGCGTCTGGCGCCCGTCAAGGCCGCGGTGCTGCCGCTGTCGCGCAACGAGCAGCTCTCGCCGGTCGCCCGCGGCCTGGCCGACGACCTGCGCAAGAACTGGAACGTGGACTTCGACGACGCCGGTGCGATCGGCCGTCGCTACCGTCGCCACGACGAGATCGGTACGCCGTTCTGCATCACCGTCGACTTCGACACGCTCGAGGACAAGGCCGTGACCGTGCGCGAGCGCGACACCATGGCGCAGGAGCGGGTCGCCCTCGACCAGCTGCAGGGCTACCTGGCGCAGCGGCTGCTCGGCGCGTAGGGACCTCGCGGGCGTCGCAATCGCCGGAACCAGGTTCTGCGGGAATGCGCGCGCGACGCCCGCGTTGGGATCAGCATGAACGACTCCGTGAAGGTCGATGTCTGGTCGGACATCGCCTGCCCCTGGTGCTACATCGGCAAGCGCAAGTTCGAGGCCGGCGTCGCCGCGTTCGGCGCCTCGGCGGACGGCCGACCCGTCGAGGTCGAGTACCACTCCTTCGAGCTGAGCCCGGACACCCCCGTCGACTTCGAGGGCACCGAGGCCGAGTTCCTGTCGGAGCACAAGGGCATGCCGGTCGAGCAGGCGCAGCAGATGCTCGACCAGGTCACCGGCATCGCGGCCTCGGTCGGGCTGGACTACGACTTCGAGGCCATGCACCACACGAACACCGTGAAGGCGCACCAGGTCATCCACCTCGCCAAGCAGCACGGCAAGCAGCTCGACATGGTCGAACGCCTGTTCACCGCTTACTTCGAGCGCGGCGAGCACGTCGGCGACGACGCGACGCTGGCCGACCTGGCCGCCGAGATCGGGCTCGACCGCGACGAGGTCCTCGCGACGCTCCGCGACGACTCGCAGCTCGCAGCCGTCCGCGCCGACCAGGCCCAGGCGCAGGCCTTCGGCATCAACGGCGTCCCCTTCTTCGTCATCGACGGCAAGTACGGCGTCTCCGGTGCGCAGGACCCGGCAGCGTTCGAGCAGGTGCTGACGCAGGTCGTCGCGCTGCGCGGGACGGCTCCGGACGAGGTCGCCTCGGCGACCGAACGCGCTGCGGACGACGCGAGCGCCGACGTGGCGGCGACCCGATGACGGGCGCGACGGTCACCGTCGGGGGTGGGGCGGGCCTCCCGTCCGCCACGTCGGTCCCGGACGCGATCTCCGGTCTGGAGGCGCGCCCCGGCCTGCTCACGCTGGTCACGCCCGGCGGTGCGCCGGTCTGCGACGGTGATTCGTGCCTGATCGACGCCGGATCGTTCGCCGGTGCCGAGGGCGACTGGACCGAGGTGCCGGACTGACGGCTGCGTCGGTCGCGCGCTGCGCGCTGGTGCCGTCGCGCCCCGTGCTGTCGTCGCGCCCCGACTCTGCGGGGCGCGACGGCTGTGCGGGGGCGCGATCCGTCGGTCGCCGGATCGATCAGTCGCGCTGCGGTTCCTCGTCGGTGATGTCGGCGACCGTCGCGCCGTACGCGGCGACCAGGTCGTCGGCATCGACGAAGGCGCTCGCGCCGTGCCGGCCCGCGCCGAGGGCGACCCGTCGACCGACGATGCGTTGGTCGGCGTAGACGGGCAGGTCGCCGGTCGCTCCGATGGGCGTGATCGTGCCGCGTTCGTAGCCCGACGCCTGGAGCGCGGCCTGCGCGTCGGGCATCGAGAGCTTGTTCACCCCGACGACGGTGCGGAGCTTCTTCCACGCGATGCTCCGTCCGCCCGGTACGAGCGCGAGCAGGAAGCCGCCGTCGTGGCGCTTCACGACGAGCGTCTTGACGATGTCGCCGGGATCGATGCCGAGCAGTTCGGCGGCCTGTTGCAGGGAGTCCGCGGCGGGGCGTTCGACGACCTCGACCGTCAGGCCGCGGGCTGCTGCGTCGGTGTCGAACCGGGTGCTGGCGTCGATCGTCATGTGGAGAACGCTACCGGCGAGCACCGACGTGGGAGGATGGAACAGGTATGACGATCACACAAGCCCCAGCACGGCCTCTGCGCATCGGCCCGATCGAGGTCGACGTGCCGGTCGTGCTCGCGCCCATGGCGGGCATCACGAACATGGCGTACCGCCGGCTCTGCCGCGAGTACGGCGCCGGTCTCTACGTCTGCGAGATGATCACCTCGCGCGCACTGGTCGAACGCACCCCCGTGTCGATGCAGCTCATCCAGCACCACGAGTCCGAGACCCCGCGGTCGATCCAGCTGTACGGCGTCGAGCCGAACACCGTGGCCGAGGCCGCTTCGATCCTGGTGGGCGAGGACCGTGCCGACCACATCGACCTGAACTTCGGCTGCCCGGTGCCCAAGGTCACCCGCAAGGGCGGCGGGGCGGCCCTGCCCTGGAAGACCGAGCTGTTCCGTGAACTCGTCACGAAGACCGTCCGCGCCGCGGGGAACGTGCCGGTCACCGTGAAGATGCGCAAGGGCATCGACGAAGACCACCTGACCTACCTCGACGCCGCACGCATCGCGCGGGACGCCGGCGTCGCAGCCGTTTCGCTGCACGCGCGCACCGCGAACGAGCACTACTCCGGGCACGCCGACTGGTCGGCGATCGCGACGCTGAAGGAAGCCGTCACCGACATCCCGATCCTCGGCAACGGGGACATCTGGTCGGCAGCCGACGCACTCCGCATGATCGACGAGACCGGCGCGGACGGCGTCGTCGTCGGGCGCGGGTGCCTCGGGCGTCCGTGGCTGTTCGGCGACCTGGCTGCGGCGTTCCGCGGCGAAGGGCTGCGGTACATGCCGACCCTGGGCGAGGTGGCCGACGGGTTCCGTCGGCACGCCGAACTGCTCGTCGAGTTCTTCGGCTCCGAAGACCACGGCTGCCGCGACGCCCGCAAGCACGTGGCCTGGTACTTCAAGGGGTACCCGATCGGCAGCGACGTGCGGTCCGGTCTCGCGCTGTCGTCGAGCCTGCAGGAGATCGACGACCTGCTCGGCCAGCTCGACCGCGACGCACCGTACCCGGGCGAGGGCGCCGAGGGCCCCCGTGGTCGCTCCGGCAACCCGAAGCGCACCGCCCTGCCCGACCGCTGGCTCGAGTCCCGCGACGTCGACAGCGAGTTCCGCAAGGTCCTCGCCGCCGCCGAGCTGCACCACAGCGGCGGATGAGCGCCACCGCCTCGTACGGCCCGGCCGACGCCGAGCGCTGGCTCCCCGAAGAGCACGGCAACCGCCGATCGGACTTCGCCCGTGACCGCGCCCGGTTGCTGCACTCCAGCGCGCTGCGCCGTCTCGCCGCCAAGACCCAGGTGCTCAGCCCGACGACCGGTCTCGACTTCGCCCGCAACCGCCTGACCCACTCGCTCGAGGTGGCGCAGGTCGGTCGCGAGCTCGCGGACTCGCTGGGCCTCGACCCCGACGTGGTGGACACCGCGTGCCTGGCGCACGACATCGGCCACCCGCCCTTCGGCCACAACGGTGAGACCGCCGTCAACGCCTGGGCCGCCGGCATCGGCGGGTTCGAGGGCAACGCGCAGACGCTCCGGCTGCTCACCCGGCTCGAGCCGAAGGTGTACGGGCTCCGTCCGGGGTCGGGCGCCGCTGCCGGGGCTGGCGCGGGGGCTGGCGCTGGCGTCGAGCGTCCCTTCGGGCTCAACCTGACGCGCGCGTCGCTCGACGCCAGCTGCAAGTACCCGTGGCCGGCTGCGCAGGGCGTCTCCGAATCGTCATCGGGTCGGACCAAGTTCGGCTTCTACGACGACGACCACGACGCCTTCGAGTGGCTCCGTGCCGGGGCGCCCCGGCGGCAGCGGTGCATCGAGGCGCAGGTCATGGACCTGTCCGACGACATCGCGTACTCGGTGCACGACTTCGAGGACGCCGTCGTCGCCGGGTTCATCGACGTCGCGGCGCTCGGCGACCGGGTCGGCGAGAACGACATCGTCACCGCGATGCACGCGTGGGTGGGCGACGACCTGAGTCGTGAGGAACTGCTCGAGGCGTTCGACCGCCTCCGGGCCCTGCCGCTCTGGATGACCTCGTACGACGGGTCCCGGCGCGACGCGGCACACCTGAAGAACCTGACCTCGCAGCTGATCGGCCGCTTCGCGCGGACGGCGACGGCCGCGACCCGCGAGTCCTACGCCTCCGGGTCCCTGGTCCGGTTCGCGGCGTCCGTGGTGACACCGCCCGAGATCATCGGCGAGATCGCGGTCCTCAAGGGCATCGTAGCGGCGTTCGTGATGACGCAGGGCGACCGGCAGCCCGTGTACGAAGACCAGCGTCGGATCCTGACCGAGCTGCTCGACGCCCTGGCGGCGTCGGGTGCGTCGGACCTCGAGCCGGGCTTCGCGGCCGACTGGCGTGCGGCGTCCGACGACGACGGGCGGCTCCGCGCCGTGGTCGACCAGGTCGCGAGCCTGACGGACCAAGGGGCGATCGCCTGGCACCGTCGGTTGGTCGTCGGCGAGCGGGAAGCCGTCCACATACCGGTGTGAGCGGGGCCTCGGCGGTTCGTCCACGTCGCGGGTCCGCGGTCGGCCTCGGTGGCTCGTCCACGTCTCGGGTCCGCGGTCGGCCGAGGTCGGTCCCACGAACTAGGATCAGAGGGTGGCTGGCAGGATCGCGCGGAACGACATCGACGAGGTCCGCTCGCGTGTCAACATCGCCGACGTCGTCGGCGACTACGTCACGCTGAAGAACGCGGGCGTCGGCTCGATGAAGGGGCTCTGCCCCTTCCACGACGAACGGTCTCCGTCGTTCCACGTCCGGCCCCAGGTCGGCCGCTACCACTGCTTCGGGTGCGGCGAGGACGGCGACGTCTTCAGCTTCATCATGGCGCAGGACCACACCACCTTCGCCGAGGCCGTCGAGCGCATGGCCGCGAAGATCGGCTTCACCCTGCACTACGAAGAGGGCGACGGGCCGCGCACCGACTACAACACCCGCGCCCGGCTGATCGCCGCCAACGAAGCCGCGCTCGAGTTCTACACGGCGCAGCTCACCACCGCCGCGGCGGACCCCGCACGGCGGTTCCTGGGGGAACGCGGGTTCGACCCCTCGGCGGCGCAGCACTTCGGTGTCGGCTTCGCCCCGAAGTCGTTCGACATGCTCAAGGACCACCTGCGCGGTCGGGGCTTCACGCTCGAGGAACTCACCTCGGCCGGGCTCGTCAGCCAGGGCGACCGATCGCCGTACGACCGGTTCCGCGGGCGCCTCATGTGGCCGATCCGCGACGTCACCGGGGCGACGATCGGGTTCGGTGCCCGTCGCCTGCTCGAGGACGACAAGGGGCCGAAGTACCTCAACACGCCCGAGACCCCGATCTACCACAAGAGCCAGGTGCTCTACGGGCTCGACCTGGCCCGCCGCGACATCTCGAAGCAGAAGCAGGTCGTGATCGTCGAGGGCTACACCGACGTCATGGCCTGCCACGTCGCCGGCATCACCACCGCGGTCGCCACGTGCGGCACCTCGTTCGGCGTCGACCACATCAAGGTGCTCCGCCCGATGCTCGGCGACCTGGCCGGCGCCGACCCGAACGCCAACGGTGAGGTCGTCTTCACCTTCGACCCGGACGAGGCCGGACAGCGTGCCGCATCCCGCGCCTTCGCCGAGGAACAGCGGTTCGCCGCCCAGACCTTCGTCGCCGTGGCGCCCGGTGGCCTCGACCCGTGCGACCTCCGGCTCGCCCGCGGCGACGACGCCATCCGCCGTCTGATCACGAACAAGCGCCCGATGTTCGAGTTCATGATCCGCCGCACGTTGGAGGGCCACGACCTCGAGACGGTCGAGGGCCGCGTCAGCGCTCTCCGCGCCGCCGCGCCCGTGCTGGCCGGCATCCGCGACCGCTCGCTCACGCAGGGTTACGTCCGCGAGCTCGCCGGCTGGCTCGGCATGGACATGCCCGAGGTCCGTCGATCGGTCGAGACCGCGCGTCGGCGTGCGGGGTCGACGGACGATCGGTCAGGAGGCCCGGGGCGCGACGGTCGCGCCGGTCACGCCACCGACGGGGCCGGTGTGGTCGAGGAGCCCGTCGCCGGGATCCGCTCGCTGCCGAACGACCCGATCAGCCGCATGGAGCGCGACGCCGTCATGGCGATGGTGCAGCAGCCGACCTCGGTCGGAGCGCCGCTGCTCGGGCTGGCCGCCTCCGCCACGTTCTCGGCGCCGATGCTCGCCGTCGTGCGCGACGCCGTGGTCGCCAACGTCGACGTCATCGGGGCGGGGGACTGGCTCGACCGGTTGCTCGCCGACGTGCCGACCCCGTTGCGCACCCTGACGCACGAGCTGGCCCTGGCACCGATCCCCGCCCGCAACGCCGAGGACCTCGCCGCGTACTGCCGGAGCATCGTCGTCGCCCTGGTCGAGCGGGACCTGCTCGCCCGCAAGGCCTCGCTGCTCGGACAACTGCAGCGTGCGGACCCGCACGAGCAGGCCGAGCGGCGTGCCGAGATCCAGCGGCAGCTCGTGGACATCGACGCGCAGCGCATGCGGCTCCGCGCCGACGCCGAGGCGTCCTAGCCCCTCGCCGCCCGAGTGCCGGGCGCCTGGCGCGCGGCCGTGTTGGGCGTCGAGTGGTCGCAAGTCGTCGACTGGCCTGTGGTCGGCCGACGGGACGTGACCGCTCGGGGAGGGACGGGCGGTGTGTCGTGACCGGTCGGCGGGCGCGAGGGACGGGGCCGACGCGGGGCGAGCCTCCAGGCCGGACGTGCCGCGTGTTGGGCGTCGAGTGGTCGCAAGTCGTCGACTGGCCTGGGTCCGGCCGACGGGACGTGACCGCTCGGGGAGGGACGGGCGGTGTGTCGTGACCGGTCGGCGGGGGCGACCACCCAGGTTGCAGCGCGCAACATTCGTGTGCGGCGCCGGGGCGATGCGCACGGATGATGCATCACGCGACGGGTGCTTGCATTACAGCGGTGTAAACAAATCGCTCCCGGTTCGATCTGTTCCGTGACAGGGTGATACCAATGAGCGTTCCTGGCCGGGCACACAGACGTACCACCCGCCGGCCAGGACACTTGCACCCATCTTCAAGAGAGGCATCGAACATGGCATCCGTGTTCAAGAAGCACACAGCCACGTGGGGCAGGCGCGGCATCGCGCTCGGCGCCGGAGCAGCAGCGACGGCGCTGGTGCTGACCGGCTGCGCGAGCAGCAGCGTGAGCGACACCGAGCTGAACGGCCTGAGCATCGGGACGACGGACAAGATCACGTCCCTCGACCCGGCCGGCTCCTACGACAACGGCTCCTTCGCCGTGCAGAACCAGGTCTTCCCGTTCCTGATGAACACGCCCGTGGGCAGCCCGGACGTCGAGCCGGACATCGCCACGAAGGCGGAGTTCACCAGCCCGACCACGTACGAGGTCACGCTCAAGGACGGCCTCGAGTTCGCCAACGGCAACAAGCTCACCTCGAGCGACGTGAAGTTCTCGTTCGACCGCGAGCTCAAGATCAACAACGAGAACGGCCCGCAGTCGCTGCTGGCCAACCTCAAGAGCATCGACACCCCGGACGACACGACCGTGGTGTTCAACCTCGACCACGCCGACCAGACCTGGCCGCAGGTGCTCTCGAGCCCCGCTGGCCCGATCGTCGACGAGGACGTCTTCAGCGCGACGAAGCTCACCAGCGCCGACGACATCGTCAAGGGCAAGGCGTTCGCCGGGCAGTACCAGATCAGCTCCTACAAGGAGAACCAGCTGATCCAGTACAAGACCAACCCGAAGTACGACGGCCTGCTCGGCAAGGCGAAGACGTCCGAGGTGACGGCCAACTACTACACCAAGGAGACCGACCTCAAGCTCGCCGTGCAGAAGGGCGACGTCGACGTGGCGTACCGCTCCCTGACACCGACCGACATCTCGGACCTGCGCAAGGACGACAAGCTCAAGGTCACCGACGGCCCCGGCGGCGAGATCCGCTACGTGGTCTTCAACTTCAAGACGCAGCCGTTCGGCACCGGTCAGGACGACGCCGATGAGGCGAAGGCCCTCGCCGTCCGCCAGGCCGCTGCTGACGTGGTCGACCGTTCCGCCCTGGCGAAGGAGGTCTACAACGACACCTTCACGCCGCTGTACTCGATGGTGCCGGACGGCCTCACCGGTGCGGTCCAGCCGTTCAAGGACATGTACGGTGACGGCGACGGTGGCCCCGACGTCGACAAGGCGAAGAAGACCCTCGCCGACGCCGGTGTCTCCGGCAAGGTGCAGCTCGACATCCAGTACGCGCCCGACCACTACGGTTCGGCCTCGGACGACGAGTACGCGCTGCTGAAGACGCAGCTCGAGGACTCGGGCCTGTTCACCGTCAACATCCAGTCGACGGTCTACACGACCTACGCCCAGGAGCGCACGAAGGACGCGTACCCGGAGTACCAGCTCGGCTGGTTCCCGGACTTCTCCGACGCCGACAACTACCTGTCGCCGTTCTTCACCAAGGAGAACTTCGTCCAGAACCACTACGACGACTCGGTCATCCAGGACCTCATCGCGAAGGAGCAGGCGGAGTCCGACCCGGACAAGCGTGCCGACCTGATCGAGCAGGCCCAGGAGCGCGAGGCATCGCAGATCTCGACGCTGCCCCTGCTGCAGGGCAAGTCCGTCGCCGTCGCCGGCAAGGACGTCAAGGGCCTGACCCTCGACGCCTCGTTCAAGTTCCGGTACGCCACCCTCAGCAAGTAGCACCACGCCCCTCGCGCAGGCCGCGGGCGTTCCCACGAGGAACGCCCGCGTGCCTGCGCACCGGCATGAAAGGCACCCCTCCCCGTGACCCTGAGCACCCCCGAGGCGACCCAGGACGTGAACGGCACCGATCCGACCAAGCCGCAGGCACAACGTCGTGCCAAGAGCAGTGGCGGCGGACTCGGCCGGTACGTCCTCGTCAGGTTCCTCCTCATCATCCCGACCGTCTTCATCCTGGTGACGCTCGTGTTCTTCCTGATGCGCGTCATCGGGAACCCGATCACCGCGTCGGTCGGCGGCCGACTCACCCCGACGCAGCTGCAGGAACGCCTGCACGCCGCCGGGTACGACCGTCCCGTGCTCGTGCAGTACTTCGAGTACCTCGGCGGCATCCTGCGCGGTGACTTCGGCAACGCGTCGACCGACAACCGGCCGATCACCGAGATCATCCTGCAGTACGGCGGCGCGACCGCCGAGCTCGTCTTCTACGCCCTCATCGTCGCGCTCGTGCTCGGCATCCCGCTCGGCATGCTGGCCGCGTACACGCGCGACAAGTGGCCCGACGTGCTGCTCCGTGCCCTCGCGATCCTGACGTACGCGACCCCGGTGTTCTTCGGCGGTCTGCTGCTCAAGCTCGTCTTCTCGGTGTGGCTCGGCTGGCTGCCGCTCGGCGACCGCGCGTCGACCAGGGTGGAGCTCATCCTCGACGGCATCCCCGGCGCGAGTGGCATCTACATCATCGACGCGCTCCGGACCGGCAACGCGGCGGTCATCGGCGACGTGCTGCAGCACGCCGTCCTGCCGGCGCTGACCCTCGGACTCCTGACAGCCGGCATCTTCCTGCGCCTGGTGCGCGCGAACATGATCGGATCGCTCGGCTCCGAGTACGTCGACGCGGCCCGCTCCCGCGGCGTCCGCGAGTCGCGGCTGGTCCGGACGCACGCGTTCCGCCCCGCCCTCGTGCCGATCATCACCGTGATGGGCCTGCAGATCGCGATGCTGCTGGGCGGTTCGGTCCTGACCGAGACCACCTTCGGGTGGCGCGGCCTGGGCTTCGAGCTCAACCAGTACCTGTCGGCCCGCGACTTCGTCGCGGTCCAGGGCATCGTCGCGATGCTGGCGGTGATCGTCGCGGTGACCAACTTCATCGTCGACGTCGTCGCCGCCCTGATCGACCCGAGAGTGAGGTTCTGACGATGGCCGACACCACCCTCGTCGACCGCCACGAGCCGCTCTGGAAGCGGCTGCCCGTGGTGGTCCAGCTCCGCAAGAGCACCGGCTGGCAGCGCGCCATGCTCATCGTCGGCGTGGTCATCTGCGCCCTGTACCTGCTCGTCGCGGTCTTCGCGCCGCTCCTGGCCCCGTACGGCTTCGGCCAGCTGCAGGGCGCGGACGGCGAGAGCTTCCCACGGACCGGCGCACCGAGCGCCGAGCACGTCTGGGGCACCACCGTCGGCGGGTTCGACGTGTTCAGCCGGGTGATCTACGGGGCCCGGACCGCGGTCCTCGTCGTGATCGTCGCGGTCGTCGTGTCGATCATCGTGGGCGTCCTGCTCGGCCTGGTCTCCGGCTACCTGGGCGGCTGGCTCGACCGGGTCCTCGTCGTGGTCGCCGACGCGATCTACGCGTTCCCCTCGCTGCTGCTCGCGATCGTCGTGTCGATCGTGATCTCCGGTGGCAACTCGAGCTACTCGGGCGGCATCATCGCGGCGGCGATCTCGATCACCGTCGTCTACGTGCCGCAGTACTTCCGGGTGGTCCGTGCCGAGGCCGTGCGCCTGAAGAACGACGCGTTCGTCGAGTCGGCGCGCGTGATGGGCACGAACCCGTGGCGCATCATGATCCGCCACGTGCTGCGGAACTCGACGAGGTCCCTGCCGCTCATCCTGACGCTCAACGCCAGCGACGCGATCCTGACCCTGGCCGGCCTCGGCTTCCTCGGGTTCGGCATCGGGCCGACGTCCGGCGCCGAGTGGGGCTACGACCTGAGCCGTGCGCTGTCCGACGTCGCGAGCGGCGTCTGGTGGACCGGTGTCTACCCGGGTGTCGCGATCGTGGTGCTCGTGCTCGGTGTGACGTTCATCGGCGAGAGCCTCAACGACATCTCCGACCCCCGTCTGCGTGCGCGCCGACGGCTGAAGCAGCTGGTGTCCACGCGCGACGCGCGCAACACGGCAGCACGCGCGGAAGGAACCGGCGCATGACGAACGCAGCAGTCACCCAGGACGAGCACGCACCCGTGGTCGTCGTCGACGACCTCACCGTCACGTTCGCCACCGACGGCGGCGCCGTCGACGCGGTCAAGGGCGTCAGCCTCGACGTCCGCCCCGGCGAGGTCCTCGCCCTGGTCGGCGAGAGCGGCTCCGGCAAGTCCGTCACGGCTCGTGCCATGCTCCGGCTGATGCCCGAGACGGCGACGCTCGGCGGCGCGGTGCTGCTCGACGGCACCGACGTCGTCACCGTCGGCGCGCAGAAGCTCCGCAGCCTGCGGGGGACCGCCGGTGCGATGGTCTTCCAGGAGCCGTCGACCGCGCTCAACCCGGTCTTCACGGTCGGGTGGCAGATCGCCGAGGGGCTCCGCGCCCACGGCGGCATGTCCAAGAAGGAAGCGCGGGCGAAGGCCATCGACTACCTCGGCCGCGTCGGCATCCCCGACCCCGAGACCCGCGTCGACCACTACCCGCACCAGTTCTCCGGCGGCCAGAAGCAGCGGGTCGTCATCGCGAGCGCCCTGGCCCTCGAGCCGTCGGTGATCATCGCCGACGAGCCGACCACGGCGCTCGACGTGACGGTGCAGGCCGAGATCCTCGACCTGCTCCGCCGCTGCCGCGACGAGTTCGGCACGGCGATCGTGATCATCACCCACAACATGGGCGTGGTGGCCGACCTGGCCGACCGCGTGGCCGTCATGTACCAGGGCGAGATCGTGGAAGAGGCATCGGCGACGGACCTCTTCGCGCGTCCGCAAGCCGACTACACGAAGCGGCTGCTCGCGGCGGTGCCCCGACTCGAGGCGTCGACGGGCACCGCCCGCCGCGCCGCGATCACCGAGGACGTCACCCCGCTGGTCGAGGCGAAGGGGCTCGAGATCGAGTACCCCGGCCGCCTCGGCTCGCCCGCGTTCCGCGCCGTGAAGGGCGTCGACCTGGCGATCCGTCCCGGCGAGGTCCTCGGGCTGGTGGGGGAGTCCGGCTCCGGCAAGACCACGATCGGTCGCGCCATGGCCGGACTGACGAAGGTCACCGGCGGCTCGCTGAAGGTCCTCGGCGCCGAGATGCTCGGCTACCGGGAGCGTGAGTTCAAGCACCTGCGCAAGGACATCGGGTTCGTGTTCCAGGACCCGGCGACGTCGTTCAACCCGCTGCTCACGATCGCCGAGTGCGTCGCCGAGCCGCTGGTCGTCCACAAGGAGGTCTCGAGTCCGCGTGCAGCACGGGCGCGGGTCGACGAACTCCTCGAGGCGGTCCAGCTGCCGAAGGCGTACGGCGACCGCTACCCGCACGAGCTCTCCGGTGGGCAGCGCCAGCGTGCCTCGCTCGCCCGGTCGCTCGCGCTCCGACCGAAGCTGCTCATCGCCGACGAGCCGACGAGTGCGCTCGACGTGTCGGTGCAGGCCCGCGTACTCGAGCTCTTCCTCGAACTCCAGCAGGACCTGGGCTTCGCCTCGCTGTTCATCAGCCACGACCTGGCGGTCGTGGGCGCGCTGTCTGACCGGATCGCCGTGCTCTACCGCGGCGACCTGGTCGAGATGGGCACGACGGCGCAGGTCCTCGGCGCCCCGCAGCACCCGTACACGCAGCGCCTGCTGGCGTCGCTCCCGGTGCCGGACCCTGCGGAGCAGGCCGAGCGACGGCGTACGCTGGAGCAACTGGAGAACGCCGGGTCCTGACCCGACGTGACCCGCCCAGGAGGCCCGTCCAGCGTCGTCGACGCACGCCGGGCCTCCTGGACGGTCGTCTCCACAGCTGTACGCACGACGGTCCTGCCAGCGCGGTCCGTCGCGAACCGCCGCCAGGGGGCGGCGTGGAAGGGGACCCATGATCGCGGTCAACGGACCGGCGGTCGTCGCGGACGACGTGTCGATCGAGTACCGGGGCGGACGGGGGTCCGAGTCGATCCGAGCCGTCGACGGGGTCAGCCTGACGGTGCGGCAGGGCGAGATCCTCGCACTGCTCGGTGAGTCGGGGTCTGGCAAGTCGACCTTCGCCGCCGCGATCGCGGGGCAGCTCGGGTCGCACGGCGAGGGTGACGGGGCGCTGCGCCGGCACATCGTCGGGGGCGAACTGACCGTCCTCGGCCAGAAGACCCGCGGGTTGCGCGGTTCGTCCCGCAAGCTCGAGCGGTTGAGCGGCCGGATCGGCTACCTTCCGCAGGACGGCGCCGACCGGCTCAGCCCGGACCTCACCGTCGGCGAGGCCATCGCCGAGCCGATCTACCAGCGTGACCGCCGCTTCGACCGGAAAGAGGCCGGCCTGATCGTCGCGCGCCTGGTCGACGCCGTGCACCTGCCGCTCGGCGTGATGCGGCTGAACACCTGGGAACTCTCCAGCGGGCAGCGGCAGCGCGTCGCCCTGGCGCGGGCCCTCGTGCTCGAACCCCAGCTCCTGGTCGCCGACGAACCCGCTCGCGGCGTCGACGTGCTCGTGCGCCAGTCGGTGCTCGAGGCCCTGGCGACCCTGCAGCGCAACCGGCAGTTCTCCGCCGTCGTGGTGTCCAGCGACCTGCGCGAAGCCGGCGCCCTGGCCGACCGTGTCGCCGTGATGGCCGATGCCCGGCTGGTCGGCCTCGGCACCTTCGACGAGGTCCTCGACAACCCCGTCGACCCCTACGTCAAGACCCTTGCGGCGACCGCGGCCCGCGGCGTGAAGCGTCGCCCGGCGCCCACCACTCCGCGCCGCTCGACGGCGCCACGCCGACCGGTCGCCGCCGGCACCGGCCCCCGCACGGACCGACAGGAGAACCCGTGAGCACCGCCGCCCGAGGCCACCGCGCCGTCGTCCCCACCTCCGGCGCCCCGCTGCCGATCGACGCACCGCAGCCCGGCCCCGTCGCCGTGCTGCCGGAGCCGACCGACCTGCACGTCACCGCGGTGACCGAGGCCGGCGGGACCGTCGTGCCGCTCGACGCGGACACCCGCGGGCTCGTCTGGCTGGACCCCCGCGACCCGTCCGGCCTGGCGGACGCGCTCGACGCCGCTCCGGGGATCGGCTGGGTGCAGCTGCCGTTCGCCGGGGTCGACGCCTTCGCGCACCTCATCCAGGAGCACGGCGACCGCGTGCTCTTCACCTCGGCGAAGGGCGCGTACGCGGAGCCCGTCGCCGAGCACGCCCTGGCGCTGACGCTCGGGACGCTGCGGGTCCTGCAGAAGCGCGCTCGTGCACACTCGTGGGCGACCGAGCCCGAGGGTGTGTCGCTCTACGGCCGGAACGTCGTCGTCATCGGCGCCGGCGGGATCGCGCTCGAGTACATCCGCCTGCTCGCCCCGTTCGACGTCGACGTCACCGTGGTGCGTCGCTCGGCCGACCCGGTGGACGGCGCATCGCGCACCGTCACCACCGACCAGCTCGATCACGTCCTGCCGGACGCCGACGTCGTGATGATCGCAGCGGCCATGACCTCGGGCACCGCGAAGCTCTTCGGCGAGCGGCAGTTCGCGATCATGAAGCCGTCCGCCCGGCTCGTCAACATCGCCCGCGGGGGACTCGTCGACACCGTCGCGCTGGTCGAGGCCCTGCGCACCGGTGCGATCGCCGCCGCAGGGCTCGACGTCACCGACCCCGAGCCGTTGCCCGACGGCCACCCGCTCTGGTCCGAGCCCGGCGCGGTCATCACGCCGCACCAGGCGGACACCCCGGAGATGGTCGCGCCGTTGCTCGCCGAGCGGGTGCGACTCAACACCACGGCGTTCCTCGACGGCGGCGGCGTGGGCTTCGTCGGCGTCGTCGACCCGGTCGCCGGGTACTGAGGGACGGCGCTGCACCGCGGCGCGCCCGGGCGGTGTGTCCGATGCGGTGAGGGGCCCTGCGGTGCTGCTATGCTGTTACCCGTTGTTCGCACGACATTCGCCAGCGGACAGTGATCCTCGATAGCTCAATTGGCAGAGCAGCCGGCTGTTAACCGGCAGGTTGTTGGTTCGAGTCCAACTCGGGGAGCAACAGACCCCCATCCTCTCGGGTGGGGGTCTTCTGCGTTTCGGCACTGCTCGGTGCTTGCTGCCCGGTGCTTGCTGTTAGCGTTCACAGGTGCACCGATCTCGTCCGCCCCGCGCCGTGCTCGTCGGCGCGCTGCTCGCGGCGGTCATCGCGCCCGTGCTGGTCGGGTGCAGCGGTGCCGGACCGGACACCGATTCGTCGGAGGAACCCACCAGTTCGGAGACCGGGCTCGGTTCGGGCGCCTCGCCGGTCGTGTTCGCCTTCGTGTGCGACGACGGCGACCGCGAGACCTACACGACGTACTCGGCGGTGTGGGAGGACGAGCGGACCTCGTGCACCGCGAAGCGGCTCACGGGCTCGGTGCCGTCGATGCAACAGCAGGCCGCGGTCGACGCGACCCGCGGTGACGCCACCCTCGTCGAGCTCGCGAGCACCTGCGCCGTGACCGGCACGGACCCGTGGACGTCGGCCGTGGCCGACGACGGCGCAGCGCACGTCGCCGCCGGCCTCCTGCAGTACTGCCCGGGGCACCCGGAGACCGACCACCTGCGCGACGCGCTGTCGACGTACCGGAGCTGAGCCGGGCCTCCTGGCCGTCAGCCCTCGGGGTGGTCGCGACCCGGCAGCCACGACTGGCCGGGGCCGCCCCAGCTGTTCTTGCGGATGGCCTTGGCGACCTGCTTGGCGTAGGGGTGCACCAGGCGGTCGGCGTAGAGCCAGCCGTCCAGGTGGTCGTACTCGTGCTGGAAGATGCGCGCGAGCCAGCCGTCGGCCCGGACCTCGAACGGTTCGCCGTGCTCGTCGAACGCGCGGAGCAGTGCGCTGCCGGAGCGTCGGAGCGGGAAGCGCTCGCCCGGCACAGACAGGCACCCCTCGGACTCGTCGTCCTCGTCGAGCTCGTCGACCGACTCCGGGACCGGCGGGCTGATCCAGAGGACGGGATTCACAGCGGCGGCACGGTGCAGGACGTCGTCGTCGGTGTACGAGTACACGAACAGGCGCTTGCCGACGCCGACCTGGGGTCCGGCCAGCCCGACGCCGGGGGCGAGGTCCATGGTCTCGAACATGTCGGCGACGAGGGAACGGAGGTCGTCATCGAACTCGGTGACCTCGGCTGCACGCTCGTGCAGGACGGGTTCGCCGGTGATGCGGATCGGGAGAACGGCCATTCACCCAGGTTATCCGGCGGTGGACGGTAGCCTCGACGCGTGACGACGGACCTCCAGTTGCCGGACGCAGTGAACCTCACGCCGTTCCAGGCGCTCATGATCCCCGTGGCGCTCATCGGTGCGGTGTTCCTGTCGCTGGGAGCGCAGTTCCAGAGCCGGGGCGTGCAGCGGGTCGAGGCGCGGCTGGGGCGCCAGTCGAAGGGACTGAGCGTCCGGCACGTCGTCGGGCTGGTCTCGAGCGGCTACTGGGTGCTCGGCACGCTCATGCTCGGCATCGCCGTCGTGCTGCAGCTCATCAGCATCACTTACGCGCCGCTCATCGTCGTGCAGCCGCTCGGGGCGGTCGCGCTCGTGATCACCACGTGGTTCTCCTCCCGGTCGTCGGGTGTGCCACTGGGCCGTCGGGCGAAGCGTGCGGTGTGGACGTGCATCATCGGTGTCGCGATCTTCGTCGGCATCGCGGCGTTCGTCGGGCACGAGAGCGCGATCACCCGGCAGCAGCTGGTGACCGTGCTGATCATCCTGGCAGTGGTGCTCGTGCTGGTGCTGGTGTCGTTCCGACTCGTGGCCAAGCACAAGAGCGCGCTCTACTACATCGTCGGCGCGGGCATCCTCTACGGGTTCGTCGCGACGCTCGCCAAGGTCGTGCTCAACCGGTTCGTGAACGGCACGTTCGATTGGTTGACGGTCCTGGCGATCATCGGGGTGGTCGTCGCGGCGTCGCTCGGCGGGTACTTCGTGCAGAACGCCTACTCGGCCGGTTCGGCGGACCTCGTCATCGCGGGGCTGACCGTGATCGACCCGATCGTCGCCGTCGGGATCGGCGTGGTCGTCCTCGACGAAGCATCCGGGGCGCCGTGGGGTGCGGTCGCGGGGTTCGTGGTCGCGGCCGGCATCGCCATCACCGGGGTGTTCCTGCTCGCCAAGCACCACCCGCAGACCCGCGCCTGACCGCGCCGGTCGCGGGGGCCGCGCGGGCCGCGTCACCCCGCGGTACCACGGGGTCCTCCGCGCGGCTGACGCGGCCGCCGAACCAGGTGCGGTACCGTCGGCAGTCCGACCAGCAATCGCCCACGAGAGGACGACGCCAGCCGTGTCAGGAGACGTCACCACCGCCACCGCCGAACCGACGGGTGCGACGGGCGGACACCGACCCTTGCGCATCCTGATCGCCGCGGACACCTTCCCGCCGGACGTCAACGGCGCGGCCACCTTCGCCGAGCAGCTCGCCGTCGGCCTGGCCGAGCGCGGGCACGAGGTCCACGTCGTCGCCCCGGCGTCGAGCCGACACCACGGCACCTTCGACGAGGAGCACCAGGGCGTGACCCTCGTCGTGCACCGCCTGAAGTCGTACAAGTGGCCGCTGCACGCCTGGCTCCGTTTCGTGTGGCCGTGGAGCGTGAAGAAGTGGACCGGCCCGATCCTCGACGCCGTGAAGCCCGACGTCCTGCACATCCAATCGCACGTCGTCATCGGCCGCGGGATCGTCCCCGAGGCGAACGCGCGCGGCATCCGGGTCGTCGCGACGAACCACTTCATGCCCGAGAACCTGCTCGAGTACACGCCGTTCGGCAAGTGGACGCTGCCCATCGCGCTGAAGATCGCGTGGAGCGACGCCGCGAAGACCTACCGGCTCGCCGACACCATCACGACGCCGACGAACCTGGCCGCCGACTACCTGCGGAAGGCCATCGCCGGGCAGCGGGTGCTCGCGATCTCGTGCGGGATCGACGCGTCGCGGTACGTCGCGCGCGAGGGGCGTCCGGTGGGCAACGACATCGTGTTCGTCGGCCGCGTGGCGCCGGAGAAGAACCTCGACGTGCTGGTCCGGGCCGTGGCGCTGCTGCCCGGTTCGCTCGCGGCGACCCTGACGATCGTCGGCGACGGCGAGATGATCCCGAAGCTGACCGCCCTGGCGAAGGAGCTCGGGCTCGAGGACCGCGTCCGGTTCCTCGGGTTCGTCTCGGACGAGGCCAAGCGCACCGCCCTGACGAACGGCACGGTGTTCGCGATGCCCTCCACCGCCGAGCTGCAGAGCATCTCGTCGCTCGAGGCCATGGCGTCCGGGCTGCCGGTCGTCGCCGCCGACTCGATGGCGCTGCCCCACCTGATCGACGGCAACGGGTACCTGTTCACCCCCGGCGACGAACACGACCTCGCCGCCAAGCTCGAGGCGGTGCTCACGGCGTCGGACGCGGAGTACACGGCCATGCGGGAGCGCAGTTCGGCCATGATCGAGGCACACGACATCAACCGCACGCTCACGACGTTCGAGGCGCTGTATCGTGGGGAACCGGTGGCCTGACGGTCGTCGAGGGGCGGTAGCCAAGCTGGTCAAGGCAGTCGGCTCATAACCGAACGATTCGCGGGTTCAAGTCCCGCCCGCCCTACGTGCACCTGCCGAGAAAGCGCGACACACCGCAGCAAGAGGACCACAGCCCGACGCCGAACGTGACGTTCGAGGTGACCCGTGGCGGCACCGGCGTGCGCGTCAACGCCTTCCGCATCGGGTTCATGGGTGCCATCGGTGTGCTCGTCGCGCTGCTCGCCGGCACCATCATCGGCGAGCTCAGCACCGTCCTCGTCTACATCGGGGTCGCGCTGTTCCTCGCGCTCGGCATCGACCCGCTCGTGTCGTTCCTCGAGCGACTCATCCCGCGGTGGGCGGCGATCACCGTCGTCGTCGTGGGGGTCCTGGCAGTGTTCGCCGCTGTCGTCTTCGCGGTCGTCCCGATCCTGGTCGAGCAGGCGACGAACCTCATCCAGAACTTCCCCGAGGTCGTCGACGACATCTCGAACCAGCAGTGGGTACAGGACCTGTCGAAGCAGTTCGCCGGGTCGTTCGACATCGACCACGCCCTCGAGTCCGTGCAGTCGTTCGTCGAGAACCCGGGCAACCTGCTCAGCGTCGGTGGCGGGATCCTGGCGGTCGGCAGCGGCATCCTGTCCGGGCTCACCGGCGTCCTCATCGTCCTCATCCTGATGCTCTACTTCCTCGCGTCGATGCGGGGGATGAAGCGTGCGGCGTACCGGTTCGTGCCGGCGTCCCGCCGCGAGAACTTCATCGACGTCAGCGAGCAGATCACCCAGGCGGTCGGTCGGTACGTGGTCGGCCAGGTGTCGCAGGCGCTCATCAACGGCATCCTGAGCCTGGTGTTCCTGCTCATCATCGGTGCGCCGCTGCCGGTGCTGCTGGCGTCGTTCGCGTTCCTCGGCTCGCTCATCCCGCTCGTCGGCACCCTCGGCGCAGCGGTCGTCATCTCGTTGCTCTGCCTGTTCGCGTCGCCCGCGACCGCCCTCGCCGCGGCGATCTACTACCTCGTCTACATGCAGGTCGAGGCGTACCTCATCTCGCCGCGCATCATGTCGCGTGCCGTGCAGGTGCCCGGAGCCCTCGTGGTCATCGCCGCGGTGGCCGGTGGCACGATCGGCGGCGTGCTCGGTGCCCTGGTCGCCCTGCCCGTCGCTGCGTCGGTCATCATCATCGTGCAGAAGGTCATCTACCCGCGCCAGGAGCAGGCGTGACGGACGGCTTCGCCGACCACGTCGCGGAACGCGATCGCTGGGCACGCGGGCCCCGTGGCCCGCTGGCCCTCGTGAACGCCGAGCACGTCGACCACCCGCAGTCGGTGTGGCCGGTCCCCGGCACCTGGGCACCGACGGTCGGCGGCCTCGCGGTGACGGCCGCCGCCACTGACGGTGTCGTCGTGGACGGCGTCCCGGTGGACGGCACCGTCCTCGTCGCCGGTGACACCGCCGTGGTGCCGTCCGTCGTCGTGTTCCCCGACGGCTTCGCGGGCACCGTGTCCGGTTCGACGCTGCGCGTCTGGGACCCGGCGGCGGAGCCGATCCAGCGGTTCGCGAGGATCGCCCGGTTCGACCGGTCCGACGGCTGGGTGCGGTCCGGCACGTACGTCCCGCTGGGGGATGGTCCCGGTGACGACCGGGAGGCCCGTGGCAGCGTCCTCGACGCCGCCGGCGACGCCCTGCCGGTCGCCGGGCACATCGAGACGGCCGTCGGCAGCACCACGGTCCGGTTCGTCGCGGTCCGGTCGGCAGCGTTCCGGGGCGCACCCCGGCTGCAGCTCATCGTGCAGGACGCCACGAGCGCCCTCGCCGAGGACGACCCCGGCAGCACGTACTCGATGGGCCGCTTCCTGTACCTCGACGACCCCGGCACCGCGGGCACGGTCGAGCTCGACTGGAACCTGCTCGTGCTGCCGCCCTGCGCGTTCTCGTACCAGTTCGCCTGCCCGATCCCGCCGGCCGAGAACCGCGTGCCCGTGCCGATCACGGCGGGGGAGCGGCACCCCGTCCACGCTGCGGGCACCGTCCTGCACTGAACCAGACCGCGCTCAGCGGGGTCCTTGCCGTTCCCAGCCGGAACGCTGCATAATGGGCGTGTCCGTCCGGACATCACAATCGCATACCGAATGGTTCCGAGGCTCACCGCCGCTCGGATCCTCCGCACCAGGTCGATGGGGAAGTCGCACCTGACGTATCGGAGGAACCGTGAACGGAACGACGACAGGAGTGCTCTACGTGCACTCCTCACCCCGCGCGCTCTGCCCGCACGTCGAATGGGCAGCAGGTCGCGCGATGAACCGCGCCGTGAACTTCTCGTGGCTCGACCAGCCGGCACAGGACGGTGCCCGGCGGACCGAGTTCACCTGGACCGGCGCGGTCGGTGCCGGTGCCGCGATCGCCTCCGCTCTGCGTGGCTGGGAGCACCTGCGCTACGAGGTGACCGAGGAACCGACGACCGAGTCCGACGGTGGCCGCTGGATGCACACGCCTGACCTCGGCGTCTTCTACGCGCAGACCGACGTGACCGGGAACATGGTCATCCCCGAGGACCGCGTCCGCTACGCCATGGAGGTCGCGGGCAGCAACGCGCTCGAACTCCACCGTGAGCTCCGGCTCGCGCTCGGACAGGCCTGGGACGACGAGCTCGAGCCCTTCCGCCACGCGGCCGAGGGCAACCCCGTCGTCTGGCTGCACCGCGTCGGCTGAGACTCGGGCCGCGCTGGCCGAGACTCGGCCTGTGCGACCGTCCTCGCGGCCCGCCGCGCGGGAGGTGTCGCGCACCGCGAGAGTCGTGCCGGGCACTCCGACCGGCACCGGAACGACGGAAGCCCGCCCCGACGACGCGGGACGGGCCTCCTGGCAGGGTGCGACGGATCAGACGCTGCGGAACGCGACCACGGCGTTGTGGCCGCCGAAGCCGAACGAGTTGCTCACCGCGAGCAGGTCGCCGTCGGGCAACGCACGCGGCTCGCGCGCGACGTCCATGACGATCTCCGGGTCCTGGTCGTTGAGGTTGATCGTCGGCGGCGCGACGCGGTTGTGCAGCGCGAGGACCGTGAACGCGGCCTCGATCGCGCCGGCACCACCGAGCAGGTGGCCCGTCGACGCCTTGGTCGCCGACACGACGATGTCGTCGAGGTGGTCGCCGAAGACGCGGCGCATGGCGTGGTACTCGGCGACGTCGCCGACCGGGGTCGAGGTGGCGTGCGCGTTGACGTGCACGACGTCCTCGCGGCTGGCACCGGCGTGGTCGAGGGCCTGCAGGACCGCACGAGCGGCCGCGCTGCCCTCGGGGTCCGGTGCCGTGATGTGGAACGCGTCCGAGGTGATGCCGGCGCCGGCGACCTCGGCGTAGATGGTCGCACCGCGGGCCTCGGCGTGCTCCTTCGACTCGAGGATGAGCGCCGCGGCGCCGTCACCGAGGACGAAGCCGTCACGGGTGACGTCGTACGGACGCGACGCGGTCTCGGGCGAGTCGTTGCGGCGCGACAGGGCCTGCATCGCCGCGAACGCCGCCAGGGGCAGCGGGTGCAGTGCGGCCTCGGCGCCACCGGTGATGACGATGTCGGCGTCCCCGTCGGCGACGTGGCGGTACGCCTCGGCCAGGGACTCGGTCGACGAGGCGCAGGCCGACAGGTAGGTGCGCGCGCCGCCACGGGCGCCGAACTCCATCTCGATGGCAGCGGCCGGACCGTTCGCCATGAGCATGGGGACCGTCATCGGCAGGACCCGGCGCGGGCCCTTCTCGCGCAGGGTGTCCCAGGCGTCGAGCAGGGTGTTCACGCCACCGATGCCGGTCGCCCAGTCGACGATGAGGCGCTCGGGGACGACGGACTCGGCGTCGATGCCGGCGTCGGCCCACGCCTCACGCGCCGCGACGAGCGACAGCTGCGACGAGGGGTCCAGGCGCTTCGACTCGGGGCGGGTGAGCTGGTCGGTGAGGAACCGACGTGCCTGGCCGGCGAACTCCACGGGGAGCTCGAGTTCGGCGTAGCGCGGGTCCTCGATGCGGGTGATGCCGGACTTGCCGGCGAGCAGCGCGTCCCACGTTTCCGGGGCAGTCGCGGCGAGGGGTGAGATCGCACCGATCCCGGTGACGACGACGGTCTTCTTGGTCATGGAACGACGGTTCTTTCGTTGGGGAACAAGATGAGCGCCGCGGCCGACGGTGACCGCTGGCCGCGGCGCTCAGGAAGCTCGTGTCAGGCCTGGGCCTTGACGATGTAGTCGACCGCGTTGCCCACGGTCTTGAGGTTCTTGACCTCTTCGTCCGGGATCTTCACGTCGAACTTCTCTTCGGCGTTGACCACGATGGTCATCATCGAGATGGAGTCGATGTCGAGGTCGTCCGTGAAGGACTTGTCGGCGGCGACGGTGTCGGTGGCGATACCGGTCTCGTCGTTGATCAGCTCGGCCAGGCCGGCGAGGACTTCTTCGTTGGACAGGGCCATGAGTTTCTCCTTGAGGGGGGTGTCGTTTGACCGTGGACCAGCCTAGGGCACGCAGCGTGCTCGCGCCCGGAGACTCGTCGGGGTGGTCGCTGGTCGCGCGGGATGCGCGGCCGGGTGGGTTCGGGTTCGCCGGGTGGCTGGGCTCGCGATCGCCGGGTGGGCTCAGGGCAACACGACGACCTGGGCACCGAACACGAGCCCGGCACCGAAGCCGATCTGCAGGGCGAGCCCGCCGGACAGCTCGGGGTGTTCCTCGAGCAGACGGTGGGTGGCGAGCGGGATGCTCGCGGCCGAGGTGTTGCCGGTGGTGGTGATGTCACGGGCGATCGTGACCGACTCGGGCAGGCCGAGCTGCTTCGCGAACTCGTCGATGATGCGGATGTTCGCCTGGTGCGGCACGAACGCCGCGAGGTCCTCCGGTCGGACACCGGCGGTCTCGAGCGCTTCGCGGGCGACCTTCACCATCTCCCACACGGCCCAGCGGAAGACCGTCTGGCCCGCCTGGCGCATGGTCGGGCGGGGCGCGCCGGCCTCCCACTCGTTGTAGGTCGCCGTCATGCCGATGGCGTCCCACTTCGAGCCGTCCGAGCCCCAGATGGTCGGAGCGATGCCGGGGAAGTCGCTCGGGCCGACGACGGCCGCGCCGGCACCGTCACCGAGCAGGAACGAGATCGAGCGGTCGGTCGGGTCGACGACGTCGCTGAGCTTCTCGGCACCGACGACCAGGACGTGGTCGGCGAGGCCGGACTTGATGAACGAGTCGGCCTGGGCGATGCCGTACGCGTACCCGGCACAGGCGGCACTGATGTCGTACGCGGCGGCGGGCGTCGCGCCGATCCGCTCGGCGAGCAGCGACGCCATCGACGGGGTCGCGACGGTGTGCGTCACGGTGCTGACCAGCACGACACCGATCTGGTCGGGGGACAGGCCGGCCTTCTCGATCGCCTCGCGCGCGGCGGTCTCGGCGAGGTCGACGGCCTCGACGTCCTTGCCGGCACGCTTGCGCGTGATGATCCCGGTGCGCTGGCGGATCCACTCGTCGGACGAGTCGATCGGGCCGACCAGGTCGTCGTTCGGCACCACGTTCTCGCCGCGGGCGGCGCCGAAGGCCAGGATGCGGGTGAACTCGTGGCCGCGGCGCTGGGAGAGTGCGGGACGTTCGGTCATGCGGTGGCGTCTGCTTCCTGGTCCGCGCGCTGCAGCAGGTCGATCGCTGCGGGCAGGTCCTCGGGGGTCTTGATGGCGACGGACGGCGTGCCGCGCAGGCCGCGCTTGGCGAGCCCGACCAGGGCGCCGGCCGGCGCGAGCTCGATGATGCCGGTGACGCGGGCGGCCGCGAACGACTCCATCACGGCGTCCCAGTGCACGGGGCTCGCGATCTGCTGGACCATCAGGTCGACGAAACGGCGACCGTCCTCGACCCGTGAACCGTCCGCGTTGGTCCAGATCGGCAGGGTCGGGTCGTGCACCGTGGCGGCTGCGGCGACCGGGGCGACGCGCTCGACGGCGGGGGCCATGAAGTGGGTGTGGAACGCACCGGCGACCGCGAGCGGGATCACGCGGGCCTTGGCGGGCGGGTCGGCGACGAGCGCGGCGATGCCGGCGGCCGTACCGGCGACGACGGTCTGGCCGCCACCGTTGTGGTTCGCGGGGACGAGCCCGTGGGACTGCAGTGCTGCGGCGACCGCGTCGGCGTCGCCACCGAGCACAGCGGCCATCGAGGTCGCTTCGAGGGCAGCGGCGTCCGCCATGGCCCGGCCGCGCTCGGCGACGAGCGACACGGCGTCGGTCGGCTCGAGGACCCCGGCGACCGCGGCGGCGGTGAACTCGCCGACCGAGTGCCCGGCGACCCCACCGACGAGCGCACGGCGGCCGTCGGCCAGCAGTGCGTCGGCGGTCACGAGACCGGCGGCGACGATGAGGGGCTGCGCGAGTGCGGTGTCCTTGATGGTGTCGGCGTCCGACGTGGTGCCGTGTGCGGCGAGGTCCACCCCGATCGACTCGGACCACTGCCCGACACGTTCACGAACGGCGGCGTCCTCGAGCCAGGGGGCGAGGAAGCCGGGGGTCTGGGAGCCCTGTCCGGGCGCGACGACGACGATCACCGGACAATCCTGTCGCTCATGCACCGCGGGGCCCGTGTGGGCTTCCCACACGAAACCCCGCGTGACATTGTCGGTTCCCTACCGGCGTGGGGTGATCCGGCGACGACCCGTGGCCGATTCGGACATCGCGCCGAGGATCAGGGCCGACTGCACGATCAGGGCGTCCCGAGCGTGCGTGGCGTCCCACCCGATGATGTCCGCGACGCGGCGCAGGCGGTAGCGGACGGTGTTCGGGTGCACGAAGAGCTCGCGCGCCGTGGCCTCGAGCGACCGCCCGGTGTCCAGGTAGCACCACAGGGTCTGCAGGAGCTCGGTGGACTGGTCCTTGAGCGGCACGTAGATGCGCTGTACCAGGGCGGACCGGGCGAGCGGGTCGCCGGCCAGCGCGCGTTCGGGCAGCAGGTCGTCGGCCAGCGCCGGACGGGGGACCCCGCGCCATGCCCGTGCGACGGCGAACCCGGCGAGGGCTGCCTTCGCGCTGGTCGAGGCGTCGACGACTCCGGGGACCTCGTTGCCGAGCACCAGGTGGCCCTCGCCGAACAGCGGCTCGAGCGCCTGCGCGATGGCCGTGAACGAGACCGGGTCCTCGCCCTCGGGCACGTCGTCCCGCGGGGTGGAGCGGCCGATCACCACGACGAGCCGCGAGCCCTGCACCCCGACGAGCACGTCGGCGTCCATGTGGCGGGCGGTGCGGCGGACCTGGTCGACCTCGAGCTGCTTCGGCGCCGTGCCGACGAGCACCGCGACCTCACCGTGCCCGTGCCACCCGAGGGCCGCGATGCGGGACGGCAGCTCGTCGTCGTACTCGCCCGACAGGATCGAGTCGACCACGAGCGCTTCGAGTCGGGCGTCCCACAGCCCGCGGGCCTCGGCCGCCCGGGCGTAGACGTCCGCCGCCGCGAAGGCGATGTCCCGCGAGTACTTCAGGATCGCTTCCTGCAGCATCTCGTCGTCGGCGGCGCGTTCCTCGACCACCGTGACGACCACGCGGATGAGCTGCAGGGTCTGCTGCAGGCTCACCGAGCGCAGCAGCTCACGCGGAGCCGACCCGAAGACGTCGGCCGCGGCGATCCACGGCGTCGACGCGGTGCCCTCGAGCCAGCTGATGAACGAGGTGATGCCCGCCTGGGCGACGAGGCCCACGGCGGAGCGGCGCCCCGGCGGCATCTCGCTGTACCAGGGGAGGGTGTCCTCGAGCCGCTTGATCGTGGCGGTGGAGAGTTCTCCGGACACCTGACGGAGCCAGGAGAGCGCCCGCTCGCGCGCGCTCTCCTGGCTCTGGGCCTTCGACAGGCCCTCGGTGTCCGGCTGGACTGGCGTCACCTGCTGATCAGCTCTCGCCGCCCGCGCTGCCCGTGGTGCCGGCGGTCACGTCGTGCAGGCGGTACTTGTCGATCGCCTGCTGGACGAGTGCGCCGTCGACCTTGCCCTGGCGGGCGAGCTGCTGCAGCGTCCGCACGACGACCGAGGGGCCGTCGATGTGGAAGAAGCGGCGAGCGGCCGGACGGGTGTCCGAGAAGCCGAAGCCGTCGGCGCCGAGCGTGGCGTAGTCGGTCGGCACGAACGGGCGGATCTGCTCCTGCACCTGGTGCATGAAGTCGCTGACGGCGACGACCGGCCCCTCGGTGGCGAGCAGGCGCTCGGTGACGTACGGCGTGCGCGGCGACTCGTTCGGGTTGAGGAACGCGTGCTGCTCCGCGTCGAGACCGTCGCGGTACAGCTCACCCCAGCTCGTGACGCTCCAGACGTCGGCCGAGACGCCCCAGTCCTCGGCGAGGAGCTGCTGCGCCTCGAGGATCCACGGCACGGCCACACCGGACGCGAGCAGCTGGGCCTTCGGGCCGTCGTGCTCGCTCGCCTTGAGCAGGTACATGCCCTTGACGATCCCGTCGACGTCGACGCCCTCGGGCTCGGCCGGCTGGACGATCGGCTCGTTGTAGACCGTCAGGTAGTACATGACGTTCGGGTCGCTGTGCTTCGGCGAGCCGTCCTCGTTCGTGCCGTACATCCGGTCGAGGCCGGCCTGCACGATGTGCCCGATCTCGTACCCGTACGCGGGGTCGTACGACACCACGGCCGGGTTCGTCGTCGCGAGGAGCAGCGAGTGCCCGTCGGCGTGCTGCAGGCCCTCACCCGTCAGGGTGGTGCGACCGGCGGTGGCGCCGATCATGAAGCCACGGGTCATCTGGTCGCCCGCCGCCCAGATCGCGTCACCCGTGCGCTGGAACCCGAACATCGAGTAGAAGACGTAGACCGGGATGAGCGGCTCGCCCTGCGTCGAGTACGAGGTGCCCACCGCGGTGAACGCCGCCAGGGCGCCCGCCTCGTTGATGCCGACGTGGATGATCTGGCCCTGCGGGCTCTCCTTGTAGGCCAGCAGGAGCTCGCGGTCGACCGACGTGTAGTGCTGGCCGTTCGGGTTGTAGATCTTCGCCGACGGGAAGTAGGCGTCCATGCCGAACGTGCGCGCCTCGTCCGGGATGATCGGGACGACGCGGTCGCCGAAGTCCGGGGAGCGGAGCAGGTCCTTCAGCAGTCGGGCGAACGCCATGGTGGTGGCGATCTCCTGCTTGCCGGAGCCCTTCTTCACGACCTGGTACTTCGAGTCCTCGGGCAGGGTGATCGAGGTGTACTTCGTGCGACGCTCCGGCACGTAGCCGCCGAGCGCCTGACGACGCTCGTGCATGTACTGGATCGCCTCGTCGTCGTTGCCGGGGTGGTAGTACGGCGGCGTGTAGGGGTTCTCTTCCAGCTGCGCGTCGGTGACCGGGATGCGCATCTCGTCGCGGAACTGCTTGAGGTTGTCGAGCGTGAGCTTCTTCATCTGGTGGGTCGCGTTGCGGCCCTCGAAGCTCGGGCCGAGGCCGTAGCCCTTGACCGTCTTCGCCAGGATGACCGTCGGCTGGCCCTTGTGCTCGGTCGCGGCCTTGAACGCGGCGTAGACCTTGCGGTAGTCGTGGCCACCGCGCTTGAGGTTCCAGACCTGGTCGTCGCTGTAGCCCTCGATGAGCTCGAGCGCCTTCGGGTCGCGTCCGAAGAAGTTCTCGCGGACGTACGCGCCGTTCTCGGCCTTGTACGTCTGGTAGTCGCCGTCCGGCGTCTGGTTCATCAGGTTGAGCAGCGCGCCCTCGGTGTCGCGGGCGAGCAGGTCGTCCCACTCACGCCCCCAGACGACCTTGATGACGTTCCAGCCCGCACCGCGGAAGAACGCCTCGAGCTCCTGGATGATCTTGCCGTTGCCGCGCACCGGACCGTCGAGCCGCTGCAGGTTGCAGTTGATCACGAAGTTCAGGTTGTCGAGGCCGTCGTTCGCGGCGACCTGGAGCTGTCCGCGCGACTCGACCTCGTCCATCTCGCCGTCGCCGAGGAACGCCCAGACCTGCTGGTCGGAGGCGTCCTTGATGCCGCGGTTGGTGAGGTACTTCGCCTGCTGCGCCTGGTAGATCGCGTTGATCGGGCCGATGCCCATCGACACGGTCGGGAACTGCCAGAAGTGCGGCATGAGGCGCGGGTGCGGGTACGACGACAGGCCGCCGCCGGCGTGGGACTTCTCCTGACGGAACCCGTCGAGCTGGTCCTCGCCGAGACGCCCTTCCATGTAGGCGCGGGCGTACATGCCGGGGGAGGCGTGGCCCTGGAAGAACACCTGGTCGCCGCCGGACGCGTGGTCCTGCGCGCGGAAGAAGTGGTTGTAGCCGACCTCGTACAGCGCGGCGCTCGACGCGTAGGTCGAGATGTGGCCGCCGACGCTGATGCCCGGACGCTGTGCGCGGTGCACCGTGATGGCCGCGTTCCAGCGGATCCACCGGCGGTACCGGCGCTCCAGTTCCTCGTCGCCTGGGAACTCGGGTTCGTTCTCCGGCGCGATGGTGTTCACGTAGTCCGTCGTCGGGACCATCGGCACACCGAGGTGCAGTTCCTTGGACCGCTTGAGCAGGCTCAGCATGATCTCGCGACCGCGCTGGTGTCCGTGGGTCTGGACCAATCCGTCGAGGGACTCACGCCATTCGGCGGTCTCCTGCGGGTCCTGGTCGTTCGCCCCGGTGCTGTACGGGTCCTGGTCGTTCACCGTCACCCTTGACCTCGTTCGTTCTCGTGGTGGTGGACATGGTGGCTCCGGTGGTCGGGTCACGACCGGATGGGGCCCCGTCCACTCTAGGCCCCAGCACCGACGGTGATGCTGATGGTGCGGTGCACGTGGCGGGTGCTTGCATTCGGGTGCGGTCGGCGTAGCATGGCCGATCGTGCACACGCGACCCGCGTGCGCACGGACCCGACGGGTACACCCCACACCCGAGGAAGAAGCACACGTCCCGATGGCTCTCGAGATCGGCTCTCTCGCGCCGGACTTCGAGCTCCCGAACCAGTTCGGTGAGCACGTCCGACTCAGCGACTTCCGCGGCAACCGCCCGGTCGCACTCGTCTTCTTCCCGCTCGCGTTCTCGTCGAACTGCACGAACGAGCTCTGCGCCCTGCAGGACAACGTCGCGATGTTCCAGGACCAGCGCGTCGAGCTGATCGGCATCTCGGTCGACTCCAAGGCGACGCTCCGCTCCTTCGCCGAGCTCAACGGCTACGACTTCGAGCTCCTCGCCGACTTCTGGCCGCACGGCGCCGTCTCGAAGGAGTACGGCGTCTTCCTCGAGCACAAGGGCTTCGCCACCCGCGCGACCTTCGTCATCGACGTGCAGGGCCGCATCAAGGCGTCGATCATCACGGAGCCGGGCCTGCAGCGCGACGTCGCCGAGTACAAGGCAGCGCTCGACCGCCTCGCCGCCTGCACCGCACCCGTCCCGGTCGGCTAGCGTTCCGAATCCCTCCTGCGACGCATCCGCGTCGACAGCGGACAGGAGGCCCGGTGCACGCCATCGACACGGACGCACGAGACCGTGTGGTCACGTCCGATGCCTACGCCCCCTACCCGGTGTCGCCCACGCCCGCCACGTGGCACCTCCGGCGTACCGAGGTCCTGACGCCCGCCGGTCCCGTCGTGGTGCACCACCGCGCGGGTCCCGACCCGCTCCTGCTGCTGCACGGCGTCGCGGGCTCGTGGTCGACCTGGGCCCCGCTGCTGACCGCGGCGCACGGCGTCGGTGGCCGTGGCCTGGTGCTCGTCGACCTGCCGGGCTGGGGTTCGTCCCCGGCTCCGGAGCACCCGTTCGACCTCGACGACGTCGCGGTCGCGCTGACCGCGGTGCTCGACGGGCTCGACATCACCGCGGTGGACGTCGTCGGGCACTCGATGGGTGCCTTCGTCGGGATGCACCTGGCGGTCGTCGCGCCACGGCTCGTGCGGTCGGTGGCCCTGGTGTCCGGAACGACCGTCGCGACCGCGGACGCCGCACGGCACCCCTTCCGAGGGCTCCGGACGCTGCCGGCGTTCACCCTGCTGCGTGCTGGCCTGTCGATCACCGGCGAGGCCGGGCGCCCGATGCTCCGGGCGCTGTCCCGCGTCGGGGTGCTGCCGCTGCTCGCCGCGCCGGTGTTCACGCACGTCCGGCAGCTCGACCGCAGCGTGCTCGACGCCTTCGTCCAGGAACTCCGGCCGACCCGGTTCACCGACGCGGCGCGGACCGCTGCGGGCTACGACCTCGGCCGCTGGCGGGGGATCACGTGCCCGGTGACCGCGATCGCCGGGCGCGACGACGTGTTCGCGCGCGTCTCGGACCTCGAGGCCCTGCGGGAGCTCGTGCCGCAGGTCCGCACGCTGCTGCTCGACGACTGCGGGCACTTCGCGCACGTCGAGCACCCGGACGCCGTGGCGCGCGAGCTCGGACTCGCCTGATCCCTGCGCGCTGTCGTTGCGCCCGCATGTTCCGACGAAGCACGCGTCGATCGACTGGTGGATCGTCGGAACATGCACACGCACCTGATGCGTGCGCACACTGCGACAGACCACGAGTCGATCCGCTCGTGGAACGTCGCTCGATGCACACGCACCGGAGCGGGACGGAAAGGTCAGGCGGGGACGGGGAACGTCGCAGCGACGCGGGAACGCACCTCGGCTCGCACGGCGCGACGCATCACGGGGGAGAACAGCGAGTGGTCGCCGTCCTCGACCCGCACGATCGACACCGAACCGCGCCGACCGACACCGCCGTAGCGGCGCAACGCCTTCTGCCCGCCGAGCCGGTCGAACAGCGCGGCGTCCTCCGGGGCGGCGATCACGACGACGTCGGTGCCGTGCTCCACGAGCGGTCGGACGTGCTCGACGACGCCGCCGACCCGGTCCCGCCGAGCGATCCACTCGCGCAGGCCCTTCGGCACGACGGCGTTGTACCGCCGACGGACCCACAGCCGACCTGCCGAGGGAGCGTCGACCGCGCGGACGGCGTCCTCGTAGCTGCCCGGTGCCGCCGGCTGCCGGCGGTAGTCGTTCGGGCTGATCTCGACGACCAGGCGCGGAGCCTCGTCCGCCGACCGACCGGCGAGCCACGCGCCGGCGCACATGCCGACGAGCACCAGGCGGTCCGAGGGGGTGCCGAGGTCGGCGACGACGGCGGACTGGTCCTCGACCCACTCCTGGGCGAAGAGGAAGCTGCGTTCGTCCTCGCGCACGCTGGTGCTCTCGCCGGTGGCACGGCGGTCGACCCGGACGACGCGGGCGCCGTCCCGCGCGAGCGCACGGGCGAGGTCGACCTGGTAGTCGGTGGCACCGACCCGGTGTTCGGCGGCGCCGTTGTGCAGGACGACGAGCGGGGCGTCGTGGTGCTGGGCGGACGACACGGTCTCGACGGCGAACAACGCGTCGGGGCCGAGGTGGACGATGCGCTCCGACACGCGGCCGTCGACGTCCAGGACCTCGTCGAGCACGGGCGGCACCAGCTGCGCCGCAGCGGTCGGCGCCCAGGCATCGAGCCAGGCGACGGCTCGGTCGACCGCGGCTCCGGGGATCCGGGCGTGGATGCTGGTGCCGTCGAGCAACTCGGCGCTGCCGGGCACCTCGACGGTCTCGACGGGTCCGAGGGCCTTCGGTGCGCGGGTCTCCGGTCGCACCAGCGCCACCGTCGGACCGGTGCGCGGCGCGAAGGCGAGCGCGGAGAGCACCGCGGCCTCGTCGGGCTCGACCTCGATGCCGATCAGGCTCTCGACGCCGTCGACGATCCGCTCGCTGCCGATGGTGATCGTCGCGAGGGCACGTTGCCGACGGAGCCAGCCCCGACCGGACGCCGGGGCATCCCAGACGAGCAGGGCGTCGGTGTCCTCGGCGGCGGCCGCGGCGACGAGGGCCGCGGAGGCGAGCCCGACGAACGCCACGTGCTGCACTCCCGACGTGCGGAGCACGGCGGCCGCGTGGCGTGCGGACCGGACCTGCGCGTCGGGGTCGGTGTCGGGTGCGCCGTCACCACGTCCGGACGCGTCGTAGCGCACCGAGGCGATGCCACGGGCCTCCAGGCGGTCTGCGAGGAGGCGGAGCGTGCGGTAGGCGATCACTCCTTCCTGTCCCAGTGGCGGGCAGATGACGACGCCTGCCCGCGCCGCGGGCGGCAGCTGCACGGCGGCGCGGACAGCCGGCGAGCCGGACCATCCGTGCAGCGTCGTCACAGCGCGAGTGCCGCGCGGACCGACGCCGGCCAGGCGTCGACGTCCGTGCCGTGTGCGGCGAACAGGGCGATGGTGATGCGCTCCAGGCCGAAGGCGATGCAGGCGCTGTGGGCGACCTCGCCGTCGGCGGTGCGGAGGCCGAACGAGGTGCCGAAGTGGTCCTCGTGCAGGTTCGCCGAGCTGATCGCCGTGGTCGGGTGGTCGTCGCCGTAGACGGGCGTGACGAACTCGAACTTGAGTGCCTGCTCGACCTGGTTGCGGGCGAGCATCTGCCCGACACGACCGAAGAACGGGTCGTTGGCGGGGACGACGTCGATCTCGAGCCCGAACGACTCGAGCAGTTCGCGCATCACCGGGATCCGGCCGTCGCGGTGCTGCTGGGCCGAGGCCGGCGTGCCGATGTGCACGAACTCGTGCATGTGGAAGGCCTGCAGGCGCATCGGGTCGAGCGACGGTTCGCGGCGGAAGGAGTCACCGACGATGTCGAAGAAGCGGCCCTCCTGCGGGATCGTGTCGCCGACCAGGCCGTACACCGGGTGGCAGACCGCGGGGGTGAGCATGAGGTCGGCGGGCTCGAGGAAGCCCTCCCAGCGCTCACCGCGCTCGCGGGCGGCGAGCAGTGCCCGGTGCGTGCGGTCGTCGCCGGTGAACCCGGAGATCGACGCGGCGAGGTCCGGGAACGACGCGATGTAGTCGGTGCGCTCGAACGCGGCGAGCGGCTCGACCGGCGGGAACCGCAGCACCTCGGCGTCGAGGTCCTGCTGGCTGCGCACGGCTGCGGCGTCGACGGCCGTGTACACGCGCTCGAACACGCCGGTGCGGCCGTACAGCCCGGGGGAGCCGAGGTCGATGAGCACACGGTCGGCGAGCAGGCGGGCACGGAGTGCGGCGCGGGCAGCGTCGAGGTCCGGCGCGGTGGTGGTGCTGGTGGGGTCCGTGATGGTCACAGGATCACTCCCGTCATGAGGGCCAGGTCGGCGTCGTTCTTGAGGAGACGGTCGTTGCTCACCATGACGGCGGCACCGTGGGCGTCTCGGAGGTGTCGGGCGATGCTCATCGGACCCGAGGCCGCGTAGCCCGCGATCCCGACGATCCGCATCGCCTTCGTGACGATGTCGGTGACGCGCTCGGACGCCCCGATCTTCAGGGCGTTCGCGGCGAGGGCGGAGGCGCTCGAGGCGAGCACCTCGGGGTCGTCGGCCGCGGCGTCGAACCGCTCGGCGGCGTGCCGGACGGAGTCGGCGAGGCCCTGCAGGTCGACCAGGAGCTCGGCGAGCCGGAGCGCTCCGGGCGGGGTCGTCCCGATCGCGGCGCGGGCCTGCTTGCGGACGGCCGTCCGGGCGCGCTCGCTCGCCGAGGCGGCGATGCCGAGCCACACCGAGGCCCAGAGCACGTGCGACACCGGCAGGACCGTCTGCGCCGAGATCGCGGCGTAGTCGTCGCGGAACACCCGGTCGACGGTGGTCTCGGTGTCGAGGATCCAGCCGTTGCTGCAGGTCCCTCGCAGCCCCATGGTGTCCCAGGTGGAGGTCTGCGACAGCACCATCGAGTCGGTCCGGCAGATGAGCAGCCGCTGGTCGGAGGCCGGGGCATCCGGGTCGCGGCGGGCGGTGACGAAGACCGCGTCGGCCTCGGTCGCGTACGAGATCACCGGCGCGTCCTTGCGCAGGCGGATCCGGCCGTCGTCGGTGGCCTCGATGGAGCAGGTGGAACGGCGGGCGTCGCCGCCGACACCCCGCTCCGTGGTCGCGGAGGCGACGAGTGCGCCGTCGCGGACCGCAGCGATGGTCTCGAGCACGCCGGCACCGTCGCCGCCGTGCCGCCAGAGGGCCATCACCTGGCCCTGGTGCATCGCGAAGACCATCCCGGTGGCGGCACAGGCACGCCCGAGCTCGGTGGCGATCGCGGAGAGCTCGGACACCGAGGCGCCCTCGCCACCGTGCTCGGCGGGGACGGCAGCGGCGAGCAGCCCGTACTCGCGCATCGCCGCGATGGCCTCGCGCGGCGGACGGGCGTCGCGGTCGACCTCGTCCGCGAACTGCGCGGCGACCGCGGCGACGGCGGCAGCACGCTCGGCGAACCGGTCGACGACGGACGTCGCGGGGAGGGTCAGGGTCACGAGGCGAGCTCCGCGGCGGCCACGATCGACTCGACGGTGGCGAAGGTGGACCGGTTCAGGACCGAGTCGGGGAACTCGACGTCGAGCTCGGACTCGACCGCGAGCATGACGTTCACCGTGGCGTGCGACGACAGCCCGAGCGCGTACAGGTCGGCGATCAACGCGACGTCCTGCGCGTCCACGGTCAGGCGCCCGTGGTCGGCGAGGGCGCGGCGGACGGCCTGCTCGATCGCCGGGTCGGCGAGGGTCGCGGTGGTCGTCGACGTCGGCGCGGTCGCGCCGGAGTGCTTCGGTTCCTGGTCCATGAGGGCAACGATAAGGAAGACCGGCCCTCGGGAAACCGCCGTGCGGGTGCGCGAAACCGCACGGCTGGCGCGGGCTGGGCCGACCCGGAACGACGAACTCGACGTCGTACGACATCGAGTTCGTCGTTCCGGGTCGGGGGTGCGGCCGCCCTGCCGGACCGTCAGCGTTCGGAGAGCGCGACCGCCGTGGCCACGGCCAGACCGCGCTCGTGCGCGAGCGACACCGCGATCGGGCCGCACCCGACCGACTCGGCCAGCGCTGCGGCGGCCCCGGTCAGCTCGACCGTCGGCGCCCCGTGCTCGTCGAGGACGATCGCCACGTCGCGCAGCGGGATCGCCTGGTGCGGAGCGGGGCGGAGGAGCTTCACCACCGCTTCCTTGCCGGCGAACCGTGCGGCCAGACGCTCCGGGTCGTCGCCCGCGTCGGTGCGCTCCCGCACGGTGAAGAGCCGATCGAGGTACCGCTCACCGTGGGCGGAGATGCCGACCACGACGTCCTCGACCGCAGCGAGGTCGGTGCCGGTCCGGATCGTGCCCATGACAGCAGGCTACGCAGGTCAGGGTGGCACCGCATGCCGGCAGCGGCATGAGCGTCGGAGGGGGTTCGTATGATCGGTGCCAGAGACCACCGAGGGGGAACCGATGGCATCACCGTGGACCGGCATCATCGAGGACGCGCGACACTACCCGTCGCCGCACAACTCGCAACCGATCGTCGTGCGCGTCGAGGACGACCGCACCGCGACCGTGTTCTACGACCTGCGGCGGGGGCTGCCGGCAGAGTCCTTCGGCATCCCGTTCGGGCACGTCTGCGCGGGGGTGTTCCTGGCCGGGCTCGAGGTCGTCGCCCGGGCGCACGGCTTCACCGTGCAGGAACGGCTCGACCACGCCGAGATGGACTTCGGCCGGCTGGACGGCGCGGCCGACGACCACCTGCACCGCTTGGGCAGCGTGCGCCTGCGTCCGCGGGCGGTCACGGCGGACGACCGGGAGGCCCTGGCCCGCTTCCTCGCGCGGCGCACCTCACGCAGGCCGTACGACGCCACCCTGGTGGACGACGCCGCGATCGAGGCCGCGTCCGCCATCGCGACGGCAGCCGGTCAGCGCTTCCGCACCACGTCCGACCGGGCGACCGTCGACGAGATCGTGCGGGTCAACCAGGAGACCCTGTTCGACGACCTGCAGCACGACGCCGTGCACGACGAGATCCTGCACTGGCTGCGGTTCTCGAAGCGGCAGGCGGCGACCACCGGCGACGGGCTGTCGGCCGAGACCATGCTCATGCCCGGCCCGGTGCTCCGGTTCGCGATGGAGCACCGCGGGCTGTGGGAAGCACCCGGCGTCGGCGGGGTCTTCAAGCGCGTGTACCTGTCGACGATGCGCGGCGTCCGGCAGCTCGGCTGGCTCGAAGGGCCGTTCCGCACGCCGGCCGAGTACGTCGAGGCCGGCCGGGTGTTCATGCGGATCTGGCTCGAGTTCACCGCGCGGGGGATCGCCCTGCACCCGTTCGGCACCGTGATCACGAACCCCCGGTCGCACGCCGCCTTCGTCCGGCGGGCCGGCGTCGACGAGTCCGACGGCCGGATGGCGTGGATGCTGTTCCGCTTCGGACACAGCGCGCCACCGCCCCTGGCGCACCGCAGACCCGCGGCCGCGATGACGCTCGGGGGTGCACGGTGAAGCGCGCGGCGGTCTTCACGGTCGTGTGGGTCGTCGAGACCTTCGTGGCACTGTTCATGCCGCGCGTGGGCACCCACAAGCTCCTGCTCACGCCGGGTATCGAGCCGCTCCGCTGGACCCTCGGACGCTGGCGTGCCTGGCGGACCGTGGAGCGGGCTGCGAAGCGGGTGCCTGCGTACGGGGCGTTCCTGGCGGAGGCGGGGCGGGCCTCCCGTCTGGACACGCGTGGCGGGATCGCCGCAGCGATCTCGGGGCTGCCCGAGATGGACAAGGAGTCGTACGTCAAGCGGTGGAGCATCCCCGAGCGGTGCGTCGACGGACGGCTGCCGCGACGCGGGGTCGTCGTCGACGAGTCGAGCGGGTCGAGCGGCACGCCGACCAGCTGGGTGCGCGGTCCCGACGAACGGCAGGCCACGCGGCAACTGCTGCAGCTCGGGTTCTCGCGCACCGCGAAGGACCTGCCGAAGCAGCCGTTCGTGCTCAACGCGTTCTCGCTCGGGGCGTGGGCCACGGGCATGAACGTGACGGCGTCGCTCACCGAGTCGTCGATGATCAAGTCGATCGGGCCGGACCGCGACAAGATCGTGCAGACGATGCGCGAGTTCGGCACCGACTTCACGTACATCATCTGCAGCTACCCGCCGTTCCTGAAGGCGCTGTTCGAGGACGACCGGCTCGACTGGAGCGAGTACACGATCGTCGCGGCGTTCGGTGGCGAGGGCATCAGCGAGAACATGCGCGCCCACATCGAGCAGTACGCGCAGGCCGTCCTCGGGTCGTACGGAGCGAGCGACCTCGAGATCAACCTCGGCATCGAGACGCCGTTCAGCGTGCAGCTGCGCCGGGCGATCGCGGCGTCGCCCGAGCTCTCCGCCGCGCTGACGAAGCAGGCCGAGTACGGCGTGCTGCCGATGGTGTTCCAGTTCAACCCGTTCGGGTACCTGATCGAGACGAACGACCTCGGTGAGCTCGTCGTGACCATCACCCGATCCGAGAACATCAGCCCGCGGATCCGCTACAACATCCACGACCGCGGGCACGTCGTCCGGATGCGTTCCCTGCGGCAGACGCTCCGCGCACACGGCTTCGACGAGCTCGCCGACGCCGCCGAGCTCGACCTGCCGTTGCTGTTCCACTACGGCCGGTCCGACCTGTCCGTCGACTACAACGGCGCGGTCGTGGCACCCGACGTCGTGCGCGACGTGGTCTACGGCGACCCGGAGCTGCTCGAGGCCGTCGAGAACCACCGGCTCATCAGCTACGAGGACGACCGGGGCGACCGACAGCTGCACATCGCGTTCCAGCTCGCTGCGGGCGCCGGGTCCTTCGACTCGGACGCGGCGCGCCCCGCGGTCATCGCCGAACTGCGGCGGCTGAACAAGGACTTCTCGAACGCGATCCGCACCGCGCCGCCCGGCACGCTGCCGACGGTGGCGTTCTACCCGTACCGCACCGGCCCGTTCCGTGAGGACGGCAAGAAGCTCAAGAACGAGTACGTGTGGCAGTTGCCGGCCGGCTCCGTCGAGCAGTGGGAGCTCGACCTGGCGTGGGTCGCGCCGAAGGAGGCCTGAGCGGTTCGGTGCGGTGCGGTGCGAGGTTCCGTCTTCGGTGCGACTCCCGGCGGGGCGCACCGGGGACGGGACCTCGCACCGTTCGCGCTAGCCGTACTGCGGCGGCCAGTCGAACGGTGCCGGCAGGCGCGGAACCTCGCCGATCGTCGTGACGGTCAGGACGACCTCGCGCCGGTTCGTCAGCTCGATCGAGCGCGGGTTCCCGATCGTCCGGCGCCCGTCCACCCACACGGTGAGCTCGCCGCGCAGGCCGCCGACGTGTTCCGGACCGAGCGAGACGCCCCACTCGTCGAAGAACTGACCGAGCGTGAACGACTGTTCCGTGGGCGACTCGACGTGCACGATGCCCGAGGTGTCGTGCGTGTGGATCTCGGCGGCGAACTTCCCCCGGTCCGAGTGCCCGATGTTCGCCGGGACCGTCACCGGGGTGTCACCGTCGAGGATCGTCAGGTGGGTGTGGACGTGCTCGGCGAGCCGCTCGCCCCACACGTTCCGCAGGCCCGCCGCGTCGGCGCGGGCGGACAGGTCGGTCGGCCGTGGCCACGGCGGGGCGTCGCGCGACGTCCCCGCTCCCGGCGCGGCACAGCCCGACAGCAGCAGGAGTGCGGCCACCGCGACCGCGACGACGCGGGTCCTCACCAGCGGTCGTGGACCGTGGCGCGGAACCACGTGTCGTAGAGGTCGCGCACCGTGGCGTCCAGGCCGTCGATCTCCGGCAGGTCGCCAGCCGCCGCGTTCGACCGGGCCTGCTCCGGGTTGCGGGCACCGGGGATCGCCGCGGTCACGCCGTCCTGCGCGATGACCCAGGCGAGCGCCGCCTGCGGCACCGAGACGGCGTCCGGCAGCGACGCGGCGAAGGTCTGCGCCGCGCGCACACCGTCGTCGTAGTCCACACCGCTGAACGTCTCGCCCTGGTCGAAGGCCTCGCCGTGGCGGTTGTAGTTGCGGTGGTCGCCCTCGGCGAACGACGTCTCCGTCGTGTACTTGCCGGACAGCAACCCCGAGGCCAACGGGACGCGCGCGAGGATGCCGACCCCTGCCTCCAGGGCTGCCGGCAGCACGCGGTCGAGCGGCTTGAGCCGGAACGCGTTGAGGATGATCTGGACGCTCGCGACGCCGGGCCGGGCGATCGCGGCGAGTGCCTGGTCGGTCGTCTCGACGCTGACGCCGTAGGCGGCGACCGAGCCGTCCGCGACCAGCGCGTCGAGTGAGTCGTACACGGCGTCGTCGCCGATGACCTCGGACGGCGGGCAGTGCAGCTGCACCAGGTCAAGCGTGTCCTGTCGCAGGTTCGTGCGGGAGCGGTCGACCCACTCGCGGAAGTTCGCCGCGACGTAGTTCGCCGGGACCTGCTCGGCACGGCGACCCATCTTCGTCGTGACCGTCAGCGGCACGTCGGGGTTCGATGCGCGCCACGAACCGATGAGCTGCTCGCTGCGACCGTCGCCGTACACGTCGGCGGTGTCGAAGAGCGTGACGCCGGACTCGACCGAGGCGTCCATCACGGCGTTCGCGTCCGCTTCGCTCACCGGACCCCAGTCACCGCCGAACTGCCACGTACCGAGACCGATGGGGGAGACTTCGCGGCCGGTGCGACCGAGGGTGCGACTCTGCATGCCGCCGAGCGTAGTCAGTGGGTTCCGGCGGTCGCTCAGCCGATGGTTTCGCGCGGTCGCTCAGCCGATGGTTTCGCGCGGTCGCTCAGCCGATCGTGGAGACGCCGCGGCGGAGCAGCGCGCGGGCCGCTCGAGCGCGGGGGATCACCCACACCGCCGCCCACAGGACCATGCCGGCCCAGAGCAGGATCAACATCGTCGTGATGAGGGCGTCGTGCTGGTCACGCATCGACCACGTCATCGCGATCCACAGCGTGCCGAGGACGACCTTGCCCCAGCCGGCTCCTTCGCGGTCGGCCTGCGCCTGCACGAGCGGGATCCAGAGTTCGGCTGGCACGCCGTACGGCACCTGCCCGTCGGCGATCCACTCGCGCACCGCGATCGAACGCTCGTACCCGCCCTCGGCGCGCCACGCTCGGAGCTGCAGGTACACGGCGATCGCGGCACCCGCCGCCGCGGACGGGATGCCGACCGAGACCAGGACGGTGGTGGTCGCCTCGGTGAAGGACGACAGCACGAGCATGACGAGGACGACCGCGAACGCGGCACCCGTCACCCCGGAGCCGAGGAGCCGCAGCCGCCCGGATTCGTCGAGGACACCGGCACCGTTCACGAGGGAGAGGGTACCCGCCACCCCCGGGGTTCTCGGGTACGGGTGCGGGTGCGCCCCGAGGTTCCGAAATCTCGGCATCTCGTGGCCCCGTTCGCTCGGGATCGGCACCTCGGCGATCGTCGCGCGGCATGTCCTGGAACCTCACCGCGTCCTTCGGGTTCGGACTGGAGGCCCGTCCCATGTCGTTCTCCACAGATCCGTCCGACTGTGGTCGGGTCCGGCGCCTCGTACGCGATGCTCTCGTCATGGGGAGCCGAGCACGAGACGACGACCTGCCGAGGCCGTTCCTCGTGCGGCAGGCCATCGCCGCCGGAGCGAAACCGTCACGGTTGACCCGTCGCGACCTCAAGGCTCCGGTCCATGGTGTCCGCGTCGGAGCGGACGTGCCCGTGACGGTCGTCGAAGCGATCGCCGTCGTCCTCCGGAGCGACCAGTTCGTCAGCCACACCACGGCGTCTCGGCTTTGGGGAGCCCCGCTGCCGTCGCGTCTCGACGACGAGCTCGTGCACGTGACGGCGATCGGGACCGCGCCGATCATGCGCAGGCCCCAGGTCATCCCGCACCGGACGCGCGTCGAGGGCTTCCGACCGGATCTCGTCCGTGGCATCCCGGTCAGCCCGCCGGCACGCGCGTGGTTCGAGTCAGCATCGCTGCTCACCCCGGTCGAACTCGTCATCCTCGGCGACCACCTCGTCGGCCCGAGCGGCCTCGCCACCATCGACGGACTGGCGGCCGCGGTCGTTGCGGGGAGTCGTTCGGCACGACGAGCACGAGCGGCGCTGGACAAGGTGCGGACAGGAGTCGAGTCACCGATGGAGACCCGTCTCCGGCTCGGAGTGGTCGACGCCGGGTTCCCGGAACCCGAGGTGAACGTCGACGTCGTGGACGACCGTGGTTCGTTCCTCGGCCGAGCAGACCTCGCGTGGCCGACGCTCCGGATCGCGCTCGAGTACGACGGCGACCACCACCGTGACCGCCGGACCTTCCAACACGATCAACGCCGGTCGAACGGGTTCGCGGTGAACGGCTGGATCGTCATCCACGCGACAGCTGCCGACACCGGGCGTCCGGCCGTGCTGTTCGAGCGACTCCGACAGGCGTTCGTCCAACGCCAGGTCGAGGGTCGGGCCCGCCGCGCGGCCTGACGCTGCTCCGAAGCGCCCCGATGCCGGGCGGACCTGCTGCGCCGAGGTTCCACGACTCGCCGTGCGCTCATCGCCGAGGTTCCACGGCTGCTTGCGCGAGGCCGCGAGATGCCGAGATTTCGGAACCTCGGGGACCGACCGACCGATGGACGGGCGGGCAGACGCGACGGGCTCCGCGCGGTCAGCTGTGCGCCAGGAGCCAGCACATGCCGGCGGCGGCGAAGGCCATCGCCCAGCTCACCAGGCTGCCGATCAGGAAGTACTCCGCCTGGTAGCCGGTCGTCTCGCGTCGGATCTCGGGGAACCGGACGATGCCCTTGGCCGCGATCAGTGCGGCGACCACCGGGAAGGCTCCCGTCACCGCGAACCCGGCCAGCAGCAGCCGTTCGATCGGGCCGATCAGGCGTCCGCCCTTGAGGCGCACCGTGCTGCCCCCGGACGCGTCGGCGTCGGCGTCGGAGCGTCGGCGTCGCCCGAACCGGCGTCGGAGGTCGTCGGCCTCGGCGCCCGTGACGGCTCCGCGCTGCAGTCCCGGCGGGAGTGCCTGGGCGACGACCACGTTCGCGGAGTCGACGAGGAACAGCGCCGAGCCGACACCGCCCACGACGGCGGCGAGCGGAACGGCGTCGACGAACGCCATACCCGAGCCGTCGTGCCAGTCGACCACGAAGCCCGTGCCGTCGGGCAGTGGCCCCCAGAGCAGCAGCACGGCGACGGCGACGGCGAGCAGGACCGCGGGCCAGGACCCGGACCGCCGCAGCCACCCCCGGGTCGTCGGCGCGTCACGGTCGTCGTCGGCGGTCCCGGCACCGGCTCGGACCGGCGCCGTCGCAGCGATCCACGCCGCCGCGAGCACCACCGTGACGAGGACACTCCACACGGGGACTCCGAGACCGAGCCACGCCACGGCGGACACCCCGGCCCACAGCACGACGACCGCGATGGTGGTCAGCGTGCGCTGCCGGTGCACGTCGACAGCGGTGCGGGCCCGGACGACGTCGCCAAGACCGATGAGTGCGAGGAGGATCCCGGCGAGCATCAGCGTTCCTGTCCCACGAGGACCCGGAGGCCCTCGACGATCGCGACCGCACCCGACTTCTGCACCGACTGGGACACCGCTGACGGGGTGATCCCCTCGGCTGCGGCGATCTGTGCCTGGGTCCGCCCCTGGACGAGGCCGAGCGCGATGCGTCTGGCCCGGGGCGTCAGGCGGGCGATGACGTGGTCGCGGCTGAGGAAGTAGGCGTTCACGAGTCGCTCCTCGGTGCCGTTGCGGTCGTCGGACGCGTGGAACCACGACCGGAGGAAGGACGTCCGGCCGTCTTCACGGCGGTGCGTCTCGTTGATGGCGTCGCGGGCGGACCACCACGCCGGGCCGTCCTGGAGCGGACCGCTCGCGCCGGACCCCACCGTGTGCACCGCCCCGCGCCCCATCCCGAGCCGGACCTGCACCGTCGGTGGCAGCGCGAGCATCGCGGCGGTGCTGGCGACGAGTGCGTCGGTGAGCGTGGCGTAGATGACCTGGAACTCGTCGCCGACGGTCGCGTGCACCGGGTCCACCGGGGTGACGTCGGTCGTCTCGCGGAACGCCTGCTCGACATCGCGCTGTGCGGCGGGGCGGTCGTCGAGCGTGCGTGAGTCGACGAGGTCGAGGATCACGGCGTAGACGGACTCGTCGGACATGGGTTAAGTGTACGGCTTACTATCGGCGAAATGAAGTCGAGCGCTGAACTGGCCAGCGGACGGGCTGTCCAGCGCAACGATACGGGGGATCGACCTCTAGGATCGTGTCGCGGGCTCTTAGCTCAGTTGGTAGAGCACTTCGTTTACACCGAAGTGGTCGGCGGTTCGAGCCCGCCAGAGCCCACCGCAGACGCGATCACGGGGGTCCGATGAACAGCCGACGACACGAGCCGGTCCGACAGCACTCCGTCGACTCCTTGCCGGGAACGAGTGGGAACCCGGTCGCGCCGTTCCAGCGCGACCACCAGCCCGGACAGGGTCCCATCCGTCACGACTGGGTGTACCTCGTCCCGGTCGGCGCGGTCCTGATCGGCGGGGTCATCGCGTTCTTCGTGTGGGGGAACTGACCGCATCGCCTGACCGACCGCACCGCCTGACCGACCGCACCGCCTGACCGACCGCACTGGTCCGCGGGACCGAGGCGGGGCAGGTCACGCGCGCCGACGGCGGACGGGAGGCACGGTGCGGGCCCGCACCTCGCCTCCTATCCGTCCCTCGGTCGCGCCCAGGGCGCGACGTCAGCGCTCGACGTGTTCCAGGTCCGCCAGCAGCGATTCGTGGACCGGCTCCCAACCGAGCGTGCGACGCGTGTGCTCGCTCGACGCCGGCTGGTCCATCACGAAGATCGGGGCGAACGCCCCGAACGTCACGTCCGCGACGCGCTCGACCGGCAGTCCGAGCCGTCGGCCGATCACCTCGGTGAGGTCGCGCACCCGGTCGCCCTCGTCGGCCACGGCGTGCCAGGCCGTGCCGGCCGGTGCGACCTCCAGTGCCAGCCGGAAGAGCACGGCGGCGTCCCGAGCGTGCACGGCGGGCCAGCGCTGTTCGCCGTCTCCGGGGTACCCGGCCACACCGCTGCCTCGGGCTGTCTCGGTGAGGATGCCCGCGAAGCCGCCCGCGCCGTCGGCGTGCACGGTCCGCGGCAGGCGGATCGCGGACACCCGGACGCCGCGCTCCGCGAGCTCGAGCGCGGCGAGGACCGATCGGGCGCGGCCGGCGACCGGTCCCTCGAGGGGCAGAGGGTCGGCCTCGGTCGACGCCCTGCCCGGGACCCACGGCGTGCCGGACACGACGACGAACGGGCGGTCGGAGCCGACGAGTTCCTCGCCGAGTACGGCCATCGCAGCCGCTTCCTCGGCGATGCCCCGGGTCAGGGCCTCCGGCGAGCTGAAGTCGTTCGAGAACGCGAGGCTGACGACGCCGTCGGCGGCGCGCGCACCGGCACGGAGGACGTCGAGCTCGCTGAGGCCGCCCCGGACCGGTTCGGCTCCCGCCGCGGTGAGGGCTGCAGCTGAGCGTTCCGAGCGGGCGAGCGCAGTGATGCTGTGGCCTGCGGCGATGAGCTCGGCGATGACGGCCGTTCCGATGGTGCCGGTGCCGCCGGTGATGAAGACGCGCATGGGATCCTCCAGTGATGGGACAAGTGTCTCGTCACCGTACACCCGTGATGAGACAATTGTCCCGTCCCGTAGGATGCTCCCATGGCGCGATGGGAACCGGGAGCTCGGGAACGGCTGGTCCTGGCCGCCGTCGACCTGTTCTCCGAACAGGGGTACGACGAGACGACCGTGACGCAGATCGCCGAGCGAGCGGGGGTCACGAAGAGCACCTTCTTCCGACACTTCCCGGACAAGCGCGAACTGCTCGTCGCCGGGCAGGAGACGCTGAGCCGCTTGTTGTCCGAGGGGATCACCGACGCAGCGCCCGAACGTTCACCGCTCGACGCCGTCGCCGCTGGGCTCGAACGTGCATCGGGCGAGATGGGTCCGATGAACCGTGAGCTGGGACCGCGACTCAAGGCCGCGGTCGCCGCGAGCGCCGAGCTGCAGGAGCGCGATGCCCTGAAGAGCGTCGGGATGGCCGCCGCGATGACCGATGCGCTCATCGAGCGCGGGGTCGCGGAACCGACGGCCCGGCTCGCGAGCGAGATGGGCGTGCTCGCCTTCAAGCAGGGGTTCGACCGGTGGGCCGGTGCGGCACGCGCTGATGACGACGGACTCGCGGGTCATGCGCTCGCAGCGTTCGCCGAGCTGCGGGAGGCTGCTGCGGCGCTCCGGTGAGCACCGCCGACGCGGTACGACAATGCCGTTGTCGCACGACGTCGACCTCGTCGTTCCGCATCGGGTGAGCGCCGACCAGCGCCCGACCAGCGCCCGCGTCAGCCGCCCACCACGTGCGGGTACTCGTCCGAGCGCCCCTGGAACGCGAGGATCGCCGGGTTGCGCACGTGGCCGTCCTCGATCTCGACGGCGCGTCGGATCGTGTCCGAGTCGGCCCACGCCGACGTGCCCTCCATGACCGGTCGGAGGAACGGCATGAGTGCCTCGCTGATCTCCCACGTCGTCGAGTTCCAGAGCAGCGACGGGCTGTGGTCGACCGCGTAGTAGTTCGTGCTCTCGCCGACGGTGGTCATCGGTTCCGCGAAGGTCGTCGCCTGCGCCCACTCGAACCCCATCCCCACGTCGATCGAGACGTCGACGATGAGGCTGCCCGGACGGAACACGCCCAGGTCCTCGGTGCGCAGGTACGTGAGCGGAGCGTTCGGGTCCTGGAGCGTGCAATTGACGACGATGTCGTTCTCGGCCAGGTACGGCGCCAGCGGCACCGGACCGTCCTCGGTCTTCACCGTGTTGCCGCTGGGGTCGTGGTCGTCCTGGCTGATCTGCAGCATGTCGACGGAGGGGATCGGCGACCCCACGGCCGCGATGTCGCGGTTGGTCAGGACGCGGACGTCGTGGATCCCGTGGGCGTTCAGCGCGGTGACGGCACCGCGGGCGGTGGCCCCGAAGCCGATCACGACCGCGGTGAGGCGGCGGCCGTAGTCCCCGGTGGAACCACAGAGCTGCAGGGCGTGGATGACCGAGCAGTAGCCCGCGAGCTCGTTGTTCTTGTGGAACACGTGCAGGCTGAACCCGCCGTCCGACCGCCAGTGGTTCATCGACTCCCACGCGATGAGGGTCAGGCGCTTGTCGATCGCGACCTGGGTGAGGGCGGGGTCCTGCACGCAGTGCGGCCAGCCCCACAGGACCTGTCCGTCCCGCAGGTCCTCGAGGTCGGACACCTGGGGCGTGGGCAGCAGGACGACGTCCGACGCGGCGATGAGCTCGTCTCGGTCCGCCATGGCGCCGACGAGGGCTTCGAGGTGGTCGTCCGTGACGCCGAAGCGGCGACCGTACCCACGTTCCAGGATGATGTTCGCGCGCAGGTCTGGGTCGATGCGCTCGAAGTGGGCGGGATGGATCGGGAGGCGGCGTTCGTCGGGTTTCCGCGACTCGGCCAGCACCCCGAGGTGCAGCAGCGGCGATGCTGCCGGTGTTTGGGTCATGGTGCACTCTACGGCCGCTTGCCGCCGCCGAGCGGCCGAGTGGCCGAGCCGCCGAGCGGCCACGTCACCCGCGGCGGTCGGCGAGCGCCGTGAGCACCAGGGCCTCCATGTCGGGGCCGTCCTGGGCCTCGTGGTCGATCAACAGCCCGTGCATCCCGGCGGACCGGGCCGCCTCCACGTCGTGCGCGACACTGTCCCCGACGAACAAGCAGCCGCTCGGCTCGACGCCGAGTTCGGCGGACAGGGTCTCGAACGCTCGACGGTCCGGCTTCTGCACGCCGATCCGCTCCGAGGTGCACACGACGTCGACCGCGTCGAGCAGGCCGGTCCGGCGCAGTTTGTCGACCTGCTGCGTCTCGGTGCCGTTCGTCAGCACGCCGATGCGGTACCCCTGGAGACGGAGCGTCCGCAGGAGCGGCATGCTCCCCGGGTACGCGCGCCACGATGCCTCGTACTGGCGCCGGTAGGCGTCGAAGAGCTCGTCCAGCCCCCCGTCGTCGGCGGGCATCGGCACGCCGAGCGCGGGCAGGACGGCCCGGAGCCGTTCGCGCCGCTGCTCGGGGAAGCTGATCTGCCCGGCTCGCCACCGCTCGAACTGCTCGGTCTCGGCGGCGAACCAGCGGGCGATGGCGAACGCCGAGGCGGGCACGTCGAGCGACTCGAGGAACCGGGCGGCACCGGCGGTCGCTGCGCCACGGTGGTCGAACAGCGTCCCGTCGAGGTCGAACCCGACCGCTCGCAGATGCGCCATGTCCTCAGCGTAGGGACGGCGACCTCGCCGACCTGACGTGCTGCGGTTCTCCGCACGATGTGGGCCGGCCCGTCGGAGCTCGGCCAGGATGCACTGGGAGGCGTCGTCCTGCCGGAAGAGGAGTCACCCCATGCGGGTCCTGAGCTACGTCCTGCTCATCGTGCTGATCACGGCGCTCACCCTCGGGGGCACCCTGCTGGCGGTGTTCGAACTCAGCGACGTTTCGGACGTCCTGATCATCGCGGTGAGCGTCAGCATCCCGATGTTCGTCGTCGGACCTGCGGTGGTCGGGTCGTTGGCGGGCTACTGGGACCACCGGTCGTCCACGGACAGTTCCCGGTACCTGCGATGGTGGCTGCTGGGCGTGGTCGCCGTGGACGTGGCGGGTGCGGTGGTCGTTGTGCTCGCGTCGGTCTCGGCCGGCGCGCCGGTCTGGGTGCCGGTCGTGCTGATCGGGGGAGCGGCGGTGCTGCTGGTGATCGCGCGGCCACTCGGTGCGCTGTTCCGGCGCACGGAGCCGTCGCCGTCGGCGTACCCGGTCGGCTACCGGTTCGGACCGGCCGAACTCCGCCACACGATCGTGGTGATCGCGGTGACCTTCGGCGTGTCCATCGTCGTCGTGACGATCGGCGTGGTGGTCCTGGCCGCCTTCACCGGGGACGACCCCGCTGGACTCACCCAGGCGGCCTTCCTCGCCGGCCAGCTGGTCTTCACTGCGACCGCGTTCGCGGCCCTGCTCCAGTCGCTGCCGTTGAACGGGCTCTTGCGGGCGTCCGCCGGCCACGACCTCGGTCGGCTCCGCCGGTTCTCGAAGATCGTGCTCCGCGGCGCGGACTTGCCGCTCGAACCGGCTGACCAGGTCGGCGTCGTCCGGTACGCCACGGTTGTCCCACTCGCGCTGCGGTTCCAGCTCGTGTACATCGGCTTGCTCTACACGGCGCTCGCGTTCCAGATGGTGTCGACGTGGATCCGCGGCGACCTCGGGATCCTGCCGCCGGTGTTCCTCGTGCTCATGGTGGCGGTGCTCGTCTGGATCGTCCCGCTGACGCTCCGCCGGATCCGCCGTGCGACGGCCTACGCCGCGCGGCACGCGGACCTGGTTGACATCGACCAGACTTGATCCGTGCCCCAGACGATCCACTTCCACCAGAAGCACCACGACGCCGTCCACCGCGGCGACAAGGTCACGACGGTGCGCTGGAACGAGGACGTCCGCACCGGCCCCGCGGTGTTCGTCTTCGACGAGCACCCCTCGGCGAGCCCGTTGGCCGGCCGGGTCACCGAGGTGACCGACCACCGCCTGGCGGAGCTCACCCCTCGGGCGGCGCACCAGCCGGCCGACACCGACATGGTCGACTTTGCTCGACAGCTGCGCGCCAACTACTACCCGGACATGCCGGACGACGCGGTGGTCCAGGTCGCGGTCATCGCGCTCGACGCGACACCGCCTGCGTGACGTCCGCCAGGGCGGTGGACGGGACGACCTGACGGACGGGAGGCGCGGTCCGGGCCCGCCCCGCGCCTCCCGTCCGCCCGTCGGCCCTGCCCAGGGCGCGTGGCAGGATCAGCCGTCGGTCTCGCCGTCGACGCAGTCCTCGACCTGCTGCGCGAGCTGCGAGTCGTCGCTGAAGGAGTTCGGCGCCGCGGTCGCGGCGGTGTCCGACACCGCGTCCTGCGCGGTGTCGTTGACGGCGTAGAGCGGCCCGTCGAAGTCGTCGGCGGTCGGGTCGGCGGTGCTCGCCCAGACCGACACGGCGTCCTCCTCGTCGTCCTCGTTCGTGTCGTCGTCGCCCTTCGACATGATGGTGGCGCCGAGGTACCAGCCGCCGTCGCCCTTCTGGATGTTGGCGGCGGTGACGGTGTCGTCCGGGCCGACGGCGTCCGCGATGAGGTCGACCGCGGCACCCGAGGCGAGGTCGCACTCGGCGGCCTGCGACTTCTCCTCGGAACCGGGGAGCTGCCCGACGGGGTTCGGGTTCTGGGCTCCGCCGGGGTCGCAGCCGGTCAGCAGGAAGGCGATGGTGGCGGCACCGAACAGCGCGGCGGTGGACTTCGTTCGCGGGGACATGGCCGGGACGGTAGGCGACGGTCGGTGCACAGCGACCCAGGTGCGTCCGGCCGGTCAGCGGTGCAGCGTCGTCTTCGGGTACTCCCCGTAGCGGGTCGTGTACTCGGCGGAGAACCGGCCGAGGTGCGCGAAGCCCCAGCGCCGGGCGACCTCGCTGACCGAGCTGCTGGCGGCGTCCAGGCGGAGCAGGTCGCCACGGACCCGCTGCAGCCGGACGTAGCGGACGTACGCAGACGGCGGCATCCCGAACAGCCGCTGGAACGACTCCTGCACGGCGCGGACGCTCAATCCGGACACGGCCGCGAGGTCCGACACGGCGATGGGTTCCGCGGCGTGCTCGTGCACGTGGTCGACCGCGCGGCGGATGCGGGCGTTCCGCGGTGCCCACAGGGCGCTCGACGGTTCGGCGGCCTTCGGCGGGTAGAGGGCGAGGAACGCGACGGCCACGGCGCGTGTGGCGTCCGACCACGCGGTCGTCGCGACACCGTGCTCGGCGAGCACCCGCCGCGCGGACTCGAGGACCTGACGCCACCGGGTGACGGCGTCCGCGGTCGGTGCGGTGTGCTCGTCGAGGTGCAGGCCGCCCGAGGGCAGGCCGTGGCGCTCCTCGGCGACGGAGCGGACGAAGGCGCGGTCGAGGTGGACCATGACCGCGTCGTGGTTGCGGGCCTCGACCACGGCGCGTCGTTCGGTGGGCATCAGTGCGGGGGTGCCGTTGTCGACCGCTCCACCGCCGCGGAGCAGGTCGAGCGAGACGACACCGCCGAGCACCAGGACGACGACGTACGCGTCGTCGGGGGCCACGATGCCACGGACGTACCCGCGCATCTGCGACCGGCGGAGCGTCACGTTGCCGTCACCGACGGCCAGGTACCGGAACGAGTACGCGCCGGTCGTCGGCCGGGTCTGCCAGGCGGTGCCCGTCACGAGGCCCGGCAACTGCTCGAGGGCCTGTTCGGGCGAGGACGCCGACGCTTCCAGGCGGACCGGTGCCACCGCGGTGACGGTGGTCTGCGCGGTGGTGTTCGCGGATGACGTCTCGTCGACGGATTGCTGCGGCACGGTGAAGATCCCTGATCGTCTCGAGGAACACAGGAGTTCCGGCAACCGGGGTCCGGGGCAGCTGCCGCAAAGCTACGTCGGTCCTGCTCCGGGCACAAGAGCGGTGATCATGCTCCTGTCCCGAGCTGCGCGCGCTCTCCTACGTTCCGTGACGAATCACTGCGCTGCGTTACGTCGACACTCGTGCGCGTCGCTCGCTCGTGTTTGCATCGCTCCACTGACGAGGGAGTGTTGCATGACGCACGTCGAACGCACCGCCCGCGCGGCCACGGTGCCGCTGCGGATCGCGGTGTTCTCGCACGGCACCGAGGCGCCGGCGGCGACCCGGGCCTACCGCGAGGAGCTCGAGCTGTTCACCGCGGCGGAACGCCTCGGGTACGACGGGGCCTGGGTCCGCCAGTTCCACTTCCGGCACGACGACGCACCGGCTCGCGGCGGACTACCGTCCCCGTTCGTCTTCTTCGCCGCCCTCGCTGAACGGACATCCAGCCTGCGACTCGGGCTCGGCGCGGTCACGCTGCCGCACGAGGACCCGGTCCGGGTCGCCGAGGACGCCGCCGTCCTCGACGCGATCAGCGACGGCCGCGTGGAACTCGGCGTCGCGAACGGTGGCGGCCCGGAGAGCCTCGACGTCTTCGCGCCCGGTCTGGTCGGCGCCGACCACGACACCCGTCGTGCAGCGTTCGACGAGCAGCTCGCACGGCTGCTCGACGCGCTGCGCGGTGCGTCACTCGGCACGGGGACCGCACGCCTCAACCCGGACGGCAGCGGGCTGCTCGACCGGATCTGGGACGCCACGCTCAGCGCCGAGAGCGCCGCCATCGCCGCCCGTCGGGGGCACGGGGTGCTGATCGGCACCACGCAGACCGTGCCGGCCGAGGTCACCGCGGACGCCTACTACGCCGCGCTGCCGGACGACGCCGTTCCCCGCGTCGCACTCTCGACGGCGATCTACCCGGCCCCGGACCGCGAGACCGCATTGCGCGAGGCGCGTGCCGGCATCGAGGCGAAGTACGCGTGGGGCGAGTCGTTCCTGCCGCCGGCGACGACCCTGGCCGAGAAGGCCGCATCGCTCAACCTGCACTACGGCACGGCCGACGACATCGCGGAGTCGATCGCGTCGAAGCCGTACTCGCGGTACGCGACGCAGCTCAACGTGCAGGTCGACGACGGCTACGCCGACGTCGGTGCACGGACGGACGCCCTCGCGCTGTTCGCCGAACAGGTGGCCCCGCAGGTCGGCGCCGTCCTGGCGCACCAGGCGGTGACGGCATGACCCGCGACGGCGGCCTGGTGCTCGGCGGGATGGTGTTCTACCCCGGTGGCGAGCACGTCACGAGCTGGCGCCTGCCGGGCAGCGAACCGGACGCCTACCTGGACGTCGAGTACTACGTCCGGTTCGCGCAGACGCTCGAGCGCGGTGGGTTCGCGACGCTGTTCATCGCCGACGAGCTGTACGTCTGGGACCGCTTCGCGTCGGGCATCGACCACGCCGTGAACATCCGCACCGAGCCCTTCACCCTGCTCGGTGCCCTGTCGCAGCGGACCGAGCACATCGGGCTCGCCGCGACGGTCTCGACCACCTACAACGAGCCGTACCACGTGGCCCGCAAGCTGGCGTCGATCGACCACCTGAGCGAGGGCCGGGCCGCCTGGAACCTCGTCACGAGCGCCTCGGACGAAGAGGCCTGGAACTTCGGTCGCGACGCGAACCTCGACCACGCCGTCCGGTACCGCCGGGGTGCCGAGTTCGTCGACGTCGTGCAGGGCCTCTGGGACAGCTGGGACGACGACGCGTTCCTGTACGACCAGGAGTCCGGGTACTTCGCGAAGCGCGACGGACTGCACGTGCTCGACCACGAGGGCGAGTTCTTCCGCGTGCGCGGGCCGCTCAACATCGCCCGTCCGCCGCAGGCCCACCCGGTGCTGTTCCAGGCCGGGGCGTCCGAGGCCGGCCGTGCGCTGGCCGGTGCGAAGGCCGAGGGCGTCTTCACCCTCTGGCAGGACGACCTCGCCGACGCGCAGGCCCTGTACGCCGACTACAAGCGCCGCGCCGTCGAGCACGGACGTGACGCGTCGTCGATGCTCATCCTGCCTGCGGTGTCGCCGGTGATCGGCGACACCGAGGCCGACGCGCTGCGGCAGCTCGACGAGATCGAGGAGCTGACCCCGGACCGCGTCTCGCTCGACCTGCTGTCCCACTACCTGCAGACCGACCTGTCCGACCGGCCGCTCGACGCACCGTTCGAGCACGTCTTCGACGAGACGGCCATCAACCAGTCGAAGTCCGTGTACGAGTCGATCCGCCGCATCGCCGCCGAGGCCACCACGCTGCGCGAGGTCTACCGGACGATCCTGCGCCGGCGGTTCCTGCCGGGCACGCCCGAGCAGATCGCCGACTGGCTGACCGAGCGGTACGAGCAGGACGCAGCCGACGGCTACATGCTCGCGTTCTCGTCGATCCCGGTGAGCGTCGACCGGTTCGTCGACCAGGTCGTGCCGGAGCTCGAACGCCGAGGTGTGTACGACCGCGCCTACCGCGGCGACACCCTGCGGGAGCACTTGGGACTGTCGCGCCCGGCGAACACGCTGCGGGCGCGAGACGGTGCCGTGGAGGCCGGGAGGCCCGACACCGGACCCGACGTCGGTGACGCTGGTCGGGCCTCCCGTCCAGAGCCCGCAGAACGCGGTGCGGGCGCATGAGCGGCCGCATCCTGCTGGGGGCGTTCGCCTTCCACCCGGGCGGCGCGCACGTCACCGGGTGGCGGCACCCGTCCTCGCGCCCCGCCGAGCACCTGAGCATCCGGCACCACCGGCACATCGCGCAGACCGCCGAGCGCGGGGTGTTCGACACGATCTTCCTCGCCGACGGCCTGTACTTCTGGGACCGGTACCCGTCGGGCGTCGACCACTACGGTGCGCTGCGGCCCGAACCGTTCACGCTGCTCGCCGCGCTGTCCCAGGTGACGTCGCGGATCGGCCTCGCCGCGACCGTGTCGACGACGTACAACGAGCCGTACCACGTGGCCAGGACCCTCGCCTCGCTCGACCACCTCAGCGGTGGGCGAGCCGCGTGGAACCTCGTCACGAGCCGTTACGACGAAGAGGCCCGCAACTTCGGTGGTGACGCCCACATCGACCACTCCCGGCGGTACGAGCGCGGTCGCGAGTTCGTCGACGTCGTGAACGGTCTGCTGGACAGCTGGGACGACGACGCGATCGTGGCCGACCCGGCGTCCGGGGTCTTCGCGCGCCGCGACGGCCTGCACCGTCTCGACCACGAGGGCGAGTTCTTCCGGGTGCGCGGGCCGCTCAACATCGCCCGGCCGCCGCAGGGCCACCCGCTGCTGTTCCAGGCCGGCGGGTCCGAGTCCGGGCTGGAACTCGCCGCGGACACGGCCGACGCGGTGTTCACCCGTGGTGGCTCCACCTCGGACGTCCGACGCTTCGTCGACGACCTGCGCGCCCGGGCCGTCCGGCACGGCCGCTCCGCCGACGCGGTGAAGATCATGCCGTCGGTGATGCCGGTCGTGGGGGAGACCGCCGCCGATGCCCGAGCCGAGGCGGACGCGATCCTCGCCCTGACGCCGGACGCCCTCATCCTCGAGGACGTGTCGCACCAGATCGGGCAGGACCTGTCCGGCCGCGACGTCGACGTGCCGTTCGACTACGCCGAGGAGTTCGACACCTCGAACGAGACCCGCTCGCCGAAGCCCGCGGTCGACCGGCTGCTCGCCGACGGCCCGGCGACGCCCCGCGACGTCTACGCGTGGTCGTACCGCCGCAGCCTGCTGACGGGTACCGGACCGGAGATCGCCGACCGGTTCGAGGAGCTCGCCGACGACGGTGGCGCCGACGGCTTCATCGTGCAGTTCCCGTACCTGCCCGGCGGGATCGACCGGTTCGTCGACCACGTCGTGCCGGAACTGCAGCGCCGCGGCCGGACCGCCACGGCGTACGACGACCTCACCCTGCGCGAGCGCTTCGGACACCCCCGGGTGCCGGACCGCGCGCACCGCTGACCGCTCCACCCCTCCCAGCACCGCACCCCTGCACCCCGAACCCCTAGGAGTCATCCGTGACCGTCGACCTCACGTCGCGGCGGCGTCGCCTCAAGCGCCTCGCCCTCGCGGCCACCGCGTCCGCCCTCGCCCTCACGCTCGCCGCGTGCTCGTCCGGCGGCGACGCCTCGCCCGGATCATCCTCGGACACCGGCACCTACACGCTCGGGCTCCAGGAGCCCGACAGCACGATCAACCCGCTCACCACCTCGGACTACAACGCGATGTTCATCGTGGGGCTGGCGTCCGAGGGCCTGCTCAGCCAGGACGCGAAGGGCAAGCTCGAGGGCCGTCTGGCCGACTCGTGGAAGGCATCGTCCGACGGACGCACCTGGACGGTGCAGCTCCGCGACGACCTGCAGTTCTCCGACGGTGCCGCGCTCACGAGCAAGGACGTCGTCGCGACGTTCGACTCGATCATCGGCAAGGACAGCCAGTCGCCCGGCAAGTCGAGCTTCGACGGCATCCTGCAGTCGGTCGCCGCCGACGGTGCCTCGACGATCGACTTCACGCTCGCCAAGCCGTACGCCGACTTCCCGTACCTGCTCACGGGCTCGAACACGACCATCCAGCCGGCCGGTTTCGACGCGTCGACGAACTGGGCCAAGCAGCCGGTCGGCGCCGGGCAGTTCGTGCTGACGAAGTACTCGGCGGGTCAGGGCGCCACGTTCACGAAGAACCCCGACTACTGGGACGCGAAGGACGTGGAGCTGCAGCAGGTCGACGTGAAGTTCTACGCCGACGACCAGGCCCAGCTGCTCGCGTTCCAGAGCGGTGAGATCGACCAGATCGCCGCCAGCCCGACCGCGTCGTCGACCCTGCAGGCCTCGGACTACAACGAGACCGAGCCGTACTTCAACAAGTTCGACGGCATCTTCCTCGACGTCACCAAGGCGCCGTTCGACGACCCGAAGGTCCGTGAGGCCTTCGCCCTCGCGCTCGACCGCGAGGAGATCGTCAAGACGGTCTACGGCGGCGCAGCCGAGGTCGGCAACGACACCACGTTCTTCCCGAGTTCGGCGATCCAGCCGAAGGGGCTCGAACAGCGCGAGCAGGACAAGGCGAAGGTCGCGGACCTGCTCGGCGGCACGACCGTGTCCTTCGAGATCACGACGCTCGACGCGGAGAAGTCCCTCGCCCAGGTGGTGCAGCAGCAGCTCGAGGCGGTCGGCGGGTTCGACGTCACCCTCGAGGTGCTGACGAGCGCGCAGTACTACGCCGACGGCGACGACACCCCGTGGCTGAACGCCCCGGTGACGATCACGAACTGGGCGCAGCGCCTGCCCGCACAGTACGTCGACCTGATCTACCGCGACGGCGCGGTCTGGAACGCGTCCAAGTACTCGAGCCCGGAGCTCGAGCAGCTGACCGACCGGTACGAGTCGACGACCGACGAGTCGGAGCGGCAGGACCTGGCGAACCAGATCGCGGAGATCGAGTGGACCGACCTGCCCGTGATCGTCCCCGCGTTCGCGTCGAGCAGCATCCTGCTGCAGAAGCGCGTCACGGGCACGTTCCGGTCGGGGCAGGACTTCCCGGGCGGCTTCGACTTCCGGGGCATCGGGGTCACCGCGTCATGAGCACCACGCGCCGCCGTCGTCTGCTGACCCTGGTCGGGCAACGGGTCGTCCAGATCCCGCTCGTCCTGGTCGTGGTCTCCGTCCTGACGTTCTGGCTCGTCCAGGTCGTGCCGGGTGACCCGGGCCGGAACGCCCTCGGGCAGTACGCGACGGCGGCGCAGGTGCGCGCGTGGAACGTCGATCACGGGCTCGACGGGTCCCTCGTCACCCGGTACCTGCACTGGATCGGCGGGTTCGTCACGGGGGACTGGGGCACGAGCTTCGTCTACTCCGAGCCGGTCCGCGACCTGGTGCTCGGTCGCCTCGGAAACTCCCTGCTGCTCGGCGCGTACGCGTTCGTCATCATGGTGCCGGTCGCGATCACGCTGGGCGCCGTGCAGGCGTACCGGCAGGGTCGCCGCTCCGACCGCGCCGTCACGGTCGGGCTGCTGACGATCTCGGCGGTGCCGGAGTTCGTCGTCGGGATCGTGCTGCTGCTCGTCTTCGCGGTCTGGCTGCGGGTGGTGCCCGTGCAGGCGTCCGGCGCGCTCGACGCCGGGTTCGGCGAGCGGCTCCGGGTGCTCACGCTGCCCGCCGTGGTGCTCGCCCTGGCGTACCTCGCCGTCCTGACCCGGATGGTGCGTGCGGGGACGATCGAGACCATCCGGTCGCAGTTCCACCGCACCGCCGTGCTCAAGGGCCTGACCACCGGCCAGGTCGTCCGCCGGCACGTCGTCCGCAACGCGCTCATCCCGACGTTCTCGGTGCTCGGCATCTACCTCGGCACCCTGCTCGGCGGCAGCGTCATCGTCGAGACCCTGTTCTCCTACCCGGGCCTCGGCGCGCTGCTCGTGTCGGCCGCCGAGCGCAAGGACGCCCTGCTGCTCGAGAGCGGGGTGATGCTCGCCGGGGCGCTCTCGCTCGGCGCGCTCCTGCTCACCGACCTGCTGTTCGTGGTGGTCGATCCCCGGATCCGCTTCGAACGGACGGCCACCGCATGACCGCCGTCGTCCCCGGTGCCGTCGAGACCGATGCCCTGGCCGGGCGTCCGCCGGCGTCGGCCACCACGGGCACCGCACGGGTCACCCGCCGCGGCTGGCGCGGACTGCTCCGGCGTCCCACGTTCCTGGTCTCCGTGGCGATCCTGCTCTGGTGGGTCGTCCTGGCCGTGGGCTGGCACCTGCTCGGCCTGCAGCCCTTCGCCCGCACCGGCGAGCTCCTGCAGGCACCGAGCGCGGCGCACTGGTTCGGCACCGACTCGCTCGGCCGCGACGTCTTCGCCCGCGTCGCCGCCGGGGCCCGGCCGGCGCTCGTCATCGGCCCGTTCGGCGCGGCACTGGCGACCGTCGTCGGCGGCACCCTGGGCCTGCTCGCCGGCTACCACCGCGGCTGGGTCGACACCGCGCTGATGCGGTTCTTCGACGTGCTGCTCGCGTTGCCCAGCCTGATCTTCCTGGTCGTCCTCGTCGGTGCGTTCGGGGTGTCGACGCCCGCGCTCGTCCTCATCGTCGGCGTGCTCTTCGCCCCGGGCATCGCGCGGATCGTCCGGGCCGCGGTGCTCGTCGAGATGGGCAAGTCCTACGTCCAGGCCGCACGGCTGCAGGGCGAGAGCTCCGTCCGGGCGATGGTCACCGAGTTGCTGCCGAACGTGATCGGGGTCTTCGTGATCCAGGCGGTCCTGAGCCTCGGTGCCGCGATCTTCATCACCGCGTCGCTGTCGTTCCTCGGGCTCGGTTCGCAACCGCCGGCCGCCGACTGGGGACTCGACATCAACGCGAACCGCGCCTACCTGCAGGCCGCGTGGTGGACGGTCGTGTTCCCGGGTGTCGCCGTGGCGTCGATCGTCGTGTCCGCGAACCTGATCGCCGACAACCTCAAGGAGGTCTCCGAGTGAGCGAACAGCTCCGGACCGCCGGCACGACCGACGCGCTGGTCCGCGTCGAGGGACTCACGGTGTCGTACCGCGGCACCCGGGTGGTCGACGACGTCGCGTTCGTGATCGAGCCCGGTGGCTCGTACGGGCTCGTGGGCGAGTCCGGCTCCGGCAAGAGCACCGTGGCCGGCACGCTGACCGCGTCGCTCGGCCCGGACGCCGCCGTCGAGTCGTCGGCGCTGGTCGTCGACGGCGTCGACGTCGCGTCCCTGCGCGGTGAGCGGCTGCGGCGGTTCCGGCGCGACGTCGTGGCGGTCGTCCACCAGGAACCCGGCCTCGCCCTCAACCCGACGATGACGGTCGGACGCCAGGTCGCCGAGGTGCTGCGCGCCACGGGCTCCGGCCGCGCGGCTGCGGACACCGCGACGATCGAGGCGTTCACCCGCGTCGGGCTGCCGTCGCCGACGACGATCGGCGTGCGGTACCCGCACGAGCTGTCCGGCGGTCAGCAGCAGCGCGTCGCGATCGCCATGGCCCTGGTGGCCCGTCCGCGCCTGCTCGTGCTCGACGAACCCACGACGGGCCTGGACAGCACGGTCGAGGCGGGCATCATGGCGCTCATCGACGAGCTCCGGACCGAGATCGGCTTCGCGACCCTGCTCATCAGCCACAACCTGCCGCTGGTCGCGGCGCACTGCGGCCGGGTCGGGGTGCTCCGCCACGGGGTGCTCGTCGAGGAGGGCGCCGCAGCCCAGGTGCTGCTCCACCCCACCGAGCCGTACACGAAGCAGCTCGTCGACGCCCTGCCCGACATCACGACGGGCAAGGCGGGAACGACAGCCGAGACCGCGCAGCACGACGTGCTCGCGACGATCAGGGGCCTCCGCAAGGAGTACGACGGCGCCGTCGCCCTCGACGGCATCGACCTCGAGCTGCGCCGCGGTGAGGTGCTGGGCGTCGTGGGGGAGTCCGGCTCCGGCAAGACGACCTTCGGCCGAGCCCTCGCCGGACTGGTCCGACACGACGGCACGATCACGCTGGACGCCGGCGACCAGACGCCGACCGGTACCCCACCCGTGCAGGTCGTGTTCCAGAACGCGGACGCCTCGCTCAACCCGCGGCGCACGGTCCGACAGGTGCTCGGACGGGCGATCCGGCTGCTGCACGGCGACGGCACCGCCGAACAGCTCGCGGCGCGTGTCGGGCTGCCCGCCGACGTCCTCGACCGCCGGCCCGCCCAGCTGTCCGGCGGGCAGAAGCAGCGCGTCGCCATCGCCCGGGCGTTCGCCGGTCCGGTGCCGCTCGTGGTGTGCGACGAACCGACGTCCGCCCTCGACGTCTCGGTGCAGGCGCGGATCCTCGACCTGGTGCTCGACCTGCAGCGCACCACCGGCACGACCTGCGTGTTCATCTCGCACGACCTCGCCGTCGTGCGCCGGGTCGCCGACCGCATCGCGGTCTTCGACGGCGGTCGCGTCGTCGACGTGGGCCCCGCGGAGCGGCTGTTCGACGCGGACGCGCACCCGCGCACCCGCGAGCTCGTCGCGGCCGCGCTCGACCTGCGCCGGCGCGCCGGTCTGGTGGCTCCCGCGGCCTGAGTGGGGCCCTGGACCCGCGCACGTGGCGGACGGGAGGCCCGTGGCGGATCCGCCACGGGCCTCCCGTCCGCCTGTCGGTCGCGCCCACTGCCGCGGACGCCGAGCGTTCCGCGCTACTTCGCGAGGAACTCCAGCACCACGCGGTTCCACTCGTCGGGGTGGCTGACGTTGACGCCGTGCGGACCACCGGACACGACGTGCAGCTCGGAGCCGGCGATCGCGGCGTGCGTACGGGCACCCGAGCCCTCGAACGGCACGGTCGCGTCGCCGTCGCCGTGGATGACGAGCGTCGGCACGGTGACCTTCGACAGGTCGTCACGGAAGTCGGTGTTCGCGAAGGACGCCATCGCCTCGAGCGCGGCGGTCTTCGACGCCTGCTTCGCGAGCGTGAGAGCCTGCTGCCGGTCCTCCTCGGAGACGACCAGGGTGCCGTCCACCGAGAAGAAGTCGGTCGTGAACTGGTCGTAGAACGCGTCCTCGTCCTTCGTCAGGCCCGCGGTCATCTCGGCCGCCTGCTCCTTCGGCAGCGGGCCGTCCGGGTTGTCCGACGTCTGCAGCAGGTACGGCGGCACGGCGGAGGCGAAGACGACGCTGTGCAGCCGCTCGGTGCCGTACTTCGAGAAGTAGCGGGCGACCTCGCCGCCGCCCATCGAGAAGCCGACGAGGGTGACGTCCCGCAGGTCGAGCTCGGTGAGGATCGTGTGCAGGTCCTCGGTCAGGTGGTCGTAGTCGTAGCCGGTCTTCGGCTTGTCGCTGCGACCGAAGCCGCGACGGTCGTAGGTGACGACGCGGTGTCCGGCGTCGACGAACGCCGGGACCTGCTTGCTCCAGGACTCGCCGGAGAGCGGCCAGCCGTGGATCAGGACGACGGTGCGGCCGGAGCCGCCGGTGTCGTCGACGTGCAGGTTCGTGTCCTTGAAGAGCCCGTGGTGGGCGGTGATCTCGGTCAAGAGTCGCTTCCTTCCCGCGCCGCACGGGTGGCGGCACGCACCTCGTTGCTACCAGCGGGATCCCGAGCGACAGCGCGGAGTGGACAGACCCCTCGGCGCCGTCTCCGGGTCCGCTGTCTGTGACGCATCCGGCGACCACGGCCTACTGTCCAGCAGGATCAGGGAACCGTCACCGCGGCGGGTGCCCCTCGTCACGAGGAGCACCGATGAAGTACGTCGACTACGCGGGAGCCGTCCGGGTCCTGACCGGCGACGCCGTGGCCGACGCCGTGATCCGGTACGCGGCCGCCCTGCACCAGAGCCGGTTGAGCGACGTCGTGTCGGTTCCGACGACCGACGAGTTCGGCGCGGCCAGCACGGTGGAGCTGCTCCTCGCACCAGCGGTGGCGGTCGCCCTGGAACCGGCGCCGGACGACGACCTGGAACCCGAGGGCGGGGCGTTCCTGGCTGACCTGAGCCGACGGACCGAGGCGGTCCTGGCGGTCGACGCCAGCAGGTTCCCGACCGACCTCGGCCGGTGACGGCCGCAGCGACCGCGCTGCGGTCAGGTGACCGGTCCGTCGCCCGTCAGGTCCGAGCGGGTGTCGGCGTGGATCGTCTCGGGGTGGTCGAACGTCCGCGCCGCCGCCCGCAGACGTTCCACGAACTCGCCGTTCTCGACCTCGAGCTCGTCGTCGTCCGCATCGACGACGACGATCTCGCTCGACGGGCCGATGAGCATCTTCGTGGTCGTCATCGTGCCGTCCTCCGCCACCGTCGGGATCGCGATCGCATCCGCGCGGCTGCCGCCTGCGAGCGCTGCGGCGTACTCGATCACGGCGTCGGCGACGTCGTCGCTCGTCAGGAACGTGGAGCGGTCGTACTGGATGTACTTCATGTCGGATCAGTCAAACGCGCGGATCCTGGTCGACGTCCAGGAAACCCGGCGCGTCGTGCGTTGCGCGGATGCCGACATGTCGCGAGGATCATCACGTGCCCGAGATGATGCACCGCACGCAGCGGGAGATCAGGACAGACGAGCCGTCGGTCGCGGCCGAGGCGCTGTCGGTGACCCACGTGACCCACGGACTCACCGTCGAGGCGACCGGAGCGGGCTTCGTCTTCGAGGAACGCGTGCGGGGCACCGCCCTGCTCTCCCTCGAGTCGACGCGGTGCACGGGCGCCCTGAGCGGCGCGGTCGAGCCCGGGCGGGCGATGATGATCGTCTGGGTGAAGTCCGGTTCGGCGCACGTCGACGACAACCCGGTGCAGATCGGCCGCCCGGTGCTCTACCGACAGGACCCGCAGCGGTTCCGGTGGATGGACTTCCAGCACGACGTGCTGCGCATCGACCGGACGATCGTCGAGCAGGTCGCCGCCGAGCGCGGTGACTGGGCGCCGGGTCCGCTCGAGTTCCGTCCCCGACACGTGCCGGAGGGTGCGCCGCTCGCCGCCTGGTGGCTCATGGTCCGGTCGGTCGCGCAGGAGGTCCTGCAGGGTCCGACGGACGTGCCGCTCGAGCGGGAGCGCGAGCTCGCCCGGTTCGCCGCCGGCGGCTTGCTGACCGCGATCCCGCACTGGCCGGTGGGGCAGCACGAGCCGGTGATGGCGTCGACCGCGCGCTTCGCCCGTGCCGAGACGTTCCTGCTCGACCACGCGACCGAGCAGATCACCGTCAACGACGTCGCCGAGGCCGCGGGGCTGAGTGTCCGCGGGGTGCAGGCGGCGTTCCAGCGGCACCACGGCATCACGCCGACGATGTACCTGCGTCGGATCCGGCTCCTGCTCGCCCGGGAGCAGCTCGAGGCGGGCGACGACCGCAGCGTCGCCGAGATCGCCCGGGCGACGGGGTTCGCGCACCTGGGCCGGTTCGCCGGGAGCTACCGGCAGGAGTTCGGGGAGCTGCCACGGCAGACGGCGCTGGCGGCGCGGGAGTAGCGGTCCGGGGCATTACCGCAAGGATCACGCAACGGCCCGAGAGTCCGTTGTCGGTCTCCTGGGGAGCGCTTACGTTTCCGGTGTGTGGTGTCGCCGCACGACTCCCTCGAGCCCAGGAGGCCGCATGGCCACGCCAGCCGTCCCCGTCCCCTCCACGTTCTCCCGACGCCTCCGCGAGGACGTCGCGCACGCCCGGGAGCACGTCCTGCTCACGGCACTGCTCGGCTCGCCGTTCCTGCCGCGGGTGGTGCGACGGCTGCTGCTGACCGCCGCGGGCGCCCGTGCCGAGTCGGCTCCCGGCCCCGGGTTCTCGCTGACCGGCGACCCGCGCAACCTGTCGGTCGCGCGCGGTGTCTACTTCAACCGCGGGACGACCATCGAGGCCATCGCCCCCGTCAGCATCGGTGCGAACGCCGCGATCGGCATGCAGGTCCTCATCATGACGAGCCACCACGCGATCGACGCCGACGGCCGGTGGAGCGACACCGCGACCGGCCGTCCGGTCGTCATCGAGGACCGAGTGTGGATCGGCGGCCGTGCGACGATCCTGCCCGGCGCCCACATCGAGCACGACGTGGTCGTCGCGGCCGGCGCGGTCGTGACCGGGCGCCTGCTGGCGCACGGCGTCTACGCCGGCGTGCCGGCGAAGCGCATCCGTGACCTGGCCGGGGCGGACCCGGCCACGGACCGCACCGAGACCGCCTGACGGCCTGGAGGCCCGTGGCGGCGCCGCTACGGGCCTCCAGGCCGCATCGCACGCCCGTCCAGGGCACCGTGCCCTTCCGCGGGCACGTCGCGTCTGCGACGATGGGCGCGCAGCGGGTGACGACGCCCGCCCGTCGTGAGGAGTCCACCGTGTCCGTGCGTCTCAACCCGTACCTCGGCTTCCGCTCGGGGGCCCGCGAAGCCCTCGACTTCTACCACTCGGTGTTCCACGGCGAGCTCACGATCGGCACCTTCGGCGAAGCCGGCATGAGCCAGGACCCCGCCGACGCCGACAAGGTGATGCACGGGCAGCTCGAGGGCGAGAACGGCCTGCTGCTGATGGCCTCGGACGCGCCGACGGGCATGCAGACCCCGTCGGAGAGCACGATCTCGCTCTCGCTCAGCGGCGACGACACCGAGGCCCTGACCCGCTACTGGAACGGACTCGCCGACGGCGCGTCGATCATCGAACCGCTCACGACGGCCCCGTGGGGCGACACCTTCGGGATGCTCACCGACCGGTTCCGGGTCACGTGGCTCGTGAACATCAGCGGCCCGGCGAGCTGACGGGGACCGGGCCGACGCTCGCCGCGATCGGCCACCGCGGCACCCAGCACCGGACACGGGCGGCGTAGCGGCGGAAGTCGTCGCCGAAACGGGCCTCGAGGTCGGCCTCCTCGAGCGGTCGGACCACGCAGTTCCACACGATCGACCCGGCGAGCGCGTAGGCGACGACCATCCACGACCCGAGCAGCAGCCCGACGGCGACGCCCTGCGTGATGCCGGCGAGCGCCATCGGGTTCCGCACCGAGCGGTACGGGCCGGCGACGACCAACCGGTTCGCACTGGCGGACGGCAGCGGGGTACCAGCGCCCTTCGTCGACATCGCCGCCGCCGACGCGATGCCGAGCGCGCTGGCGAGCGCGAGGACGACGAGCCCGACCACCAGCAACGCGGTCACGACCGGTCCGGGCAGTGCGGGGTGCAGCCGCCAGCGGTGCTCGGCGACGGCGATGCCCACGGGGAACACCCCGAGGAACAGCCCCCAGAAGACGACGATCTGCACGGTCGTCGCCACCACGTGCCGTGACGTCGCGGCACCCGGGTCGGCGGTGCGGAACCGCAGCGGACCGGACGTCGACCACTCGGTCGGTACCCGGCCGAGCAGGACGAGGGCGAGGGCCAGCGCGGAGCCGACGGCCGCCGCGGTCATGACGACGACGCCCCAGCCGGCCTCACCGGTGACGGTCGCCCAGACGACGAGGCCGGCGAGGACGAGGGCCGTCCACACGGTGGCCACGGTCGCCGCGATCCGCCCGACCGTGCCCGCCGAGACCGCTGCGAGCGCCGAGGCGCCGACGAAGAGCGGGACGTCGAGGGCCGCGACGACCACCGGGTCCAGCGAGCCGAGCGTGAGCGTCCGGACGGCGGGGACGGTCGCGACGGTGATCCACCACGCCGCGCCGCCGAGGGCCTGCAGTGCGAAGTAGAGCCGGCCCCAGGACACGTCTGCACGCTAGCAGGGCGACGCGCTGCGCCGGGCTGCGCCTCAGTCCTGGCGGTTGATCTGCCCGAGCCACCGGCCGAACGCCGGAGTGCGGGCGTCGTGCAGCTTGGTCAGGACGGGCTTCGCCGTGCAGGTGCGCTCGTCGACGATCGCTGCGCCCTTGTGGGGTTCGAGGCTCATGGTGTGCTCCTTCGTGGTCTTCGTGATCGGTGCAGAGTTCGACAGCGGGCGGGTCCGATCCATTCCCACCCGCTGCCGTGGAGTCGGCGTGCGGTCCCGGTCAGGGCGTGACCATGCCGCCGTTCACGTTGAGCGTCTCGCCGACGACGTAGCTCGACTCGTCCGAGGCCAGGAACACGTAGGCCGGTGCGAGTTCGGCTGGCTGCCCGGCGCGCCCCATCGGCGACTCGCTGCTGCCGAACTCGGGAAGCGTCGACGGGTCGACGCCACCGCTCGGCTGCAGGACCGTCCACGTCGGCCCGGGCGCGACGACGTTGACGCGGATGCCGCGCGCGACGAGCAGCTGGGACAGCCCCTTCGACAGGTTGTTGATCGCGCCCTTCGACGCCGCGTAGTCGAGCCGGTCGGGTGCCGGCTTGTACGCCTCCATCGACGCCGTCGTGGTGATCGTCGCACCGGGTTCCAGGTGCGGCAGCGCCGCCTTGACGAGGCGGAACAGCCCGAAGACGTTCACGTCGAAGGTCGCCTCGAACTGGTCGTCGGTGATGTCGAGCACGTCGGGCTGCCAACGCTGCTTGCCGGCGACGCTCACCAGGGCATCGAGACCGCCGAGTCCGGCGACGGCCTGGTCGACGAGCTGCTGCGCGTACGCCTTGTCACGCAGGTCGCCGGGGATCGCGACGGCGGTGCGTCCGGCGGCACGGATCTGTTCGAGGACGTGGTCGGCGTCGGACTGCTCCTCGGGCAGGTAGGCGATCGCGACGTCGGCGCCCTCGCGGGCGAACGCGATCGCGACGGCACCGCCGATGCCGGAGTCACCGCCGGTGATCAGGGCCTTCCGGCCGGCGAGCCGACCGGTGCCGCGGTAGCTCGTCTCGCCGAGGTCGGGCACCGGGTCCATCTCGGACTGGAGGCCCGGCTCGTCCTGCGTCTGCGGCTCCGGCTGGACGTCGGGGTAGCGCGTGCGCGGGTCGCCGTGTTCGTACTGGTCGGTGGGCATGCGAGTTCCTTCCTGCTCGTGCCTCCACGGAACCCGTCCCGGCTGGACGGCGGCGGAGCGCCATCCGCCCTGCGCACCCGTCCAGGCCCGCGGGGTTGCCTCGGGACCATGAGTGACGACGACGACCTGCAGACCGAGCGCGACTTCTCCGACGCGGTGAACATGACCGCGTCCGAGCTGAAGGAGTGGTTGGGCACCGACGAGTCCAAGCAGGTCGGGCAGAAGCCCCCGGGCGGCGGCGAGTCGACCGGTCACGAGAGCGGGCGGCACATCATCCGGATCCTCGAGAAGCACAAGGCCGATCGCACGGACGACGACCATGCCCACATGCGGAAGGTGGTCGGCTACGTCGCGCGCCACGCGCAGCAGCGACCGGACGGTGACGTCCACGACACCCCGTGGCGGTGGTCGTTGATGAACTGGGGGCACGACCCCGAGAAGCGCTGAGCGTCTCCACCGGGCCCGGCGTACCGTGGCCGACCATGCCGAACCAACTCAAGAAGCCGGACATGTACGAGGAGCTCCGCAAGGAGGGCAACTCGAAGGAGAAGGCTGCGCGGATCAGCAACGCCGCTGCCGCCCGCGGCGAGGAGGCGGTCGGGAAGAAGGGCGGCGAATCCGGCTCCTACGACGACTGGACCGTCGCCGACCTCCGGAAGCGGGCGAAGGAGCTCGGCCTGACCGGGTACTCGTCGAAGCGCAAGGCCGAGCTCGTCGAGGCGCTCCGGGATCACTGACCGAGGTCGGCGACCGCGTCGATGCCCTCGGCGATCTCGGCCGCGTGCGTGTGGTGCAGGTAGTGCCCGCCGTCCAGCAGGACGACCTGGCCGTCGGCGACCGACGCCGCCTGCTCACGGTGCAGGCGCTCCCACCCCGGCACGTCCGGGTCGTCGCCCACGACGAACAGACGGACCGGCAGGTCGGTGGGGAACGCGAGGCTGCGGGCGTGCCGGAAGTTCGCGCCGAGGTGCTCGTACTCGTCCAGGTACGTCGCGCGCATGCTGGTGCGGTGTGACAGCAGGGTCATCTGCTCCTTCTGCGCATCGGTGTAGGGCAGCCCGGCGTACGCGTCGCCGGACACGGCCGTGAGCACGCGGGCGAGCCCGGTGGTCTTCACGAAGCGGAACAGGCCGGACCCGACGGCCTCGTCGATGCCGGGCTGCGTCGGCACACTGCTGTCGATGCCGACGAACGCCTGCACCTCGTCCGGGTACGCGTTCGTGTACTCGAGCGCGTAGATCCCGGCGACCGAGTGCCCCGCGAGCACGTACCGGTCGATGCCGAGCGTCGACAGTGCCTGGTGCACCTCGTCGACGATGTTCGCGTTGGTCCGGGGTCGGTCGGTGCCGTCGCTCAGGCCGTACCCGAGCGGCTCGACGACCACCACCCGGTGCGTGTCCTGCAACCGGTCGACGAGTGGGGCGAAGTCGATCACGGGGGATGCCGTGCCGAAGCCGGGCAGCAGCACGACGGTCGACGCCCCGGACCCGGTGACGGCGACGTTCACCCGGCCGCCGGTGACGGGGACGAGTTCGCCGTAGGGGCGGATGTCGTCCCGTTCCGTCGCGGTCGCGATCGCGTCGTAGGTGGCCGTGCCGCCGAGCGTCAGGGCCCCGAGACCGACGAGCCCGACGAGC
>NZ_JANZKM010000002.1:0-264404 GCF_025642935.1 Curtobacterium sp. RIT-PI-V
CCGAGGTCGAGTGTGGCGCTACCGGGTGAACGCCGGGTGCCGCGGGCGTCGCCGCCGGGTGAACTCCGGGGTGCGTGGTCGCGCTTCGCTCTGGTGCGAGGTTGATCACCCCGTGCGCCGCAACAACCTCGCACCGAGTGGCGAACCTCGCACGGGGCGCTCGGCGCTCAGCGTCGCATCCGGACACCTGCCCGCCGCAGCTTCGCGCGCAACGTCGCCTCGTCCCAGAGATCAGCCCATCGCAACCGCACGACGTGCCGAACGCCGGGCATGGACCGCAGCCGGTCCTCCCGGTACTTCTCAGCGACGACCACGTCCTCCGCCGAACGCCCGTTCCGCATCGTCGGGTCGCGGTACTTCGCCTCGCCGTCGAACTCGACCACGACGCCGGCCGAGGGGAACCAGAAGTCCACCACGATGTCCGGTTGCCCGGACGACCTGAAACGGTGCTGCAGCACGGGCTCCTCCGTTCCGAACTGATCGAACCGGGTTCGCGCGATCGACTCACCCGGCGAGTCCGACGCGGAGTCGGCGAAGTCCACCGCACGGAGCGCCCGACGGCGACTCTTGGGGCCACGCCGCGCGATCGTGTCGCGCACGGCTGCTCGGGGAACACCCCGACGGAGCAGGTCGTCGAGCGCCACGACGGCGTCGATGAACGGCACCGTGAGGGCCACGTCTGCAGCTATCCGAACAGGTCCGCTCAGCTGCAGGCCTTCCGGCGTGCTGATCCTGTTCGGGTCCGGTACCGGGTCGAGGTCGGCGTGGACGACGAAGGAAGCATTCGTGGTCCGCCGATCACTCCCGACCGAGGTCACGTGCACTCGATCGGGCGGCGGCGACACCGTCGGCACGCCGAGCACGACTGCCGCCGAGACGTGTGAGACGACCTGATCGGGTCCGATGCGATCGGCGGACGCACCGATACGGACCAGGTGCTGTTCCGCCGGCCGGAGGGCTGCCCAAGCGGCAGCGTCGACGAACATCCCTCGCCCGATGCGGGCGAGCTCCTGCGCGTCCGCCCGCCTCCTGATCACCTCGGACTCGGCTGGATGGTGCGCCGAGGTCCGGAGGACGGTGACGGCGGGGAGCGGGGCGAGGGCGATCTGACGGTCCACCCCGACGATGGTGATCGTCGGGGGACGAGAGCGGTTGGGGCGGCGGCCGTCCTGTGGACAAGACGAGGGCGACGCCCGCCTGTGGAGAGGCCGGAGCCGTCCGGGCTGCGAGACTGTCCGGGTGAACACACGCACCTGGGGTTGGCTCGCAGCGGTCATCGACGTCGTGCTCATCGTCGTCTTCGCACTTATCGGGCGTTCGTCGCACGGTGAAGCCAACACGGCGCTGGCACTCTGGATCACCGCGTACCCGTTCCTGGCGGGCTGGGCGATCGGGTACGTGACGAGCGGAGCCTGGGCCCGGCCGCTGCGCTTCTGGCCGACCGGCGTCGTCGTCTGGATCCTCACGGTGTTCGTCGGCATGGCGATCCGGGTCGCCACCGGCCAGGGCGACGTCGACGGCAACCCGCTGCCGATCTCCTTCGTCATCGTCGCCACGATCGTGCTCGGGGTGTTCCTGCTCGGATGGCGCGCGATCGCCCGCGGGGTGCTGCGCTTCACCGCGTCGCGGTCCGGACGAGACACCGCAGCGTCCGACGCGTGAGCGGTGGCCGCGGGTCCCAGCCGACCATCCTCGACGTCGCCGCACGTGCGGGCGTCTCGAAGTCGGCGGTGAGCCGGGTCCTCTCGGGCACGGGGCGGTTCTCGGACGAGACCCGTGAGCGCGTCGAACGCGCAGCAGCCGAACTCGGGTACGTCGCCAACGCCATGGCTCGCGGGCTCGTCAGCGGTCGGACGCACACCATCGGCATGCTCGTCCGCGACGCGTCGTCGATGGTCTACACCGCACTGCACGCCGTGATGGAGCGCCGCGCATCGGAGCTCGGCTACCGCGTCGTCACCACCACGGGTGTCGGCCGTGTCGAGGACGAGAAGTCCGCGCTCGCCGCACTCGTGTCGATGCGGGTGGACGGCCTCGTGGTCTGCAGCGGCCTGATGCCGTCCGCCGACATCGCCGAGTTCGCCCCGCGCATCGCCACCGTGGTCGCAGGTCGACCCGAACTCCACCCGGCATTGTCCAGCGTGTACTGCGACGAGGTGGACGGTGGCGCGACGATCGCCGACGCCGTCGCCGATGCCGGTCACCGCGCAGTCGTGGTGCTCACCGTCCCGCTCGACAACGCGATCACACAGCACGCCCGCTCGACGGCGATGGTCGAACGGCTCCGAGCGCGTGGCGTCCGGGTCATCGACATCGATGCCAGCTTCGTGCGGCCACCGGACGACCTCGCTGCCGACCTGGTCGACGCGATGCACGAATCGGATGTGACCGCGGTGATGTGCCCGACGGACCGGCTCATGCTCGACGTGTGCGAGGCACTCTCCCGCCGTGGTGTCCGGGTCCCGCACGATCTGTCGGTCACCGGGTTCGACGGTGTGTACCCCCTCGCGAGCGACTGGATCGGGTTCACGACACTCGAGCAGCCGATCGAGCGGATCGGCCGCGAGGCGATAGACCTCGTCATCGGCCGGATCGACGACCCGACGCGGGCCGTCGAGCACCGCTCACTCCGGGGCACGGTCGTGCCCGGCCGCACGCTGCTCCCCCGCTGACCGGGACCTTCTCGGTGCGAGGTTGGCCACTCGGTGCAGCGCAACAAGCGCGCACGGAGTGATCAACCTCGCACCGAGCGAAGCTCGTCAGAACAGCCCGCTGCGCGGCCCCTCATCCGGACCGTCGAACCCGCGGAACATGTCGGACACGAGTGCCTCGATCTGCGGTTCGACCAGGCGCTCCACCGCCTCGGCGATGCGCGGCCGGTGGTCGATGAGCGCCAGGCACACCGCCGTACCGGTCGAACGAGCACACTCGTCGGACAGCTCGATCTCGTGCCGGAGCGCCGCCTTGGCCTCGTCGGACAGCGGCTCCCTCGGGGTCTGCTCCCCCGCGCCCGTCCCCGCCAGCTCCCCGAGCGTGAAGAGGAACGGTGAACCGGGCGAGGGCTCGGGATCGACGTCGAGGCCCTGGAACTCGGGCGACAACCCCTCCGCCGGCTGGTACCCGGCGTGCCGCTTGCGCGCCGCGGCCCGCTCGAGCTCGCGCTGCAGCAGCGGCAGGTTCTTGGCGGTGTAGTCGTCGACGGCGTCCTCGACGATGGTCGAGATCCGGCCGATCAGCGCGTGCTGGACGGCGTGCGGGACGTCCTGCCCGAAGCCGGCGGCACTCGCGATCGGGGACCCGGTGCACTTCCGGCAGATGCGGGTGCGCGGGCGCGCGGTCCCGATCTGCCAGCGCGGCAGCCAGCGCAGCCAGACGTCGACAGCACTGCGCACGCGTCCGTCGATGCCGTCCATGCCCCAACGATACGGAGCGGAGGCGCGGATCACCCGCTCATTCCGCTCGCCGCCCCAGAACGGCCGGGTTCTCAGGCCTTGGGTTCCGTCACGAAGTCGATGAGCTCCTCGACACGGCCGAGCAGCTGCGGCTCGAGGTCGGCGAAGGTGCGCACCTGCCCGAGGATCCGTTGCCATGCCCGCGCGATGTCGGCCTGCTCGGCGTTCGGCCATCCGAGCGCCTGGCAGATCCCCTTCTTCCACTCGATCGACCGCGGGATCGTCGGCCACGCCTGCAGTCCGACGCGGGCGGGCTTCACGGACTGCCAGACGTCGACGAACGGGTGCCCGACGACGAGCACGTGCGCGCCCCACTTGCCACGCATCACAGCCTCGGCGAAACGGGACTCCTTCGACCCGGGCACCAGGTGGTCGACGAGCACGCCGACACGACGGTCTCGCGAGGGCTGGAACTCATCGAGCACCGAAGCGAGGTTGTCGACGCCGGAGAGCTCCTCGACGACGACGCCCTCGACACGGAGGTCGGCTCCCCAGACCTTCTCGACGAGCTCGGCATCGTGCTTGCCCTCGACCATGATCCGGGAGGGCAGGGCCACCCGGGCACGCTGCGACTCCACCGCGAACGATCCGGATGCGGTGCGGAGGCGACCACCGTCGGACGTCTGCCGCACGGCGGGCGCGGCCCCGGGCCTCCAGTCCGAGTGAACGGAACCCAGCGAACCCGGCGAGCCGGCAGCGGCTGCGGCAGACCGGCCGACCGGCGCCTGCGGCCGCCCCAGCGTCACGAGCTCGCCCTCGAGCAGGAACTGCCCGGTGAAGGGGAAGGAACGGGTGCGGCCCTTCCAGTCCTCGAGCGCGATGTTGCCCGCCTCGAGCCCGACGACGGCACCGGCCCACCCGGAGTCCGGGTCCTCGAGCACCATGTCGCGTTCGAGCGGCACCTGCCGCACCTTCTTCACCCCGCGGGAGCGCCAGTCTCCCGAGAGCACGTCCCCGCCGTACCGGTCGTCGTCCACCCGCACGAGGGTACTGTCGACATCGGCCCGGACGACGTCGACCGCGCCGACACCCACCATCTCGACGGAAGGCCTCCCGTGCGCGCAGCGATCATCCACGCCCCGAACGACATCCGCGTCGAGGAGCGCGACCGCCCCTCGGTCCTCACTCCGAAGGACGTCGTCGTCAAGGTCGTCGCCGCGTGCGTGTGCGGCTCGGACCTGTGGCCCTACCGCGGCGTCACGAAGACGAAGGAGCCCCGGCCGATCGGGCACGAACTCGTCGGCGAGGTCGTCGCGGTCGGCGACGCGGTCACCGACCTGCACGAGGGCGACTTCGTCATCTCCCCCTTCACCATGAACGACGGCACCTGCCAGGCCTGCCGCCACGGGATGACCAGCGGCTGCGACCACCTGTCCGGCTTCGGCGGGAAGGACGCGTACGGCGACCCGGTCGGCGGCGCGCAGGCCGAGTACGTCCGCATCCCGGACGCGTCGACGACCCTGGTCGCGGTGCCCGGCCCCGTCGACCCGGCACTCGTGCCGTCGCTGCTGACTCTCTCCGACGTGTTCTCCACCGGACACCACGCCGCGGTGTCGGCGGCGGTCGGTCCGGGCAAGACGGTCGTGGTGGTCGGCGACGGCGCGGTCGGCCTGTCCGCCGTGCTCGCGTCGAAGCGACTCGGCGCCGAGCGCATCATCGCCATGAGCCGGCACGCCGATCGCCAGGCGCTGGCGCGCGAGTTCGGCGCGACGGACATCGTGTCCGAGCGCGGTGCGGACGGTGTCGCGGCGATCCGCGAGCTGCTCGGCGGCGACCTGGCCGACTGCGCGGTGGAGGCCGTGGGCACCGAGGAGAGCATGGACCAGGCGCTGCACTCGGTCCGCGCAGGCGGCAACCTCGGCTTCGTCGGAGTCCCGCACGGCGTGCCGACGATCGGTACGCGCTACCTCTTCGACACGAACATCGCGGTCGCGGGCGGCATGGCGCCGGCACGGAAGTACATCCCGGAGCTGCTGCCCGACGTGCTGTCCGGAGCGATCGACCCGGGGCGCGTGTTCGACCTGGAGCTGCCGCTCGACGACGCCGCCGAAGCGTACCGGGCGATGGACGAGCGTCGTGCGATCAAGGTGCTGCTGCGACCGTAGGCGCCGGGCCTCCGTCGGGCCGGCGCGTTTCGCGCAGCAGAACGCGTGTTTCGAATCGGTAAACAAACCTTTCAGTAAAGAAGGTTGTCCGTTACAGTCCTCGACATGACCACACGAGGACGCACCCCCGGCCAGCCCGGTCTGCTGCGCGTCCTGAACGACCGCGCGGCGCTCGAGCTCCTGCTCGACGACGGCCCGCTCACCCGCAACGAGATCGCGCAGCGCACCGGTCTCAGCAAGCCCACCGCGGCCGAGATCATCCGCCGGCTCGAGTCGGCTGCACTCATCCGCCAAGCGGGCACGGACACACAGGCCGGGCGCCGCGGGCCGAGCGCCGTCGTGTACGAAGCGATCACCGACCGCGACCTCGGTGTCGCGGTGGACGTCCAGCTCGTCGACGTCCGGTCGACCGTGGTGGACGCCGCCGGTCGCACGTTCCCGGTCGCCACGCACCGGATGTCCGAGGCCGAGGTGCGCTCACCCGGGTCGGACATCGTGGCCGCAGCGATCTCCCGCGCAGCCGCCGCGGCCGGTGTGGACCCCGAGCTCGTCACCGCCGTCGCGGTGGGCGTGCAGGCGAGTGTCGACCACGCCACCGACACCCTCATCTTCACCGACGGGCTACCCGGCTGGCCCCGCGAGCAGGTCAGCACGACCCTCTCCGCCGAGCTCGGCGTCCACGTCGTCGTCGAGAACGACGCCAACCTCGCCGCCATCGCCGAACGCAACATGGGGGCCGGTCGAGCACCCGGATCGTTCGCGCTCTTCTGGATGGCCGAGGGCCTCGGCATGGCCCTCGACCTGCACGGTCACCTGCACACGGGCGCCTCCGGTGCCGCGGGTGAGATCGGCTACCTCAGCGTGCCCGCCGACGCACGCTCCATCGACCCGACGGCCACGATCGTCGCGGACCTCATCTCCGAGCCCGCGATCATCGCCCTGGCCGCCGAGCACGGGATCACGGCCCCGGACGGCACCGCAGCCGACTGGCGCCAGGTGCTCCCGCAACTGCCCGGCCTGCCCGAGCAGCACCCCTTCACCGTCGCCCTCGGCGAGCGCGTCGGGCACAACGTGCTCCCCGCCCTCGCGGTGGCCGATCCCGAGACGGTCGTCCTGCACGGCCCGACCGGGATCGCCGGTGGCCCCGCCCTGGCCGCCGCCGTGACCGCCTGGCTCCGGACCCGCTCACGCTGGTCCACCGCCGTGGTCGCGCCCGGCGTCCCCGACACCCCCGTCCTGCACGGTGCGCGGCACGTCCTCATCGACGTCGTCCGCACCGCGCTCGCGGACCGGCTCGAGCGCATCAGCGACGATGCCCCGACGCCGGACCCCGTCGAGCGCCCCTGAACGTTCCACCCGCACCACTCGAGGCACCATCACCCAGCCCTGTCACAGGGCTCTTCGTCGCGCCCGGAAACGGGCAACGCCCGGAATCCTCGGCGCGCCGGAGCGAGACCAGAGAGCGAGTACCGCCTTGTCCCTCCCCGAACCGAACGCCCCGCGCCGCCGGGTGTTCCGCCGCATCGCCACCGCCACGGCCGTCGCCGCCGTCGGAGCCCTCGTCGTCGCCGGCTGCAGCTCCGGCAGCAGCGCCGACTCGATCGAGAAGAGCGCCCCGAAGGAGCTCAAGGGCACCGTGTCCCTGTGGCACTTCTTCACCGGCCGTGAAGCCGGCGTCGTGAAGACCGCCGTCGAGGGCTTCGAGAAGGCCAATCCCGACGTCACCGTCGACATCCACGCCGGTCAGGACGACGAGAAGCTGCAGAAGGCGATCTCGTCCGGCCAGAACATCGACGTGGGCCTGTCGTACTCGACCGCCATCGTCGGCAGCTTCTGCTCCTCGGGTGCCTTCCGCGACCTGTCGCCGTACATCGAGCGCGACAAGGTCGACCTGTCCGACATCCCGAAGGCCGTGCAGTCGTACACGCAGTACAAGGGCACGCGCTGCACCCTGCCGGCCCTCGCCGACGTCAGCGCGCTCATGTACAACAAGCCGCTGCTCGAGAAGGCGGGCATCACGACCCCGCCGAAGACCCTGGACGAGCTGAAGACCGACGCGCTGAAGCTGACGACGTACAACGCCGACGGCTCCATCAAGCAGCTCGGCTTCAACCCGCTCATCGACTTCTACGAGAACTCCCCCGAGCACTGGGCGCCGATGGTCGACGGTTCTTGGCTCGACAAGGACGGCAACAGCGTGATCGGCACGTCCGACGCGTGGAAGAAGCTCATCACCTGGCAGAAGGGCTTCGTCGACGAGATCGGCTACGACAAGCTCAAGGCCTTCACGTCCGGCCTCGGGCAGGAGTTCGCGGCCGACAACGCGTTCCAGACCGGTCAGGTCGCGATGCAGATCGACGGCGAGTACCGGACGGCGTTCCTCAAGGACCAAAAGCCGGACCTGGACTACGGCACCTCCCCGACCCCGGTGATGGACGGCCTCGGCAACTACGGCTCGACGTACATCGCGGGCAACGTCGCGGGCATCGCGAAGGGGTCCAAGAACCCCGAGCTGTCGTGGGCGCTGCTGAAGTACCTGTCGACGAACACCGACGCGCAGGTCACGATGGGCAACGGCCTGAAGAACATCCCGACGCTCACCTCGGCGCTGGAGTCCCCCGACCTCGAGGTCGACGAGAACTACAAGACCTTCGTCGACGTCGCGGGCGACAAGGACACGATGACCTCGCCCGGCACCGCGGACGGTGCTGCCTACATCGGCACCTTCACGAAGTTCTGGCAGGCCTACCAGCAGAACGGCGGCGACCTCGACGCCAAGCTGAAGAAGCTGGACTCCGACATCGACAACGCGAACCAGCTGGCTGGTCCGTGATGAGCATCACCACCAAGACGACCGGCCGGGAGGCGCGGCTCGCCCGCGCCGCCCGGCCCACGGACCCGACGGGGTCCGGTCCGGTGCCCCCGACGGCTCCGCGACGTCGGCCCCGCTCCGCAGAGTCCCGGCGCCGCCTCGTCGCCCTGACGATGCTCGCGCCGGCCCTGGCGGGCCTCGTGGTCTTCTTCGTCTACCCGCTCATCGCGTCGATCTTCTACTCGTTCACGCGCTACAACCAGCTGCAGGAGCCCGAGTTCGTCGGGCTGCTGAACTACAAGTTCCTGTTCACCCAGGACCCGCAGATCGGGCCGGCGGTCGTGAACACGCTGTGGTTCGTCGTCATCCTGGTGCCGGTGCGGATCGTGTGCGGACTCCTGGTCGCCGGGCTGCTCAGCCGGGCCAAGACGGCCACCGGCTTCTGGCGGACGCTGTTCTACCTGCCCGCCCTCGTCCCGCCGGTCGCGAGCGTCGTGGCGTTCGTGTTCCTCTTCAACCCGGGCACCGGGCCGGTGAACCAGATCCTCCGGGTCTTCGGCATCGACGGCCCGCTGTGGTTCAACGACCCGGCGTGGTCGAAGCCCTCGCTGGTGATCCTGGGCGTCTGGGTGATGGGCGACATCATGATCATCTTCCTGGCGTCGCTGCTCGACGTGCCGCGCGACCTGTACGAGGCCGCGTCGCTCGACGGTGCGAACGGCGTCCAGCAGATCCGGCACATCACCCTGCCGACGATCGCCCCGGTGATCGGGTTCGCCGCCGTGACGGGGGTGATCGCCGCGCTGCAGTACTTCACCGAGGCGGCCGTCGCCTCGGGCGTCGCGAGCGGCAAGGCGACGATCGGCGGCGGGACCGCCGCCCAGCTCGGCTACCCGGGTACCTCGCTGCTCACGTACACCGAGCTGCTCTACCAGCACGGGTTCGCGAACTTCCAGTTCGGCTACGCGTCCGCCATGGCCGTGGTCCTGTTCGTGATCACCGCGGTGGTGCTCGTCTTCACGATGCGCCGGATCAGTGTGTTCCGGCCGGAGGAGTCCTGATGACCGCTGTGTCCCAGTCCCCGCTCGCCCGGGCGCCACGGGGTCCAGCGCCCCGCACCGGCAGGCCGCGTGGTCGCACGCTCGTGTGGATCGCCGAGCACGCCGCCCTGGTGGCCCTCGGCGTCCTCACCGTCGCCCCGATCGTGTTCGTGGTCCTGACGTCGCTGATGTCGAGCAACCAGGCACTCACGGCGTCGATCGTGCCCCGGCCGTTCGACTTCTCGAACTACGCGCGGGTGTTCACCGAGCTGCCGCTCACGCAGTGGTTCGGCAACTCGTCGATGTACGCCGTCCTCGCCACCGCGTTCATGCTCATCAGCTCGGTGCCTGCGGCCTACGCGCTCGCCCAGATCGAGTTCCGGGGAGCGAACCTGATCTTCACGGTGATCATCGTCGCGATGCTCCTGCCCCCGCAGGTCACCGCGGTGCCGGTCTACGTGATGTGGTCGCACCTGCACCTGACCGGCACCCTGTGGCCGCTCATCCTGCCGAACCTGCTCGGCGACGCGTTCAGCATCTTCCTGCTCCGCCAGTTCTTCATGACCATCCCGAAGGAGTACGGCGACGCCGCCCGCATGGACGGCTGCAGCGAGTGGGGCGTGCTCTGGCGGGTGGTCGTCCCGATGGCCCGCCCGGGCATCGCGTCGGCGGCGATCTTCATGTTCTTCCACTCGTGGAACGACTACTACGGCCCGCTCCTGTACGCGTCCGAGAACCAGGCCGCCTGGCCGGTGGCGTACGGGCTCGCCACGTTCCGCGGACAGCACGGCACCGACTGGTCGATGACGATGGCGATGACCGTCGTCGTCATGGTCCCCGTCGTCATCATCTTCTTCTTCGCACAGAAGGCATTCGTCGAGGGCATCGCGCTCACCGGCGTGAAGGGATAGCAGCTCCAGTGAAACTCACAGTCGTCGGTGGCGGATCCACCTACACCCCCGAACTCGTGGACGGCTTCGCCCGGCTCCGCGACCAGCTCCCCATCGACGAGCTCTGGCTCGTCGACCCCGACCCGGTGCGCCGCGAACTCGTCGGCGGCGTCGCCAAGCGGATGTTCGCGCACGCCGGGCACCCCGGCACGATCCACGTCACCGACGACGTCGTCGCCGGGGTCACCGACGCCGACGCCGTCATGTTCCAGCTCCGCATCGGCGGGCAGGCCGCACGGCAGCAGGACGAGACGTGGCCGCACGAAGCATGCTGCATCGGGCAGGAGACCACCGGTCCGGGCGGGTTCGCGAAGGCGCTCCGCACCGTGCCCGTGGTCCTGGAGTACGCCGAACTCGTCCGGAAGCACGCCAAGCCGGACGCCTGGATCGTCGACTTCACGAACCCCGTCGGCATCGTCACCCGCGCCCTGCTCGAGGCCGGGCACCGCGCCGTCGGCCTGTGCAACGTCGCGATCGGGTTCCAGCGCCGCTTCGCGAAGGAGTTCGGCGTCGCCCCCGACCACGTCCGGCTCGACCACGTCGGCCTGAACCACCTGACGTGGGAGCGCGGCGTGCACGTCACGGGCGCGGACGGCGTCGAGCGCGACGTGATGGCGGACCTGCTCGCCGAGTCGGACGGTGCCCTCGGCCGGACGGCGGAGAGCGTGCACATGCACCCGGACCTCCTCCGTCTGCAGCACGCGATCCCCTCGTACTACCTGCGGTACTTCTACTCGCACGACATCGTGCTGCAGGAGCAGCTGCACGAACCCACCCGTGCCGAGGCCGTCATGGAGACCGAACGGGCCCTGCTCGCGAAGTACGCCGACGAATCGGTCGTGACGAAGCCCGCCGAACTCGAGCAGCGCGGCGGCGCCTACTACTCCGAGGCGGCGATCGACGTGCTGTCCTCGATCCTCGGCGACCGCGGCGACGTGCAGGTCCTCAACGTGCGGAACGACGGCACGTTCCCGTTCCTGCCCGACGACCACGTCATCGAGGTGCCGTCGCGCGTCACCCGCCAGGCGATCACACCGTTGCCGGTCTCCCCGCTCGACCCGGACATGGTCGGTCTCGTGTCGCACGTCGCCGGGTACGAGCGGCTCGCCCTCGACGCCGCGGTGCACGGCGGCCGCGACCGGGTGCTCCGTGCGATGTGGGCCCACCCGCTCGTGGGGCAGGTCGACAAGGCGGAGCAGCTCACCGACCTGCTCCTGGCCGCGAACACGGAACACATCCCGTGGGCGCGATCGGAGCACGTGACGTGGGCGGGCTGAGCCGGACCGGCGAGGCGGGCCCGGCCCGAGCCTCCCGTCCGCCCGCGCCGGTCCCACCGGACGCGACCGACGTCGTGCTCGCCGTCGACGGGGGCGGGAGCAAGACCGACGTCGTCGCGATCGCGCTCGACGGGACCATCGTCGGCCACGCGCGCGGTCCGGGGTCGAACCCGCAGACGCGGGGCTGGGACCTCGCCGGCCCGATCCTCGACGACGTCCGTGCGCGGGTGGTGGGCGAGCTGGGCGACCGCCGCATCCGCACCACGCACGTGTACCTGGCCGGGCTCGACCTGCACGACGAGCTCGTCGCGGCGACCGCGGCCCTCGCGCACTGGGCCGAGGACGGCGGCGAACCGCACGTCCTGGACAACGACCTGTTCGCGCTGCTGCGGGCCGGCACCCTGTCCCCCGACGCCGCGGCCGTGGTGTGCGGCACCGGGATCAACGCCCTCGCGGTGCGGGCCGACGGCACGACCGCACGGTTCCCGGCCATCGGGGACGTCTCCGGCGACTGGGGTGGCGGCGCGTGGCTCGGCAACCGGGCGCTCTGGCACGCGGCGCGGGCCGACGACGGTCGCGGTCCGGCGACGGCGCTGGTCGACGCGGTGCCGGCGGCGGTCGGTCTCCGCAGCGTCCGCGAGGTCACCGAGGCCATCCACTTCGGCCGCCTCGACCAGCGCGTGTTCAACCGGCTCTGCCCCGTGCTGTTCGACGTGGCCGGAGCCGGCGACGTGGTGGCCCGGAGCGTCGTGGGGCGGCAGGCGGAGGAGATCGTCCTGCTCGCCGCGGTCGCGCTCGAGCGGTTGGGGCTCGGTGGTTCCGCGGCCGAGCCGGTGCCCGTCGTGCTCGGCGGCGGGGTGCTCGCTGCTCGGCACCCGTTGCTCGTGGACGGTGTCGTCGACGGGCTCGCTGCCCGGGTCCCCGGAGCGGTGCCGACCTGGGTCACCGATCCCCCGGTGCTCGGCGCGGGGCTCGCGGCGCTGGAGTCGGTCGGTGCCGACGATGCGGCGCTCGAGCGGTACCGCGAGGCCGTGCGCTCCCGGGCCTTCGCGAGCACGACGGCGCTGATCCGCTGACGCGCTGCTGACGTCACCCGAGACTCGGCCTGAGCGACACGGTTCGCGCTCCAGAGCGCGAGAACTGTCGCTCGGGCCGAGTCTCGCGGGCCGCGGCCCTCGGCCCTCGGCCCGCGGCCTACGCGCGCGCCAGCATCCCGAGCGTGTCGACCACGCGGTTCGAGAAGCCCCACTCGTTGTCGTACCAGGCGACGACCTTCACGTGCCGGCCCTCGTCCACGCGGGTGAGCAGCGAGTCGAAGATGCTCGACTCCGGCCGCCCGGTGATGTCCGTCGACACGAGCGGGTCCACCGTGAACGCCAGGACCCCGGCGAGCCGGCCGGCAGCCGCGGCGCGGTAGGCCTCGTTCACCTCGTCCACGGTCACGTCCCGCGAGACGACGGTGTTCAGCTCGACGATCGACCCGACGGGCACCGGCACGCGGATGGCGTCGCCGGACAGCTTGCCCTCCAGGCGGGGCAGCACCAGCCCGATGGCCTTGGCCGCCCCGGTCGTCGTCGGCACGATGTTCACGCCGGCAGCGCGGGCCCGACGCAGGTCGCGGTGCGGCCCGTCCTGCAGGTTCTGCTCCTGCGTGTACGCGTGCACGGTGGTCATGAACCCGTGTTCGATCCCCGCCAGGTCGTCGAGCACCGACGCCAGGGGTGCGAGCGCGTTGGTCGTGCAGGACGCGTTCGAGATCACCGTGTGCACGTTCGGGTCGAACGTGTCCGAGTTCACGCCGTACGCGATGGTGGCGTCCGCTCCGGTGGCCGGCGCACTGATCAGGACCCGTCGGGCGCCTGCGGTCAGGTGGCCGGCTGCCGCGTCGCGCGCGGTGAAGCGTCCGGTGGACTCGAGGACGACCTCGACGCCGAGTTCAGCCCAGGGCAGGTCCGCCGGCGACGTCGACGCGAGCACGCGGACGCGGCGCCCGTCGATGACGAGCGTGTCGCCGTCGACCTCGACGGTGCCGTCGAACGGCCCGAGCGCCGAGTCGTAGCGGAACAGGTGCGCGAGCGTGTCGGGTGCGGTCAGGTCGTTCACGGCGACGACCTCGAGGTCGTCACCGCCCCGTGCGAGCAGGGCGCGGAGCGTGTTGCGGCCGATACGGCCGAAGCCGTTGATGGCGATGCGGGTCATGTGGGGTTCCTTTCGTTCCGTGGTCCATGCTCACGGGCCGGGAGGCACGGCTCCAGTGGCAGGGAAGCCAGCGTCCGAAAGGATGTCGCCACCACCGCCGCGACGGCGCGGTCAGTCCTGGAACGTCCGTCGGTACTCGGTGGGCGAGGTCCCGAGGATCCGCCGGAAGTGCGTCCGCAGGTTCGCGTCGGAACCGAGGCCCGCTCGCTCGGCCACCTGGTCGACGCCGAGGTCCGACTGCTCCAGGAGCTCCCGGGCGAGGTCGACGCGCGCCCGCAGCACCCACTGCATCGGCGTGTACCCGGTGTCCTCCACGAACCGGCGTGAGAACGTCCGGGTCGACACCGTGGCGTTCCGCGCGAGCGCTTCGAGTGTGAGCGGCTCGGCGAGGTGCCGGAGCGCCCACTCCCGGGTGTCGGAGAACACGTCGCCGAGCGGTTCCGGCACGCTCCGCGGCACGTACTGCGCCTGGCCGCCGCTGCGGTACGGGGCGCTGACGAGCCGTCGGGCGACGTGGTTCGACAGCGCCACGCCGTGGTCCTGTCGGACGATGTGCAGGCAGAGGTCGATCCCGCTCGCGGCACCGGCGCTGGTCAGCACCGAGCCGGCGTCGACGAACAGCACGTCCTCGTCGACGTCCACCTCGGGGTACCGCTCGCGGAGCACCCGCGTGTAGTGCCAGTGCGTCGTCGCGCGGCGGCCGTCGAGCAGCCCGGCTGCCGCGAGCGCGAACGCGCCGGTGGAGATCGCCGCGATGCGGACGCCGCGGTCGTGCGCCCGCGCGAGTGCCGCGACGACGTCGGCGGGCGGCGCCGAGTCCGACGGGCGGCGGTAGCCGGGCACGAAGACGGTCTCCGCCCAGTCCAGTGCCTCCAGCCCGTGGTCGACCGCGTAGGCCAAGCCGTCGCCGCCGGTGATCCGACCGACCCGGGGGCCGCACACCCGCACCTCGTAGGGCATGCTCGGCCGGTTCGAGAACACCTGCGCTGGGATCCCGACGTCGAGCGGTTTCGCACCGTCGAGCACCAGGACTGCGACGCGGTGCAGTGGGGACGCAGCCATGCCGACGACGCTAGCGGACGCGACCGCCCGGCTCGCGGAGTGCCCTGACCGTCAGGCGTCGCGGACGGCCAGCACCCGGTGCGGCGATGCCCGTTCCGCTCGCCACCCGATCGGCAGCGTGTCCCGCAGCTCCGCCAGGGTGAAGGCCCGGCGGATCGACCGCAGGCCGTCGACCCGGACGAAGGTCCCCGCGGACACCAGCGGCGACGCCAGCGCGTAGGCCCGGTAGGCCTCGCGTGACCGACGGATGTCCGAGTGCACGCTGCGGCCCGACGCGAGCGCCTCCGAGTCCGCCAGGAACCCGTTCCGCTCGTCGTCGCCCAGGTGGTGCAGGACGTGGTTCGACACCACGACGTCGAAGCGCTCGCCCGCCGTCACCAGGTCACCGCTCGACTGCTGCCGGAAGGTGACACCCCGCGGCGCCCGTCGGTTCGCCGCGTCGATCGCCCGCGGGTCCGGGTCGACCCCGACGACCTCGACGTCGAACCCGTCGCTCGCCGCCCACCGCACGACGGCCCGGGCCAGGTCGCCGCCGCCGCACCCGAGGTCGAGGACCCGGGCACGGCCGTTCACCGGCAGGGCCGGCACGACGTGGGTCCGCCACGCCGAACGCCAGCCGCTCACCAGGGCGTTGACGAGCGCGAAGCGCCGGAAGGTCCGCGCGAGCGCGTGCGGGTCGCAGTCCGGGTCGTCCATGAGTTCGGTCAGGTCGACTGCGCGCGTGCGCAGGTCGAGGACCGGGAGGCCCGTGGAGCCGCCGTCGGGACGGCTCACGTGCGCACCACGGTCAGTCGCGCACTCTCGACCGTGAGACCGGGGCCGAAGGCGAGCGCCACGACGGCAGCACCGTCCGGGATCACGGCGTCGAGGGCCTCGCGGAGCACGAACAGCACGGTCACGCTCGACATGTTCCCGTGGTCGCGCAGTACCGTCCGGCTCGCCGCGATCGCCGCGTCCGGCAGGCCGAGCGCCTGCTGCGTGCGGTCGAGGATCGCACGCCCACCGGGGTGCACGGCCCACACCGGCACGTCGGCGGCGGGTCCGTCGAGCAGCGACGCGACGGCATCGGCGACGCTGCTGCCGACGAGCTTGGGGACCGCGGTGCTCAGGACCATCTCGAAGCCCTCGTCGCCGATGTTCCACGCCATCTCGCCGGCGCTCTCGGGCACGACGGCGGTGGCGAATGCGTCGAGGCGCAGACCGGGGCCGTCGGCGGTGACCACGACGGCGGCGGCGCCGTCCCCGAAGACGCTGTTCGCGACGATCTGGTCAGGGTCGTCGCTCGCGCGGACGTGCAGGGTGCAGAGCTCGGCGCAGACGACCAACACGACGGCGTCCGGGTCGGCCTCGGCGAACGCGGCCGCGATCCGGAGCGCCGGGAAGGCAGCGCAGCACCCCATGAACCCGATGTGGTGCCGGAACACGGAGCGTGGCAACCCGAGCGTGGTCACGATGTCCAGGTCCGGCCCGGGCTGTGTGAACCCGGTGCACGACACCGTGACGACGTGCGTGACCGAGGCCGCGTCCACGTCTGCGCGGACGAGCGCGTCACGCGCGGCGTCGACGAACAGCGTCGGTGCGAGCTCGCGGTAGCGGTCGTTGCGGGTACCCGTCGAGGGTGAGTGCAGCGCGCCGTCCGTGTCACGGAACGCGCCCGCTGGACGGCTCCGGTCGAGTTCGGCCAGCACCGTGTGCCGGTGCTCGACCGCCGAGGCGTCGAAGGCTGCGGGGACGAGCCGCCGGCCGAGACGACCGAGCTCGGGCTGCGCAGCGAAGAGGTCTCGCACGGCAGCCTGCTCGAGCGTCGTCTCCGGGACGGCGGTTCCGATGGCGCGGATCGTTGCGGACACGACTCATCCTGTCACCGGGTCGCTGACGCGTCCCCAGATTCGACGATCTCGAACGCGACCACGGACGGACGGGAGGCGCGGTGCCAGCTGGCACCGCGCCATCCGTCCGTCGTCGGAACTCGTCTACGCCTGCTGCGCGCGCTCCAGCACGAGCTCGCGAACGCGGGCGGCGTCCGCCTGGCCCTTCATGGCCTTCATGACGGCACCGATGATGGCGCCGGCGGCCTGGACCTTGCCGTCCTTGATCTTCGCGAGCACGTCCGGCTGCGCCGCGAGTGCCTCGTCGACCGCGGCGGTGAGCGCCGAGTCGTCGGACACGACCTTGAGCCCACGGGCCTCGACGACCTGGGCCGGCGAGCCCTCGCCGGCGATGACGCCCTCGAGCACCTGGCGGGCCAGGCGGTCGGTCAGGTCCCCGGACTCGACGAGGGCGATGACCTCGGCGACGTGCTGCGACGACACGAGGTCCCCGGGCTCGGCGTCCTGCGCGTTCGCGACACGGCTGATCTCGCCGGTCCACCACTTGCGGGCTGCCTGCGGCGCGGCTCCGGCGGCGACGGTGCCCTCGACCTGGTCGAGCAGCCCGCCGTTCACGACGTCCTGGAACTCCAGGTCGGCGAAGCCCCACTCGCCCTTGAGGCGACGGCGGCGAGCCACCGGGGCCTCGGGCAGGGACGCACGGAGCTCCTCGACGACCGCGGGGTCCGGCACGACCGGCAGCAGGTCGGGCTCGGGGAAGTAGCGGTAGTCGTCGGCGTCCGACTTCGGACGGCCGGCCGAAGTGCGGCCGGTGTCCTCGTGCCAGTGGCGGGTCTCCTGCGTGATCGAGCCGCCGTCGGCCAGGATCGCGGCCTGGCGCTGGATCTCGTAGCGGATCGCACGCTCGACGGCACGGAACGAGTTGACGTTCTTCGTCTCGGTGCGGGTGCCGAGCTTCTCCTGGCCGCGGGGGCGGAGGGAGATGTTGGCGTCGCAGCGCAGGTTGCCGCGCTCCATGCGGGCCTCGGAGACACCGAGTGCGCGCACGAGGTCGCGGATGACCTGCACGTACGCGGCACCGAGCTCGGGGGCACGGTGCTCGGCACCGAAGATCGGCTTCGTGACGATCTCGACGAGCGGCACACCGGCGCGGTTGTAGTCGACGAGCGAGTACTCGGCGCCCTGGATGCGGCCGGTGGCACCACCGACGTGCGTCAGCTTGCCGGCGTCCTCTTCCATGTGGGCGCGCTCGATCGGGACGTTGAAGATCGTGCCGTCGGCCAGTTCGACCTCGACCTCGCCCTCGAACGCGATGGGCTCGTCGAACTGCGAGACCTGGTAGTTCTTGGGGTTGTCCGGGTAGAAGTAGTTCTTCCGGGCGAACCGCGACGACTCGGCGATGGAGCAGCCGAGCGCGAGCCCGAGCTGGATCGAGTACCGGACGGCCTGCGCGTTGACGACGGGCAGCGACCCGGGCAGCCCGAGGTCGACCGGCGTCACGTTCGTGTTCGGCTCGCCACCGAAGAAGTTCGGCGCGTCCGAGAACATCTTGGTCTTCGTCGCGAGTTCGACGTGCACCTCGAAGCCGAGCACCGGCTCGTAGCGCTCCAGTGCTTCGTCGAAGTCCATCAGCGCGTCCTTCTGCGCCATCAGATCACACCTTCCTGCGCAGCCGACTGCTGGCTCTGGTCGAGGTCCGGGATCCGGTCGATGAGCGGGGCTCCCCACTGCTGTTCGAGCAGACGCTCGAGCGCCGCACCGTAGCGGTACAGGCGGGCGTCCTCGCGCTGCGGGGCCATCAGCTGGACGCCGACGGGCAGCCCGTCCTCGGGTGCGAGGCCGTTCGGGATGCTCATGCCGGGCACGCCCGCCAGGTTCGCCGGGATCGTGGTGAGGTCGTTGAGGTACATCGCGAGCGGGTCGTCGATGCGCTCACCGATCGGGAACGCGGTCGTCGGGGCCGAGGGGCTGATGAGCAGGTCGACCTGGTCGAACGCGGCCTGGAAGTCGCGCTGCACGAGCGTGCGGACCTTCTGCGCCGAGCCGTAGTAGGCGTCGTAGTAGCCGGCGCTCAGGGCGTAGGTGCCGAGGATGATGCGACGCTTCACCTCGGGACCGAACCCGGCTTCGCGCGTGGCGGCCATGACGTCCTCGACCGTCGCACCGTTCTCCGGCGTGACGCGCAGGCCGAAGCGCACCGAGTCGAACTTCGCCAGGTTCGACGAGGCCTCGGCCGGCAGGATCAGGTAGTAGGCGCTGATCGCGTAGGCGAAGGACGGGGCGTCGATCTCGACGACGACCGCACCGGCCGACTCGAGCAGGGCGACGGTCTCCTGGAAGCGCTGGGTGACCCCGGCCTGGAAGCCGTCGCCCCCGGCGAGTTCCTTGACCACGCCGACGCGCAGGCCGCGCAGCGTGTCCGCCTGCAGTCCTTCGCGGGCGGCGGCGGCCATCGAGGGCCAGACGTCGGGGATCGAGGTGGAGTCGCGCGGGTCGTGCCCGCCGATGACGTCGTGCAGGAGCGCGGCGTCGAGGACGGTGCGGGCGACCGGTCCGATCTGGTCGAGGCTGGACGCCAGGGCGATCGCGCCGTAGCGGCTGACCCCACCGTAGGTCGGCTTCACACCGACGGTGCCGGTGACGGCGCCGGGCTGACGGATCGAGCCACCGGTGTCGGAGCCGAGGGCGATGGGGGCCTCGTGCGCGGCGACGGCAGCGGCCGAGCCACCGCCGGACCCGCCGGGGATGCGGTCGAGGTCCCACGGGTTGTGGGTCGGTCCGTACGCCGAGAACTCGGTGGTCGAGCCCATCGCGAACTCGTCCATGTTGGTCTTGCCGAGCGGCACGAGACCAGCGGCGCGGAGCTTCGCGACCGGGGTGGCGTCGTACGGCGGCATCCACCCTTCGAGGATCTTCGAGCCCGAGGTGGTCGGCATGTCCTGCGTGCACAGGACGTCCTTGATCGCGATCGGGACACCGGCGAGGGGCCCGAGGTCGTCGCCTGCCGAGCGACGCGAGTCGATCGACTTCGCGACGGCGATGGCGTTCTGGTTGACGTGCAGGAAGGCGTGCACGTCGCCGTCGACGGCGGCGATGCGGTCGAGGTGGGCCTGCGTGGCCTCGACGCTCGAGACGTCGCGCGCCACGAGGGCGTCGGCGAGCGCCGCGGCGCTCATCCGCGTGATGTCGGTCACTGTTCTTCTCCCAGGATGGCGGTCACTCGGAACCGTTCGCCGTCGGAGTCCGGCGCTCCGGAGAGCGCCTGCTCCTGCGTCAGCGTCTGGCCGACGACGTCGGGTCGGGTGACGTTGCCGAGCGGCACGGGGTGGCTCGTCAGCGGGACGTCGTCGGTCGCGACCTCGGCGACCTTGGCGACGCTCTCGACGATGTGCGACAGCTCCCCGGTCAGCTTCTCGATCTCGTCGGGCGTGAGTGCGATACGTGCGAGGTTCGCCAGGTGCGCGACCTGCTCGCTCGTGATGTCAGGCATGGTGCTCCGTCGATCGGTTCGTGGACGTCCGACAGTCTATTGGCTGCGGTCGTCCGCGCAGGCGCGGCCGTGGACGGCTGCCCGGAGGCCCGTCACCGGTCCGGCGGACCGGTGACGGGCCTCCGGACGGCGTGGACCGAGCAGTCACTTCCCGTTCTGGTCGCCCGCTGCCGGAGCGGCCGTGGCGGCGGGAGCCGCCGGTGCCGCCGGTGCGGAGGGAGCAGCCGTCTGGGCCGGCGTCGACTGGTCGGCCTGCGACGCACCGGATCCCGACGACGCCGAGGACTGCGACTGCGACGACTGCGACGAGTGGCTCGCCTGCCCGATCATCGCCTGGCTCGGCGTGGGCAGGGCGTCCCCGCCGACCGTCTGGTCGAGGTACGCCATCATCGACTTCCCGACCCCGAACTTCGCGCTGTACCCGGTGGTCCCCTGCAGGAACGGCCAGTTCGCCAGGCTCACGTTCCCCTGCACGTTGCCGATCCAGGTGGCGTTCGTGTACTTCGTCGACGACGCGACGAGCCAGTTCTGCACGTCGCCGTCGGTGGTGCCGGTCTTCGCGAACTTCGGCACGCTGTCGCCGGGGTTCGCGCTGGCCGCCGTGCCGGAACCCGACAGCACGCCCTGCAACGCGTAGTCGACGGTGCCGGCGACGTCCGCCGAGACACCCTGCGTGCAGGACGACGGCGTCGGGGTGATCTTCGTGCCGTCCGACTCGGTGACCGAGTCGATCGCGGTCGGCGTGCAGACGACGCCGCCGTTCGCGAAGCCCGCGTACGCCTCGGCCAGGTCGATCGGCGACAGCTCGTTGACCCCGAGGATCGACGAGGGGGTCTGCCCGAGGGCACCGCCGTCGGCGCGGTGGATCCCCATCGACTGCGCGAGCTGCGCGATCTTGCAGAGGTCGAGCTGCTTGCCCATCGCGCCGAAGGCCGTGTTGATCGACTCGACGGTGGCGGCCTGAACGGTCATCGACGCCGGCACGGACTCGGCGTTCGCGACCGGCCACGTCCCGCCGCTGACGTTCTGGCAGGAGTTCGTGAACTCCGAGTTCTGGAACGTGTGCTCGGTGGTCGACACCGATTCGGAGAGCGTGTGGCCGGTCGCGAGCCATTCGGCCAGCGTGAACACCTTGTAGGTGGAGCCGGTCTGGAACCCTCCGGAGTTGCCGTAGCCGGAGTCCGCGCTGTAGTCCACCGCGGTCGACCCGGCTGCGGCGTTGTCGCCCTGCGTGTACGACGTGTTCTGCACCATCGACATGATGCGCCCGGTGCCGGGCTCGACGGTGACGTTGGAGCCGCCGACGTCGACGCCCGCCATCGTGGCCGGCACGTAGGTCGACAGTGCGGTCTGCGCCTGGCCCTGCAGGTCGAGGTCGAGCGAGGTTTGGATCTGCAGGCCCTTGGTGTCGAGCGTCGCGATGCGCGCCGCGGCGGTCTTGCCGAACGCCGGGTCCTGCAGCACCTGGTCGCGGACGTAGTCGCAGAAGTAGCCGGCGTCGTAGTTCGTCGCCGCGGTCGAGCAGCCGTTCGCGGTCTCGGTGATCTTCGGCGTGACCGGGGTCGCGATGGCCTTCGTCATCTCGGCCTTGGTGATCGACCCGTGCGCCTGCATGCGGCGGAGCACGTAGTCACGTCGCTCCTTCGTGAGCGCGTAGCCGTTCGCCTTCCCGTTGTCCTTGTCGCTCGGCACGTCGATGCGCAGGTTCGAGGGGTTGTTGAGGATCGCCACGAGCGTGGCCGACTGCACGAGCGACAGGTCCTTCGCGTGCACGCCGAAGTAGTACTCGGCACCGGCCTCGGCGCCGTACACCCGACCGCCGAGCCCGACGATGTTCAGGTACCCGGTCAGGACGTCGTCCTTCGAGTACTTCTTGTTCACGGCGATCGCGTACCGCATCTCCTGCAGCTTCCGCTGCGGGGTGACGCCGGCCGCGTCCTCGTAGCAGGCCTCCACCTTCTTCGCCGTGGCGGCCTGGTCCTTGCCGGTGAGCTCCTCGCACTGCTGCACGAGGACGTTCTTGACGTACTGCTGCGTGATGCTCGATCCGCCCTGGACGTCGCCGCCGACGACGGTCGCGGCGACTCCGCGCAGCGTGCCGAGGACGTCGATGCCGCCCTCGTCGTAGTAGCGGGGGTCCTCGGTGTCGATGGCGGCCTGCTTGAGCGTGTCCGCCATCTGGTCGGCCGTGACGTTCGTCCGGTTCTCGGCGTAGAACGACGCGATCTTGACCTGCTTGCCGCCCTTCGTCGCGTACACCGACGACACCTGCTGCGGCGTCTGCACGTCGAGGTAGCTCGGCAGGTCCTCGAAGAACGCGACCGCACCCGAGGTGCCCTCACCCGCGACGGCGACCGCGGGCGTCACCGCGACGGCGACGAGCATGCCGGCGAGCACGGACATCACCACGAACATCAGGAGAGCACCAGGCCATCGCACCACACGCATGCCCCGAACCGTAGGGAGGCGGGCTGTACTGGTTCTGCCGTGGAAGCGACTGAGGCTGCGCCGTCGCTCAGGTTGCCGTTCAGGCAACACCTGTCGCTGGTCGCGATCCGCGCTGGGTCGCGGATCCGGCCGGGAGGCCCGGTGCGGCCCCGGCACGTCGGCCGCCGGTCACGATCCGGTCACGCCCGGGGCGTCACCCCGTCAGTCGCGCGGCTGCAGGTCCTGCGGACGGACCAGGTACATGTCCACCGACGCACCGACGACACCGTCGTCACCGGTGCTGCCGCGTCGGACCTGCTCGCGCACGAGGTCACCACGGCCGATCCCGATCAGGGCGACGTCGTGCAACGATGCGGTGCCCGGCTTGAGGTAGTCGTTGTGCCCGACCGGACGGCGGAACAGCTCCCCGGCGGCCAGTGCGTCGGCACCACCGGCCAGGTTCATCACGGTGGCACCGAACGCCGAACCGCCCGGGTCCGTGCCGTAGTACCCGGACCCCGCGATCGGATCGCTGTGCGCGACACCGACGAACACCTCGTCCGAGGCGACGTCCAGGTCCGCCGCCGACCGGACGTCACTGCCCGGAGACCCGAGCACGGTGAGGGTGTCGGCGCTCATCCGTCCGGAGGCGAGCGCCATGAGCGCCGTCGTCGACCCGTAGGAGTGCGCCACGATGTTCAGCCGGGGCTGGTCGCCGTCGCGGATCTGCCGCAGGCCGTCGACGGTGCGCTCGAGTCGCTGCGCCCCGGAGTCGGCAAGGCTGAGCGACATGATGTTCGACAGGTCGGGCGTGCGGTAGCCCATCCACGCCACGACGGCGACGCCCGTCCCGTCGCCGGAGCCACCGGCGGCCAGCGGGGCGAGGGTCGCCTGCTCGCTCGCGAGGTCGTTGGCGGTGTTCGTGAAGTCGGCCATCTGCCCGGTCACGGTGAAGAACATCCCGGGGACGATGACGGTGACGTCCGCCGCGGTGTCGAGGTCACCGATGCTGATCGCCGCTCGGCCCGCCGCCCGGGTGTCGAGCGTGATGAGGAACCGCTGCGGGTCACCGGGTTCGCGCCGCAGCGAGTCCCGCACCTGTCCGAGCATCGCGGCGTGCGCGGCACCGGTGTCGGGGTCGGCGAGTCCGGTGGTCAGGGTCGACCGGTTCGCGCGGTCGCGCGCGGCGTACGGCACGCCCTCGAGGTTGCCGATGATCGACGGCGCGTGGACCAGGAGCGTGCCCTGTTCGTCGGCGCCGAGTCCCGCCCACCACTGCGCGACGACGGCCGCCGCGGGTGGGTCGTCCTGCGCGGTCGCCACGACCCGCGCGTCGTCGGCGGCGCGGCGCAGGTCAGCGGCACCGAGGACCGCGAGGTCGTCGAGGAACGCCCGACCATGTGCGTCGGCGACGGTGTCGACGTCGATCTGTCCCCCGGTCATGACCGGCTGGGGCACCGTGTGGCGCTCGGAGACGAGCGCGACCGTGACGGTGGCCGAGGCGGCATGGGTCGGAGGCGCGACGGGGGCCTCGACCACTCCGAGCGAGTGCATCGAGGCGGTGAGCAGAGCCGCGGCGATGAGCAGCAATCGGGTCTCCCCCTGGAAGGCCGTCCCACCGTCTCCCTGCAGACGACGGGTGATGCTCTGTCGAGTGTAAGGAGAATGCCCGAGGATCGGTCATGCGCGATGCAACTTGTCCCCCGAACTGGGTGCGTCGGACGGCGCGCCGCGGTGTGCGGCCACGTCGCCGGTGTGCTTGCCGCCCGGCGTCAGCCCTCGGACGCAGGGACCTCCGGCTCGGGGAGCGCACTCGGCCCCTCGGTCACGAGCAGGTGGAACTGCTCGGCGTCGATGATCCGGAGCCCCAGTTGCTCCGCCTTCGTGAGCTTCGACCCGGCTCCGGGGCCCGCTGCCACGAAGTCCGTCTTCTTGCTCACGCTCGACGCAGCCTTGCCGCCGGCGGTGATGATGGCCTCGAGCGCACCCTCGCGCGTGTACCCCTCGAGCGACCCGGTCGCCACGACCGTGACGCCGGTCAGGACACCGCCCTCGGCCTCCGCGCCCCCGGGCCCGGGGTGGTCCGGGGTGGTGAACTGCACGCCCGCCGTCGTCCAGCGGTCGATGATCTCGCGGTGCCAGTCGACCTCGAACCACGCGAACAGCGCATCGGCGATGATCCCGCCGACCCCGTCGACCGCCGCGAGTTCCTCGCGCGAGGCGCTGCGGATCCGGTCGAGCGACCCGAAGTGGTTCGCGAGCGCGCGCGCCGCGACCGGTCCGACGTGGCGGATGCTCAGCCCGACCATGATGCGCCAGAGTGGCTTCGTCTTGGCCGCGTCGATGTTCGCGAGCATCTCGAACGCGTTCTTCGACGGGTAGCGGCTCGGCTCGCCGGTGTAGTCGGCCCCGCGGGCGTCGGCGTCGAACGGCGGGTCGGTCTTCTTGCGCGCGCGACTGAACGGGGTCACGCGCTTCGGGGAACCGGCGTCGTCGACCTTCTCCATGCCGGTCTCGGCGTCGCGGACGATCACCTCGATCGGGACGATGTCCTGCATCGTCAGGTCGAACAGCCCGGCCTCGGTCACGAGCGGCGGGGTCTCCGGGTGCAGCGGCTGCGTGAGCGCTGCGGCTGCGACCTCGCCGAGGCCCTCGATGTCGAGCGAGCCGCGCGATGCGATGTGCTCGACACGACCGCGGACCTGCGCGGGGCAGCTCTTCGCGTTCGGGCAACGGAGGTCGATGTCGCCTTCCTTCGCGGGGGCGAGCTCGGTGCCGCACTCCGGGCAGTGGGTCGGCATCACGAACTCGCGCTCCGTGCCGTCGCGCAGGTCGACGACCGGCCCCAGGACCTCGGGGATGACGTCGCCGGCCTTCCGCAGCACGACGGTGTCGCCGATCAGGACGCCCTTGGCCTTGACCACCTGCTGGTTGTGCAGGGTGGCCTGGCGGACGACCGACCCGGCGACCTCGGCAGGGGCCATCACCGCGAACGGGGTCGCACGCCCGGTCCGCCCGACGCTGACGACGATGTCGACGAGCTTGGTGTGGACCTCTTCCGGCGGGTACTTGTACGCGATCGCCCACCGGGGTGCCCGTGACGTCGAGCCGAGTTCCTCGTGCAGGGCGAGGTCGTCGACCTTGACGACGACGCCGTCGATCTGGTGCTCGACCGAGGCACGGCGGTCACCCGTCGAGCGGACGAAGGCGTTCACCTCGTCGATGGTGTCGAAGACCCGGTAGTGGCTGCTCGTCGGCAGACCCCAGGTCTCGAGCAGCTCGTACACCTCGGACTGCGAGCGGACGTCGGTCTCCTGCTCGAGCTCGCGCACGGGCCACGCGCCGATGCCGTGCACCAGCATCCGCAAGCGCCGGAGCCGGTCCACCATGAGCGCGCGCTTCGCCTCGGACTTGCCCTCTTCCTTCTGCCGGAGGGACCCGGCGGCGGCGTTGCGCGGGTTGGCGAAGACCCGTTCCCCCGCCTCGCGCTGGTTCGCGTTGAGCTCGTCGAACTCGGCGACCGGGAAGAAGATCTCGCCGCGGACCTCGACCAGGGGCGGGTGGCCCGTCCCCGACAGCCGGTCCGGGATCGTACCCATGGTCCGGACGTTGCCGGTGACGTCCTCGCCCACGACACCGTCACCACGGGTCGCCGCCGACACCAACCGGCCGTGCTCGTAGCGCAGGTTGATCGCGAGGCCGTCGATCTTCAGCTCGGTCAGGAACCGGACGCGCTCGGAACCGGCGTCGCGCTGCACCTTGACGGCCCACTCGGTCAGCTCGTCCGGGCTGAACACGTTGTCGAGCGAGAGCATCCGCTCGGCGTGCTCGACCGGTGCGAACTGCGTGGTCTGCGCCTGCCCGCCGACGGTCTGGGTCGGGCTGTCCTCGGTCAGGAGTTCCGGGAACCGCTGCTCGATCGCATCGAGCCGGCGGACCAGGACGTCGTAGTCGGCATCGGCTTCCGGTGATCCGTTGTCGCCCTGGTAGTACGCCTGCCGCAGCTCGTTGATGCGGGCCCGCAGCCGGTCGACCTCGCGCCCGGCCTGGGCGGCGTCGAGCCCGTCGGGGTCGATGGTCTCGAACGTGGCGTCGGTCTCGCTCATGCCATCAGTTCTACCGTGTGCCACCGACGGCGCGTGCAGCGGACCCACCGCCCGGGAGCGGCGGTCTCAGGCGCCGACGGGGACGGCGCTGACGGTGCTGTCGATCGTGCACTGTCCGAGCACCCGGGTGCCGACGTAGACCACGGCCGTCTGGCCGGGGGCGACCTCGTGCAGTGGCTCGTCGACGTCGATCACGAGCACGTCGTCCTGCACCCGCGCGGTCGCCGGCACCGGGTCGGCGTGCGCCCGGATCTGCACGTCGCAGGCGAACGGCGTCTGCGGGTCGGCCGGTGCCGTGCCGGCCCAGGTGAAGCGGGAGCCCGACATCGACGACACGGCCAGGGCCTCCTTCGGGCCGACCACGACGGTGTTGTCCTTCGGGCGGATCTCGAGCACGAACCGGGGCTTGCCGTCGGCGGCGGGGCGCCCGAGCGACAGGCCGCGGCGCTGCCCGACCGTGTAGCCGTGCGCGCCGTCGTGGGAACCGACCACGGTGCCGTCGCGCTCGACGACGTCGCCGGTCTCGCTGCCGACGCGGTCGGCGAGCCAGCCGCGGGTGTCGCCGTCGGGGATGAAGCAGATGTCGTAGGAGTCGGGCTTCTGCGCGACCGTCAGCCCACGCTCGGCGGCCTCGGCCCGGACCTCGTCCTTCGACGGGGTCTCCCCGAGCGGGAACATCGCGTGCTGCAGCTGCTCGGCGGTCAGGACCCCGAGCACGTAGGACTGGTCCTTCGCCCACGCGGCCGACCGGTGCAGTTCACGGGAGCCGTCCGGACCGGTGACGATCGAGGCGTAGTGCCCCGTCGCGACGGCGTCGAACCCCAGGGCGAGTGCCTTCTCGAGCAGGGCGGCGAACTTGATGCGCTCGTTGCACCGCATGCAGGGGTTCGGCGTGCGGCCGGCCTGGTACTCGGCGACGAAGTCATCGACCACGTCCTCCTTGAACCGGGCCGAGAAGTCCCACACGTAGTAGGGGATGCCGAGGGCGGACGCGGCGCGCTGGGCGTCCATCGAGTCCTCGATCGTGCAGCACCCGCGGCTGCCGGTGCGGAGCGTGCCCGGCATCCGGCTCAACGCCAGGTGCACGCCGACCACGTCGTGCCCGGCGTCGACCGCCCGGGCAGCAGCCACCGCCGAGTCGACCCCACCGCTCATCGCCGCCAGAACACGCATGCCTCCAGGGTAACCCGCCGACGAACCCCTACCGCTGGCGTACCGTTGGTCGAGCGATGGCCACGACGGGGAACGACTCATTCGACTTCCGGTCCGTCCTGTTGTCCGGGTTCTTGCCCGCGGCGCTCTTCGCCATCGGCGAGGGCGCGATCATCCCGATCATCCCGATCGCCGCGGACTCCCTCGGCGCGACCCTGGCGTTCGCGGGCTTCGTCGCGTCGCTCATCCTGGTCGGCGAACTCATCGGCGACGTACCGTCGGGCATCGTCGTGGCGCGGATCGGCGAGCGGAACGCGATGATCGGCGCCGCCCTGGTGTCGGTCGGCGGCCTCGTCGTCTGCACGACCGCGGCGAACGCATGGGCGCTGGCGCTCGGGGTGTTCCTGGTCGGTGTCTCGACCGCGGTGTTCGCCCTGGCACGGCACGCCTACATGACGACCGCGATCCCGGTCCGCATCCGTGCCCGGGCGCTGTCGAGTCTGGGCGGGGTGTTCCGCTTCGGGTACTTCGTCGGGCCGTTCCTCGCCGCCGGTGTTATCCACCTGACGGGCACCACCGCCAGTGCGTTCTGGATCCACGTCGTGTGCTGCCTGGCGGCGGCGACCGTGCTCCTGGTGCTGCGCGACCCCGCGACGGGCGCGCGCGGTCTGCGGATGCCGCCACGGGCCTCCCGGTCTGGGTCGGACGCGACCGGCGTGACCGAGCCGTCCACCGACACCGGCGCGGTCTTCGTCGGCAAGGAGGCGCACGGCCTCTTCCGGACGTTGCGCACGAACCGGGCCGTGCTGCTGCGGCTCGGGAGCGGTGCCGCGCTCATCGGCGCGATGCGTGCCGGACGCCAGGTGATCCTGCCGCTGTGGGCGGTCAGTGTCGGGTTGGACGACTCGACGGCGGCTCTGATCATCGGCATCGCCGGTGCCGTCGACTTCGCGCTGTTCTACACGAGCGGCCAGATCATGGACCGCTGGGGGCGGTTGGCGAGTGCACTCCCCTGCATGCTCGGGCTGAGCATCAGCTACTTCCTGCTCGCCTGGAGCGGGCACCTCGACGCGCGGGTCGGCTGGTTCGTCGGGATCGCGATGGGGATGTCGCTCGCCAACGGCGTCGGCTCCGGCATCCTCATGACGCTCGGCGCCGACCTGGCTCCGCGCGACGACCCGGCGCCGTTCCTCGGAGCCTGGCGGTTCACCGGCGACTTCGGGTCGGCAGCGGCACCGCTCGTGATCTCCGGGGTGACTGCCGTCGCGACGATCGCGGTGGCCAGCGGTGTGATGGGCGTGCTCGGCCTGATCGGTGCCGGCGTGCTGCTGCGGTACGTGCCGCGGTACCTGCCGCGCGCGCTGCGCTGACGCGCGCTGCGCACCGCGCGCCGCCGTCCCCCACGACTCCGTGCGAGGTTGATCACTCCGTGCGCGCTTTCTGCGCCGCACGGAGTGATCAACCTCGCACCAGCGACGTCCGCCGACGTCCGCCGACCAGGGACCGCTCGGTAGACTGCCGCTGCTCGCGGGAGTGGTGGAATCGGTAGACACGCAGGATTTAGGTTCCTGTGCCCCAGGCGTGAGGGTTCGAGTCCCTCCTTCCGCACCGACCGTTGCGTGCTCGCGCATCTCATACCACCGAGGGACGTTCCGGTCACGCGCGGACGGTACCCTCGTCGTGCGGGTGACCCTCCCGTCACCGCATCTGCACGACCGGAAGAGACATGCACTCCGTCGCACTCGCCCTGATCCCATGGCTGGATCCGCAGTACATCCTCGACCACTTCGGGGCAGTCGCCGTGCTCGTCGTCTGTGCGATCGTCTTCGCCGAGACCGGTCTGCTGATCGGCTTCATCTTCCCGGGCGACAGCCTGCTCGTCATCACCGGCCTGTTCGCGTTCGACCGCGGCGGCGAGATCGGCGGCATCCCGATCTGGGTCGCGGCCCTGATGATCGGCGCGGCGGCGTTCCTCGGCGGAGAGCTCGGCTACTACATCGGCAAGAAGGCCGGTCCGCCGATCTTCGAGCGCAAGGAGAGCGGTCTGTTCTCCAAGGCGAACGTCGAGCGGACCAACGCGTTCTTCCACCGGTTCGGCCCGCTCGCGGTGATCCTGGCGCGCTTCGTGCCGGTCGTCCGCACCTTCGCGCCGATCGCCGCCGGCGTCGGCCGCATGGACTACAAGAAGTACTCGCTCTACAACGCGATCGGCGCTGTCGTCTGGGGCGTCGGCGTGACGTTCCTCGGGTACTTCATCGGGCACATCCCGTTCGTCGCCCACATCGTGCGCGAGTACATCGACATCATCCTGCTCGCTGCCGTCGTGGTGACCGTCGTGCCGATGGCGCTGACCTACATCCGGAACGCCCGCAAGGCGAAGAAGCACGAGCACCAGGCCGAGTCGACGGCCGTCGACCCGCAGCTGTAGCTGTCGCTGTCGCCGGACCGGACGCGACAGGCCCACACCGTTCGGTGTGGGCCTGTCCTCGTCGCGGGTGGGCGGTTCAGAGTCCGAAGTGCTCCCGCACGACCGGCGCGATGCCCCGGAACGCCTTGCTGCGGTGCGAGAGGGCGTTCTTCTCGTCGCGGGTGAGCTCGGCCGACGAGCGGTCGGCGTCGTCCGGCCGGAACACCGGGTCGTAGCCGTGTCCGCCGTCGCCGACCGGCGCGGTCAGCACCTCGCCGTTCCACACCGCCTCGACCACGTGCTCGAACCCGTCGGGCGTGACGAACGCGGCCGCGCACACGAAGGCAGCGGTCCGCTCCACGACGCCGTCCAGGTTCTGCAGCAGCAGCGCGATGTTGTCGGCGTCCGACCGGGTGCCCGCGTACCGCGCCGAGTGGATGCCTGGGGCGCCGTCGAGCGCGTCGACCGCGATGCCGGAGTCGTCGGCGAGCGCCGGCAGCCCGGTGTGGGCGACCGCGGCACGGGCCTTGATCAGGGCGTTCGCGGCGTAGGTGTCACCGTCCTCGACCGGCTCGGGGCCGTCGTACCCGACGAGCTCGACACCCTCGCCCAGCGCCGACCCGAGGATCTCGCGGAGCTCGACGACCTTGCCCTGGTTGTGGGTGGCGAGGACGACGGTGCCGGTCACGCGAGCCCCAGCACGGTCTTCTGGATCGCCGCGAGCGACTGGTTGCCGGCCAGGCCCAGGTCGAGCAGGACGTTCAGCTCGTCGCGGTCGAACGGCGCGTGCTCGGCGGTCCCCTGCACCTCGATGAACTTGCCCGACCCGGTCGTGACGATGTTCATGTCGGTGTCGGCGGCGGAGTCCTCGGTGTACGCCAGGTCGAGCATCGGCTCGCCCGTGACGATGCCGACCGAGATCGCCTGCACGCTGTCTGTGAGCGGGGTGGCCTTCTTGCCGATGAAGCCCTTGCCGCGGCCCCACTCGATCGCGTCGACCATCGCCACGTAGGCGCCCGTGATCGACGCTGTGCGGGTGCCGCCGTCGGCCTGCAGCACGTCGCAGTCGATGACCAGGGTGTTCTCGCCGAGGGCCTTCGTGTCGACCACGGCACGGAGCGAACGCCCGATCAGCCGGGAGATCTCGTGCGTGCGGCCACCGACCTTGCCCTTGATCGACTCGCGCTGCATGCGCTCGTTCGTCGACCGCGGCAGCATCGAGTACTCGGCGGTGACCCAGCCGGTGCCCTTGCCGGCGAGCCAACGGGGCACGCCGTTCGTGAACGAGGCGGTGCAGAGCACCTTGGTGTTGCCGAACGAGATGAGCGCGCTGCCCTCGGCCTGCGTGCTCCACCCCCGCTCGATGGTGACGGGACGGTGTTCCTCGGCCTGGCGGCCGTCGATGCGGGTGGTCATGGTGTCCTTTCGGTCCGGCCTGGAGGCGCGGTGCGGGTCATCGGAGCGGGCGGCGGCTGGCGGCTGGTCGCCGCTCAGGCCCGCCTACGGGGCAGCGTGATGGCGCCGGTCTCGAGGTGGCCGACGCGGACGATCTCGGGGCCGAGGAACCGGCGGGCGAGCCGCAGGAACCCGTCCTCGTCGTCGCCGGTCGACTCGAACGAGTACGTCGGGGCGGTGGTGGAGGTGCGTTCGAGGCCGTGCTCGACGAGCCGCCGGTACACGTCGTTGGCGGTCTCCTCGGCACTCGACACCAGGGTGACGTCCGGGCCCATCACGTACTGGATGGCCGCGGACATCAGCGGGTAGTGGGTGCAGCCGAGCACGAGGGTGTCGACGTCGGCGGCGCGGATCGGGTCGAGGTACCCGGCGGCGACCTCGCGCAGCTGCGGCGACGAGGTGTCCCCCGCCTCGACGAACTCGACGAACCGCGGGCACGCCGCCAGGGTCAGGGTGACGTCCGAGGCGACCGCGAAGGCGTCCTCGTAGGCGCGCGAGGTGATGGTGCCGACCGTGCCGATGACGCCGATGCGCCCGGTCCGGGTCTGCTTCACGGCGGCGCGGGCAGCGGGTTGGATGACCTCGACCACCGGGATGCCGTACGCCTGCTCGTACCGTTCGCGGGCGTCGCGGAGCACGGCCGATGACGCGGTGTTGCAGGCGATGACGAGGGCCTTGACGCCGAGTTCGACCAGGTCGTCCATGACCTCGAGCGCGTAGCGGCGGACGTCGGCGATGGGCTTCGGGCCGTACGGCGAGTGCACGGTGTCGCCGACGTACCGGATGCTCTCGCGCGGCAGTTGGTCGATGATCGCGCGGGCCACCGTGAGCCCGCCGACCCCGCTGTCGAAGACTCCGATCGGTGCATCCGTCACGGTGACCAGCGTACCGACGCTCGCAGTAGTGTCGGGGAGGTGACCAGCGCGCTCCTGACGGACCAGTACGAACTCACCATGGTCGACGCGGCCCTGAAGGACGGCACCGCCCACCGGCGGTGCGTCTTCGAGGTGTTCGCCCGGCGCCTGCCCGACGGTCGTCGCTACGGCGTCGCGGCCGGCCTCGGCCGGTTCCTGACCGCCCTCGGCGACTTCCGCTTCGGCGACGACGAGATCGGGTTCCTGCGCGACCGCGGGGTCATCGACGAGGGCACCGCGGCGTTCCTCGCCGACTACCGGTTCACCGGGGACGTCCGGGCCTACCGCGAGGGCGAGGTCTACTTCCCCAACTCCCCGATCCTGCAGATCGAGGGCACGTTCGCCGAGGCCGTCGTGCTCGAGACGCTCGCCCTGTCGGTCTTCAACGCCGACTCCGCCATCGCCTCGGCCGCCGCGCGCATGGTCTCCGCTGCCGACGGTCGTCCGCTCGCCGAGATGGGCTCCCGCCGCACCGGCGAGTGGAACGCCGTCGCCGCAGCACGGGCCGCGTACATCGCCGGCTTCGGCGCGACGAGCAACCTCGAGGCAGGCCGCACCTGGGGCATCCCGACGATGGGCACCGCGGCGCACGCGTTCACCCTGCTGCACGACTCCGAGGAAGAGGCGTTCCGGTCGCAGCTCGACGCCCTCGGCAACGGCACGACGTTGCTCGTCGACACCTACGACATCGAGCAGGCCGTCGAGACCGCCGTCCGACTGACCGACGGCAAGCTCGGCGGTGTCCGCATCGACAGCGGCGACCTGCCCTCGGTCGTCGCGGCCGTCCGGGCGCAGCTCGACCGGCTCGGCGCGACCGACACGAAGATCACGGTCACGAACGACCTGGACGAGTACACGATCGCGGCCCTCCGTGCGGCCCCGGTCGACTCGTACGGCGTCGGCACCTCGGTGGTCTCCGGCTCCGGACACCCGGCCGCCGGCATGGTCTTCAAGCTCGTGGCACACCGGTCCGCCGACGGCGACGACTGGGTCGCCGTCGCGAAGAAGTCGGCGGACAAGGCCTCGATCGGTGGCCGCAAGGAAGCCGGCCGACGTCTGCGCAACGGTGTCGCCACGGCCGAGGTCGTGCTCACCGCCGGACAGGTCGGCCCCGACGAGCGCCCCCTGCTCGTGCCCGTGGTTACCGGCGGCGTGGTCGATCCGGCGTTCCTCGGAGCGCAGGGCGTCGAGGCCGCGCGAGCGCACCACCAGCGGGCGAAGGCCGAGCTGCCGGCGGACGCCGCGCGCATCGGTCGCGGCGACCCCGCGATCCCCACCCTGGTGATCTGAGCGGTCTGCGGACGCAGACGACGGACGGGAGGCCCGTGGCGGCGTCGCCACGGGCCTCCCGTCCGTCCTGGGGTCGCTGCTACTCGGACTTCATCTTCTCGTAGATGGCCTTGCAGTCCGGGCACACCGGGAACTTCTCCGGGTCGCGGCCCGGGATCCACTTCTTGCCGCACAGCGCCTTGACCGGCTTGCCGGACAGGGCGGACTGCAGGATCTTGTCCTTCTTGACGTAGTGCGAGAACCGCTCGTGGTCGCCGGGTTCGATCGCTTCGTCTTCGAGGAGCTTCTCGAGCTCCCGGTCCATCACGTCGAGGCCGCCGCCTGGTTCCGTCATGCTCATGGGTCCAGGGTACGACGGTCTGCGCGCGTTGCGCTCGTTCCGGAACGCTAGTTGCGCTGCGCCGCGGCCAGCAGGTCCGGGCCGCGCCGGTCGAACAGCCGCCCGCCCGCGAAGATCCCGATGACGAGCACGACCACGCCGACCCCGATGCCCACCGCGAGCGTCAGCATCGACCACGGCTCGGCGCCGCGGACGAAGGCCAGCACCGCGAGCCACGCCGCCGGGACGGTGCAGAGCACGATGCCGATCACCATCATCGACTGCGCGACCGTCGCCGTCACCCCCGCGGCCTGTGGCTGCTGGAACGGGTGGTCCCCCGGCCGCACGGTCGGGTAGGGCAGCAGGACGGACACGACGCTCGACAGCCCGAGTCCGGACAGCAGGGCGCTGGCGCTCACGCCGATCAGCAGCGGGAACACCGTCCAGTCGTCGAACAACCAGGCGGACACCGCCGAGCCGGCCACGATCGCCGGCGCACCGACGACGAGCACCGGGACGACACGGCCGAGACGGTCGCTCCACCCGGGAGCCCCGGAGGCGACGTGCAGCCACACCGCGGTGTTGTCGTACGAGACGTCGTTGTGCGGCAGGAACCCGGCGATCAGCGCCATCAGCGGCAACGGCACGAGCGCGGTCCAGTGCCACGGCACCCCGGCGACCCCGAGCGGGATGACGACGAGCGGGACGAACAGGATGATCAGGTACGAGGTGCGGTACCGCGGGTCGCGCACCCAGTAGGTCAGGGCGCGGGCGGCGACGGCGGCGACCGGGGTCGAGCCGAGCCGGTCGAACCAGCCGAGCCCCTGGTAGCGCCGGGTCCGGGTGCGACCGTCGACGGTGTCGAGCGCCCGACCGACGAGCGCCCACCACGCCCAGGTCAGCAGGGCGACGACGGCGATCGCGACGAGCAGCTTGAGGAACCCGGTGCCGGCGTGGCCGCTGGCGACCTCGGCGGGCACGGCCCAGGCGGCGCCCCACGGCGTCCACCCCGCGACGTCCGCGACGCGCTGCATCTCGGTGCCCTCGGGGTCGAGCCAGTCGACGCGGAGCAGCAGCGAGACCGCCGGGATCGCGAGCACGATGATCACGAGCGCGACGAGCCACCCGGCGTCGCGGGACCGGTGCGGACCGATCAGCCGCGAGCCGACGGTGCAGCACACGCGGACCAGCAGCGCGCAGGTGGCGATCGCGAGCAGGCCGCCGATCACCGCGAGCACACCGGTACCGGCGTCACGCGCCCAGGCGACCGACTGGGCGACGGCCACGACGACGACCCCGATCACCGGGACGCCGATCAGCCCGGCGACGACCAGGCCGATCGCGAGCCCTCGACGGCCGATGCCGAACACCGCGAAGCGCCGCGGGTCGAGCTGGTCGCTCCGTCCGACGACGAGCGGGACGACGGTGAACGCGAACGCGATGAGCGTGCCGACCGGCACGGTGACCGCGCGGGCCGTGTCGGGGTCGGCGGAGCGCAGCGCGACCGTCTGCGTCGCGACGAACACGGCGGCGAGGAGCCCGACGAGGCTGCCGAGCACGACGAGCACGGACCGGCGGGCGCTGCCGCGGACCTCGCCCGCGAGCAGGTCGGCCCTCAGCCGGAGAAGCTGTGCAACCATTCCATGCTCTCTGCCACGACGCGGCCGCCCGCGAGTTCGACGAACTTGTCCTCGAGGCTCTTGCGACCGCGCACCTGGGCCATGGTCCCCGAGGCGAGGACCTTGCCGCCGACGATGATGGCGACGGAGTCGCAGGTGCGCTGCACGAGCTCCATGGAGTGGCTGGAGAGCACGACGGTGCCACCGCCGCGCGTGTAGCGGCGCAGGATGTCGGTGATGGTCGCAGCGCTCACGGGGTCGACCGACTCGAACGGTTCGTCGAGCACGAGGACCCGCGGCGAGTGGATGAGCGTGGCGGCCAGGGCGATCTTCTTCGCCATGCCCACCGAGTAGTCGGCGACCTGGCGACCGAGCGCCTCGCCGAGCCCGAACGCCTCGGCCAGGTCGGTGCTGCGCTCACGGGCCGTGGCACCGTCGAGACCGCGCAGGGTGGCCGAGTAGTAGAGCAGCTGCGCACCGGTGAGGCGATCGAACAGCCGCAGGCGGTCCGGCAGCACGCCGAGGCTGCGCTTGGCGGCCGTGGGGTCGGCCCAGACGTCGTGGTCCAGGACCGTGACGGACCCGGCGTCGGGACGCAGCAGGCCGGTGATCATCGACAGGGTGGTCGTCTTGCCGGCGCCGTTGGGGCCGACCACGCCGAAGATCGAGCCCTGGCGGATCTCGAGGTCGACCTCGTCGACGGCGAGGGTCTGCCCGTACCGCTTGACGAGGCCGTCCGCGGCGAGCACGACGGGCTGCAGCTTCTGCGGGGCCTTGGACGCGGTGGCCCGAGGAGCACGCTTCTTCGCGGCGGGGCTGGACGCGGTGTCGGTCTCCGGTGCGTCGGTCTCCGGTCCGCCCTGCGCCGTATGCGCGGTCGCGTCCGTCGCGGACGTCGCGTCGCTCGCCGCGGAGCCGGGAGGCACGGTGCCGGTCGCGCCGGCGGCCGTCGCCGGTCGCTTGGTGCGTTGCTTCGTCGTGCGGGGCTTGGCAGGTCGGGCGCCGGTGGTCGTCGTCGGGGCCGCTGCCGCGGCACGCGCTGCGGTACCGGGCGCTGCGTCCGACTGCGGCTCGGTGACCGGATCGGTGTCGGCGGCCGTGGTGTCGGCGGCCGTGGTGTCGTCGGTCATCTCGTCATCAACGGAGGCGTCGCGCGCATCCGGATCCCCCATGTCGTCGTCGTCGGCGTCGTCCCCCGCCGCGGCGTCCACCCGATCCGCGGCACGCTCGTCGGCGTCCTGCTCGTCGGTGTCACTCGCTTCGGTCATCCAGGCAGCGTCGGTCGTGGCGTACACGTCCTCGTTCTCTGCTCTGGCGGCCATCGCCCAACCGTACCAACGCTCTCCGGACAGCGGGGAACCGCCCGCTCCAGTGTCACGAAATGAGTACGAAGCGCGGCAGATCTACCCCTTGAGCGGGTGTTTCCGTATCATTCACCAGGGCACGAAGGAGTGTTCACCACTTGGAAACCTGCTCCGGCGGGCTCTCCGACACCGCGCAGCAGCCGGCCCCCGTGGCCCTCGGCGTCCGGTTCTCGGCGAACTCGGACGTTCCGCGAGCAGACTCGACGAGGCCCGCCCGTGCCCCAGGGCGCGCGGGCGGACACCAGAAGGGACCAGCATGACCACGCAGATCGTGATCCTCGCAGCGGGGATGGGCAGCCGGCTCGGCCGCAGCCTGCCGAAGCCGCTCACGGAGCTCAGTGACGGCCGCACCATCATGCAGCAGCAGTTCGACAACATCCGCGCCGCGTTCGGTTCGAGCGCCCGCGTGACGATCGTCGTCGGCTACAAGTCGGAGCACATCGTCGAGGCCTTCCCCGACGCGTCCTTCGTCTACAACGAGTCCTACGACTCCACCAACACCTCGAAGAGCCTGCTGCGCGCCCTCAAGGCGACCGGCAAGAGCGGTGTCCTCTGGATGAACGGCGACGTGGTCTTCGACCCGATGGCGCTCGTCCGTGCGGCCGACATGATCGACGAGGACCACTCGTTCGTCAGCGTCAACACCGACAAGGTCTCCGACGAAGAGGTCAAGTACACCGTCGACGCCGAGGGCTTCATCCACAAGCTCTCCAAGCAGGTCGTCGGCGGGCTCGGCGAAGCCGTCGGCATCAACTACGTGTCGGCGAACGACAAGCAGGCCCTCATCCGCCAGCTCGGTCGCGTCGACGACCAGGAGTACTTCGAGGGCGGCATCGAAGCTGCCATCGCCGAGGACGGGCTACGCTGGTCCCCGATCGACATCTCGGACCTGTACGCGGTCGAGATCGACTTCGCCGAGGACCTCGAGCGCGCGAACAACCTGTTCGCCTGAACCTCCGTCAGGACCCCTTCGGCGGTTCCGCCCGAAGGGAAACCGTGACCACAGCGAGCGCGCCGACCGTGCCCACGGCTGCCGCACCAGCGGCGACCCGGAGCGCCGGTCGGCGCTATCGTCATGCCCTCTGGCTGCTGACCGTCCGCGATCTCCGCGTCCGGTACTCGACGTCGGCGCTCGGGTACGTCTGGTCGATCCTCGACCCGCTCGTGATGTCGGCGATCTACTGGTTCGTCTTCACCCAGGTGTTCCACCGCGGCTCGGTCGGTGAAGACCCGTACATCGTCTTCCTGCTCTCCGCGCTGCTGCCGTGGATGTGGTTCACCGGGGGCGTCTCGGACTCCACACGGGCGTTCATCAAGGAGTCGAAGCTCATCCGCTCGACGACGATCCCCCGCACCATCTGGGTCGCGCGGATCGACGCGTCGAAGGGCATCGAGTTCCTGCTGAGCCTGCCGGTGCTGGCGGCGTTCGCGATCGCGACGGGTGCGCACCTGCACTGGCAGGTGGTCTTCTTCCCGCTGGCGATCGTGCTGCAGTGCGCGCTGGTGTACGGCCTCGGCCTGATCGTCGCGCCGCTCGTCGTCTTCTTCCGCGACCTCGAGCGTGCGACCAAGCTCGTCCTGCGCTTCCTGTTCTACGCATCGCCGATCATCTACGGCACGCACGCGCTGCCCGACGCCCTGCGACCGATCGCCGCGGTCAACCCGCTCACCGGCATCTTCGGGATGTACCGTGCCGCGTTCTTCCCGAGTCAGCTCGACTGGTTCGAGGTCGGGGCGTCGGTGGTCATCACGGGCATCGTCCTGGCGATCGGCTTCGCGGTGTTCCGACGCAGCGAGCACCGCGTGCTGAAGGAGCTGTGATGACCGCCACCGACCAGACCCGACGCACCGAGACCATCGCACCGGTGATCTCCGTGCGCGACGCCGGCATCTGCTTCAAGCGCAACCGACGTGCGAGCCGCAACTTCAAGGACCTCTTCGCCGGACGCGGCCGCCGCAAGCGTGCCGACGAGTTCTGGGCGCTCCGCAACGTGTCGTTCGACGTCCGTCCGGGCGAGGCGATCGGCGTCGTCGGTCGCAACGGTCAGGGCAAGTCCACGCTCCTGAAACTCGTGGCCCAGGTGATGCTGCCGGACGAGGGCCGGATCGACGTCGGGGCCGGTGTCGCGCCGCTCATCGAGATCACCGGTGGGTTCGTCGGCGACCTGTCCGTCCGCGACAACGTCTACCTCACCGCCGGCCTGCACGGCATGTCGCGCGCCGAGATCCGTGCCGCCTTCGACGAGATCATCGACTTCGCCGAGATCGCGGATTTCGTCGACACCCCGTACAAGCACCTGTCGAGCGGCATGAAGGTGCGCATCGCGTTCGCGGTCATCTCGCGGCTCGACGAGCCCGTCATCCTGGTGGACGAGGTCCTCGCCGTCGGCGACAAGGCCTTCCGCGAGAAGTGCTACAAGCGGATCGAGGAGCTCCTGGCCGGCGGGCGGACGCTCTTCTTCGTGTCCCACAGCGACAAGGACCTGCGCCGCTTCTGCGACCGCGGTCTGTACCTCGACAAGGGCCGGCTGCAGCTCGACGGCACCATCGAGGAAGCGCTGGCGCAGTACTCCGCCGACTACGGCGTCTGACCGGTCGGGTACTCCCCCTCCACAACCAGGGCACCACGGTGTCCCCTCCACAGCGACGGGTTCCCCGGTGCTGCGCCGGGGCCCCACCGTCGGACCCTCCCCCTAGCGTTCCCCCCATGCACCACCCAGCACCCGCGTACGCCGTCCCGTTCACCATCGACCGCTCGCAGGCCCCGCGCCGGTACGACCTCGTCAACACCGGGGACGAACCGGTCGACGGGCTGACCCTCACCCACCTCGGCAACGGCTACAGCCCGCCGTTGGCAGTGCACCGGCTCGAACCGGGTCGACGTCTGTCCGTCGCCGTGTTCGGCGCGGATCCGCAGGACACCGGCGTCGTGATCGTCCGCTGGCGCCGCCCGGACCGCTCCGAGTACGTGTGGCGGATGTCACTGGTCGGTCAGGGGCTGCACCCGTGACCGTGTCCGGCCGGGGCTCAGCGTTCGCCGCGCTCGGCAGCGACGGTGCGCCAGCGCTCCAGCAGCCACTCGACGGCGGCGTGGAACCGGGCCGTCGCGGCACCGGGCGTGGTGTCGCCGAAGTAGCGCGCAACCCACTGCTGCAGCTTGGCGAGCTCGGCGGCGTCCCCCACGGCGGCGTCGATCCGCGCGAGCACCGACGGTGCGTCGGCCGCGGTCAGCCAGTTGGCGTCGCTCAGGTAGCCCCGCTCGTCCACGTCCGCCTCCGGCGACACCGGGCGAGTCACGATCAGGGGCTTCCCGACCGCCAGGCGGTCGTAGATCATCGCGCTGATGTCGGTGATCGCCACGTCGGCGTCGGCCAGCTGCCAACCGAGCTCCCCGCCCTCGTCGTGCACGTGGTGCGCGGTGGGGTCGGCCGCGTTCGCCGCCGTGATCGCCGCGACGATCCGCTCGTGCGCAGCACGGTACGCCGGGTCCAGCACGCCGCTCCGCGGGTGCGGTCGGTACACCAGGCGGTGCCGGGGCGACGCGAGCACCTGCTCGGCGATGGTGGTGCCGTGGGACGCGATCGAGCCGTACGCAGCGGCGCCGCGGTCGCCCTCCCACGTCGGTGCGTACAGCACGACGGTGCGCTCGTCGGCGGGGTACGGTGCCGCGCCGGCGAAGTGATCGGCCTGGGGACGGCCGATCGCGATGGTCCTGGCGTCGAGGTCGTAGTCCCACAGCGCCTCGGCGAGCCGGCCACGCGCGGCGTCCCCGGCGATCAACGCGTAGTCGTACGCCTTGAACTGGTTCGTCGTCATGTACATCTTGTCGCTCTCGCCGTGGTTGACGAAGACGTGCCACATGCGCCCGTACCGCATCATCTGGAAGTTGCGGGCGTTCTGGTTGACGTACAGCACCACCTTCGGCGCCTGGGTCTCGACGAACTGCTCCAGGTCGACGACCTGACGGGCGTACACCGCGGGGACCGGCGACTCGTCGATGAGCGTGGTCATGGTGCCCGGGCTGCGCGCGATGATCGCGACCGGGTGCGTCTTCGCCAGTTCGGCCAGCGGCGCGTACCACTGGCGCACCTGGTACATGTTCACGGGGCCGTCGGCGAAGTACACCGCGATCTCGACCGTGCCGGGCGCCGGCACCGGCACCGACGGCAGGCGACGGGCGAGCGCCCGGCGACTCCGGCGCGAGGCGAGCAGGCGCTGGGCCAGGCGCACGGCGGTCCGCACGTCACTGGTGATCGGCATGGACTGTCTCCCGTTCTGCGGTGGCGGTGTGGTTCGGGGCGGTCAGACGACGGGCGGGCGCCCGGCGAGCGTCATCCGTGCGACGGTCAGCCAGCTCATCGGTCGGGTCGGCCCGCAGTCGGTGGTCCATCCCTCGCGGATCCCGGCGAACCAGGTCGCCAGGCGTCGCGGGTGCCGCCACCAGCGCGCGACCTGGATCGCGGCCCACGAGCCGACGTAGAGCGGCCGGAGCGGTGCCGGCAGGTTCCGTCGGGCCAGCCACACCCGGTTGCGGGCGTTCAGGCGGTAGTACTCGGTGTGCCGCGCCGGGTCGATGGCCGGGTGGTGGGCGACCAGGTCGCCGGCGTACCAGGCACGTCGACCGGCGTCCCACACGCGCCACGCGAGTTCGATGCCCTCGTGCGCGTAGAAGTACTTCGCGCCCCATCCCCCGACGACCCGGTACACGTCCATCGGCAGCACGACGGCGCCCTCCCACACCGAGAACACCGGCGACGAGTGGTCTGGCTCGCCCTTGCGGATGCGCGGGACCCAGCGCCGCGGATTGGCGGCACCGGTCGGGTCGACCACGCGCGGCTGGAGCAGTCCGAGCGAGGGGTCGCGTTCGAAGCGGCCGACGGCGTCCTGCAGAAACGTCACCGAGGGGATCGAGGCGTCGTCGTCCAGGAAGAACACGTAGTCCCCGTCGACGACCGCGGCACCGGCGTTGCGGCCAGCCGGGATCCCGAGGTTCTCCGGCAGCGCCAGCGTCCGCACCCCTTCCGGCAGGCCGGTCGGCTCCCAGCCGTTGCCGACGCAGACCACGTCGAGTTCGACGCCCTGCTGCGCGAGCACGCTGTCGAGCCCGCGGCGCAGGTCGTCGGGCCGGGTGCCCTGCGACAGGCTCACGACGGCGACGCGCGGTCGCTGCGGGTGCGCGACCGCGTGGCGACGAACGGTGCTCGGGGTCACCGCGTCGTCGGTCATGCCTTGACCCGCTTGGACGCGATGATCGCCAGGAAGTGCCCGACGGTCGCCAGCACCGCCAGGGGCAGCAGCGCGCCGACCAGGATCCGGCTGGCGAGCGTGTCGCCGATCGCCAGTCCGATGAGCGCGAACAGGAACGCGAGCATGCTGAGCTCGACCGAGTGGTACAGGCGGTGGAACGGCAGGAACCGGGCCAGGCGGCGGAGCGAGGCGAGCTTCCGGCCGGACGGCGCGGTCGAGGCGTCGCGTCGGTCGACGAGTTTGTCGAGTCCCGCGTTCGCCCGGGCGACGTGCACCATGTCGTTGAGGGCCTTGTTGAGCACGATGACCAGACCGAGTGCGCAGCCGATCGTGGTCCACATCCAGTCGGCGCCGTGGATCGGCCAGGTGGCGGCTCGGCTGCCCAGCGCGACCGGGATCAGTCCCTCGGTCGTGTAGTGCCCGACCTTGTCCAGGAACACCCCGGCGGGCGAGCGGGTGCCACGCCACCGTGCGACCTCGCCGTCGCAGCAGTCCACGAGCATCTGCAGCTGTCCGAGCACCAGGGCGAGCGCTGCGCCCCAGATGCCGGGGATGAGCAGGGCCGCGGCGATGCTCCACCCGACCAGGATCATCAAGCCGGTCACCTGGTTGGCGCTGACGCGGGTCTTCAGCAGCACCCAGGTCAGGTAGGGCGAGACGTCGCGCAGGTACAGCGAAGCCGTCCAGTGCTCGGCGTTGGCGCGGGCGCGGACCTCGTCCGGCTGGGCGACGGCACGCAACTCGGCGATCGACGTCGGGCGTGCGGAGCCGCGGCCGTGGGTGGCGTGGTCGGTCATGGGGTCACCGTCCGGTGTGGGTGGTCAGCTCAGAGGTGCGGGTGAGGAACCCGATGATGAAACCGAGCCCCCATCCCACGTGGATGCAGGGCAGCACCACGAGCAGCCAGAGGAAGGTCGCCACCCCGGACCGGCGCGCGACGGCGACCGACCCGAGGACGACGAAGAGCAGGTACACGGCGGGCACGGCGAACCCGAGCAGCGCCCAGGCGACCGGGCTGCCGAGGGCCGCACCGACGACACCGACGACGCCGGCCAGGATCCCGACGGCCATGGCGGCGACCATCGCGGGCGGCACGAAGTACCGCAGGCCGTTGTTCGCGGGGAACCGACGGGCGAGCTCGCCGCGCCACAACCCGGTCGCGACGAACTGCCGCACCAGGCGCTTCAGGCTCGGCCGCGGGCGGTAGGTGACGACCAGCTCGGGCGTGAACCACACCGTGCCGCCGGTCTGGCGCAGACGCCGGTTGAGTTCCCAGTCCTGACCGCGCTTGATGCCCTCGTCGAACAGGCCGACCTCGAACAGGCGGTCGCGACGGAAGACGCCGAGGTACGCGGTCTCTGCGGGGCCGGCGGTCCCACCGACGTGGTGCGGGGTGCCGCCGAGTCCGACGCGGCTGCCGTACGCCAACGCGACGGCCCGCTCGAACGGGCTACGGCCCTCGGCGCGCATGATGCCGCCGACGTTGTCCGCACCGGACTCGAGCAGGGTGCGGACCGCGATGCGCGTGTAGTCCGGGGGCAGCACCGAGTGCGCGTCGACGCGGACCACCACGGGGTGCACCGACGCCGTGATCGCGACGTTCAGTCCGGCCGGCGTGGAACCGACCGGGTTGTCGATCGCCCGGATGCGTGGGTCGGCCGCGCTCATCTCGGCCACGAGTTCGTTCGTACCGTCGATCGAGGGGCCGAGCGCGAGGATGACCTCGAACACGCCGGTGTAGTCCTGGTCGAGCAGGCTGGCGACCGCAGCGCGGACCTCGGTGACCTCGTTGAGCACGGGCATCACGTACGAGACGCCCGGCAGGGGCTGTCCGTCTGTCTGCATGCGTACCTCGGGGTGCTGGCTGGGTGCACGGGACGCACCGGGGCGGTGCCGCCCCGCAGAGCGACCATGAGCCTATCAAGACCCGAACCCGGAACCTGCGGGGCGCCCGCGACGCGACCCGCCGACGGACGGGAGGCCCGGCGCACGTCGTGCACCGGGCCTCCCGTCGTGTCCGTGGTGGCGTCAGCCCTTGCTGTCGTACGTGCCCAGGGTCACGTCCGCCTCGCGGGTCTGGCCGTTCCGGAGGTAGCTGATCGTCGTCGATGCGCCACCCGCGAAGTAGCGGACCTGCGCCGTCAGGTCGGTGGCGTCCGAGACGGTCGCCGAACCGATCTTCGTGACGACGTCGCCCTTCTGCAGACCGGCCTTGGCCGCCGCACCGCCGGACGAGACCGACTTGATGAGCGCACCCATCTGGGTCGCGCTCGCGTTCTCCGAGGCGTCGCCGACGGTGGCACCGAGCAGGCCGTGCGTGGCCGAGCCCTTGTCCTTGATCTCGTTCGCGACGCGCTTCACCAGGTTCGACGGGATCGAGAAGCCGACGCCGATGCTGCCGGCCGCCGAGTCCGACGACGACGAGCTGCCAGCCGAGGCGATGGCCACGTTGATGCCGATCAGCTTGCCCTTCGCGTCGAGCAGGGCGCCACCGGAGTTGCCCGGGTTGATCGACGCGTCGGTCTGGATGACGGGCAGCGAGACCGTCGTGTTCGCGGACGAACTGCTGCCGTTGTCGCCGTTGCCCCAGAAGTCGAACGGGCCGCTGCCGCCGTTGCCGCCCTCGTTGGAGTCGCCACCCTCGCTGGGAGCGCTCGACGTGACCTGGATGCTGCGGTTCAGGGTCGAGACGATGCCGTCCGTGACCGTGTTCGACAGACCCAGGGGCGCACCGATCGCGACCGCGGTGTCACCGACGTTGAGCTTCGTGGAGTCCGCGAACTCCATCGGCTTGAGGTCGGTCGCGTCGATCTTGATGACTGCGAGGTCGACCGTCGGGTCGGTGCCGATGAGCTTGCCCTCGTAGATCTTGCCGTTCGAGGTCGTCACGGTGATCGAACCGTTCGAGCTGTCGCCGTCGAGCGTCACCACGTGGGTGTTCGTGACGATGTAGCCGTCCTTGCTCATCACGACGCCCGAACCGGTGCCGGCCTCGTTGCTGGACGACACGTTGATCGTCACGACCGACGGCGTCGCCTGAGCAGCGACCGCGGTGACGACGGTCGCGGAGTCGTAGTCGTTGACCGTGAGGTTGCCGCCCTGCGACGAACCGGACGACGACGTGACGGTGCCGCCCTGCGACGACCCGGCGAGCCACCCGGCGCCGCCGCCGACCAGACCCGCGACGACCAGTCCGGCGATGATCGGGAGGACGAGCTTGCTGCGACCGGAGCGGGTGGTGGTCGTGGTGGCCGCTGCACCCGCTGTCCCGTCGGCGAAGTAGTGGCCGTTGCGCTGGTTCGCGCCGTCCACGTCGCCGAAGGCGCTCGTGGCGGACTGCGGCGCCTGTGCCGACGCCGTCGCGTACTCCGACGAGGACGCGGGGGCAGCAGCAGATGCCGGCTGGGCGTACTCGCCGTACCGCGGCTGGCCCGCGGTCGGCTGCTGGCCGTACTGCGGCTGCTGGTTCTGGCCGTACTGGCTCTGCTGGCCGTACTGGCCCTGCTGGCCGTACTGGCCCTGCCCGTACTGGGACTGCTGGTTCGGCTGGTTCTGGCCGTACTGGCTTTGCTGGCCGTACGGGGACTGCTGGCCGTACGGGGACTGCTGGGACTGTCCGTACTGGCTCGGCTGGGCCTGGCCGTGCCCGCTCGTCTGGTCGGCCGCGGGCTGCTGGCCGTACTGGGCCGCCTGCCCGTACGGCGAGGTCTGCTGGCCGTACCCGGCCGGCTGCTGGCCGGCATCGCGCTGCTGGTCGCCCGAGAGCGTGGGGTACGGAGCCGTGTAGCGGTCCGTGGGGTGGTCGGTCGCCGACGGGATCACGTCGGTGTGGTCGGCGTTCGTGGCGTCGTCGGACGGAGCCGTGTGCTGCGCGGCGTCGTCGGACCGCTCGGCGTCGTTGAACTGCTCGGAGTCGTTCGGCATCGACGTGTTCCCCTTCGTGGCCGCTGCGGCGGCGTCCTCACTGGCGGCAGGCGATGCCGCATCGTCCGGACGGCGGTCGTCGCCCTGCCCGTTGGGCGTGGTGTCGGTCATGCTGGACGTGCTCCTTTCAAGCTCGTGCAGTCTGTCGCAACCACCTGAGCGGTGCTTCTGGCGACGCTGGAAGCATCCTCTGCCGATCTTATGCGTGGGCTGTGGGTCCGTCCCCGGATCGCCGTCGGACGGCCAGCTAGGTTGGGGTCCGTTCAGCGCGACACGTCGTCGCCGTCACCGGAGGGAACCACATGCGGCAGGCAGGACCCTGGTTGCGAGCAGCCGAGGGAGCGATGCTCCTGGGACCCGACGGCGTCCCGGCGCCCACCGTCTTCGCCGAGATGAGCGCCCTCGCCGCGAGCACCGGCGCGATCAACCTCGGGCAGGGCTTCCCCGACCAGGACGGCCCCACCGAGGTGCTCGAGGCCGCCGTCCGCGCCATCAGGGACGGCGTCAACCAGTACCCGCCCGGACGCGGGACAGCCGACCTCCGCACCGCCGTGGCCGAACACCAGCAGCGGTGGTACGGCCTCGGGGTCGACCCCGACCGACAGGTCCTGGTCACCGCCGGCGCCACCGAAGCACTCGCCGCGACGCTCCTCGCCCTGGTCGAACCGGGCGACGAGGTCATCACGTTCGAACCGTTCTACGACGCCTACGGTGCGCTCGTCCGGCTCGCCGGCGGCACCCACGTCACCGTGCCCCTCACCGCTCCGGACTTCCTGCCGGACGAGGACACCCTGCGCGCCGCGTTCACCGACCGCACCCGCGTCGTGCTCGTCAACACGCCGCACAACCCGACCGGCCGGGTCCTGCCCGACCAGGTCCTGCGCACGATCGTGGAGCTCGCGACGCGGTACGACGCCCTCATCGTCACCGACGAGGTCTACGAGCACCTGACGTTCACCGTCCCGCACACGCCGATCGCGACACTGCCCGGAGCCGCCGAGCGCACGGTCTCGATCTCGAGCGCCGGCAAGACCTTTAGCACCACCGGTTGGAAGATCGGCTGGCTCACTGCTCCCCCGACGCTCGTCGACGCGATCACGACGGTGAAGCAGTACCTGACCTTCGTCAACGGCGCACCGTTCCAGCCGGCCGTCGCCGTCGGGCTGCGGTTGCCCGACGCCGTCTTCGCCGGGATCGCCGCCGAACTCGCCGCCAAGCACGAACTGCTCGCCTCGGGGCTCCGGTCAGCGGGCTTCGACGTCATGCGGCCGGACGGCGGGTACTTCGTGATCGCTGACTCCGCGCCGCTCGGGTACGACGACGCACGGGCCTTCTGTCTGGAGCTGCCCGCCCTGGCCGGGGTCGTCGGCGTGCCAGTGTCGGCCTTCGTTCGGCCGGACCACGCCGCGGGCTACCGGTCCCTCGTGCGCTTCGCGTTCTGCAAGCGCCGCTCCGTCCTCGCGGACGCCGCCGACCGCCTGGCACAGTTGGGCTCTGGCGCGTAGCGAGACGGTCCGCCCGTGGGAGGACGTTCCGCGCACGGGAGGACGTCCCGCCTGTGGGAGGACGTCCCGCGCGTGGGAGGCCGGATGTTCCTGCCCTCCACGCGCGTTGTGGCATTGCAGGGCGACCGCGATGGGACGGAACGCGCCTGTCAGGGGCGAGCCGTGCCTCCTGGCTGGGCGCGCAGCGCGACGTCGTACCGGCGGAGTGCCAGCGACGGGTTGACCTGCCGGACCGCGTCGGTCACGGCGGTGTCGACGGTCGCGACGAGCGTGCCGGGCGAGGAGCCGGCCGACGCCACGGCGACACCGGAGGGGTCGAGCACCACCGAGGCGCCGATGCCGATCGGCGGCGTCTGGCCGACACCGACGACCCACACGGTGTTCTCGATCGCCCGCGCGGTGAGCAGGGTCCGCCAGTGGTGCTCCTTGCCGGGGCCACGCACCCACTCGGCCGGCAGCACGACGACGTCGGCCGCACCGTGCTCGGGTGCAGCCAGCCGGCGGGTGACCTCGGGGAAGCGCAGGTCGTAGCAGGTCTCGAGCCCGATCCGGAGGCCTTCGAACTCGAAGACCGGCAGCTGCTCCGGGTCGCCGGACTCGATGCGGTCGGACTCCCGTGACCCGAACGCGTCGTAGAGGTGCACCTTCCGGTAGGTCGCCGCGAGCTCACCGGTGGGGAGCACCGCGACCAGGGTGTTGCGGAAGCGCGTGGGTACGTCCGCCGGCGCGGCGCCGGTCGTCGCGGCGCCGGTCGTCACGGCGCCGGTCGTCACGGCGCCGGTCGTCTCGGCGCCGGTCGTCACGGCGCCGGTCATCTCGGCGTCGGTCGTCTCGGCGTCGGTCGTCTCGGCGATCCCGACGACGAGCGCGACCCCGGTGTCGCGGGCGATGTCGCGGAGCCCGGAGACGAACGGGCCGTCCAGCGGTTGCGCTGCGGCGACGAACCGGTCGTCGATGTCGGCGGTGAAGTACGACGAGTACTCCGGCGTGACGAGCAGGGCCGCTCCCCGCGCCGCTGCGTCGGCTGCGGCGGTCCGGACGGTCTCGAGGTTGGCTTCCGGGTCGTCCACGGGAGCGAACTGCGCGGCGGCGATCGTGAGGGTGCCCATTCGCCGAGCGTACCGGCGGGCTCCGGAACGCACGCGTGCTGGAACAGGTCCACGAACGAGGAAAGCCCCGGTCCATTCGGACCGGGGCTTTCCTGTGACGCTTGGTTGCGGGGGCAGGATTTGAACCTACGACCTCTGGGTTATGAGCCCAGCGAGCTACCGAACTGCTCCACCCCGCGGCACGTTGAATAGCCTACACACGGTCGTGGCGGGGCACAAATCGTGTGCCCCGCCACGGCGTGTCAGCTGCCGTCTTCGGCTGCGGTCGCGGCCTCGATCGCGTCCTGCAGGCGCTTGTCGGCCTCGGCAGCGGCCACCAGATCGTTGTCGGCGTAGGCGTCCTGACGGTCCTGCAGTGCGGCCTTCGCGTCGGACAGCGCCTTCTGGAGCGCGTCGTTGTCGACGGTGCCCGAGCCGGACGAGCCACCGGTCGAACCGGAACCCGAATCGGAGCCGGAGCCGGCGTCGGACGAGCCCGAACCGGAGTCGCTCCCCGAACCACTGGCATCGGAGTCTCCGGCAGCAGCACCCGAATCACCGCCGAACAGCGAGTTGAGCGCCTCGTCGAGGGTGTCCTCGAACGCGATCTTGTCGCCGAACGCGACGAGCACCTTCTGCAGCAGCGGGTACGAACCGCTCGACGTCGACTGGACGTACACGGGCTGCACGTACAGGAAGCCGCCGCCGACCGGCAGGGTGAGCAGGTTGCCCTGCTTCACCGTCGAGTTGCCGCGCTTCAGGATGTTCAGCTCCTGCGACACCGTGGTGTCCGAGTTGAACAGGTTCTGCACCTGCGCCGGGCCCGGGATGTTGTCGGTCTTCGGCATCGTCAGCAACGTGAGCTTGCCGTAGCCCGACGCCTTCTTGCCCTTGCCCGCACCTCCCGCGTCGGAGTCGGCGGCCAGGTACCCCGTCAGCACGTTGCGGTTGTTCGCACCGGCGGATTGCTGAGGGATGTAGGTCGTGTACAGGTTGTACGCGGTCTCCTGCCCCGGCACCTTCATCGTCAGGTAGTACGGATCCTGCAGGTTCGCCTTGCTCGCGGTCGTCGTCGTCTGCGCGCCCAGGGCGTTCGTGGTCGTCGACGTGTCGGCGGCGCTCGCATCCGTGTCGGTCGACCCCGTGGTGGTGGGTTCCTGTGGCGTGTTCCACGCGTCGTCACCCGAGTAGAACGAGTTCGCGTTCGTCACGTGGTACGTGCCGAGGATCGACCGCTGCACCTTGAACAGGTCCGTCGGGTACCGGACGTGGTCCAGCAGCTCGGCGCTCATGCTCGACACCGACTTCACCGACGTCGGGAAGATCTTCTCCCACGTCTTCAGCACCGGGTCCTTGGTGTCCCACGCGTAGAGGGTCACCTTGCCCGTGTAGGCGTCGACCGTGGCCTTCACCGAGTTGCGGATGTAGTTCACCTGGTCGGTGCGGTACGCCGAGGACTCCGAACCGGCGATGCTGTCCGACAGGCTCTGGCTCTGCGAGTACGGGTAGGCGTCGCTCGTCGTGTAGCCGTCGACGACCCACTGGATGCGGTGGTCGACGATCGCCGGGTAGGCGTCGCTGTCGACCGTCAGGTACGGAGCGACCTTCTGGACACGCGTGATCGGGTCGCGGTCGTAGAGGATCTGCGAGTCCTTGTTGACCGCGTCCGACAGCAGGACCTGCTCCGACTGGAACTTCGCCGCGTAGACGAGTCGGTTGAAGAAGTTGCCCACGCTCGGTCCGCCGTCGCCGGAGTACGTCGTGGTGGCGTTGCCGCCGTTGTCGTCGTCGGATCCGGACGGGTAGTCGAGCTCGACGTCCTTCGAACCCTTCGGCGCGCCGACGATCGAGTACGCCGGCGAGGTCTCGCCGAAGTACACGCGCTGCTGGAAGTCACCCAGCGCACCGTTCGAGGGGATGCCCGACTCGAGGAAGACCGGCTTGCCGTCGCTCGCGCGCTGGTTGCCGAAGGCCGCGGTCACGCCGTAGCCGTGGGTGTACACGAACGCCCGGTTGTACTGGGTGTTCGCGGCGGAGCTCAGGCCGTCGAGGTCGATGTCACGCACCGCGATGACGGTGTCCTCGGTCTCGCCCTTGACGTCGTACCGGTCGACGTCGAGCTCGTCCGGGAACTGGTAGTACTGCCGGTACTGCTGCAGCTGGCTGAAGGTGTCGGAGACGATCTTCGGGTCGATGAGGCGGATGTTCGCCGTCGTCTGGGCGTCCTGCGCGAGGGCGCCGGAGCTGGCCTCGGTCGTGGCGTCGTAGTTCTGTTCCTTGACGTCGGAGACACCGTAGGCGTCACGCGTGGCCTTGATGTTCCGCTCGATGTACGCGGACTCGTAGGTACGCTCCGAGGGCTTGACCTGCAGGCGCTGGACGATCCAGGGGTAGACGCCCCCGATGACGATCGCGGCGACGAGCAACAGGCCGGTGCCGACGATCGAGATGCGCCAGCGGCCGATGACCGCGGTGACGATGAACAGGATCGCCACGATCGCCGCGATGCCCGCCATGATCTCGCGACCCGGGATGACCGCGTTGACCTCGGTGTACTGCGCGCCGGTGATGAGCGAGTTCGACTTGGTGAGCGCCGCGTACTGGTCGAGCCACAGGCTGACCGCCTGCAGCGCGATGTAGAGCGCGGCGGTGACGGCGAGCTGGATGCGCGCGGCACGGGAGATCCGGACTTCACGTCCCCCGAAGCGCAGCGCGCCGTACAGGTAGCAGGCAGCGAGGGCGGCGAGCCCCGCGATCAGCACCACGGCCGACGAGTACGCCACGATCGAGCGCCAGAACGGCAGTTCGAAGACGTAGAAGCCGATGTCCAGGCCGAACTGCGGGTCCGTCTTGCCGAACGGGGTCCGGTTGAAGTACTCGAGCACCATGCTCCAGCGCCCCGAGGTCGACAGCCCGGCGAAGATGCCGAGCACCACCGGGATGCCGATCATGACTGCGCGGCGCAGCGGTTCGATGACCTGCTGGTACCGGTCCAGCTGCGAGTTGAGCTTCGCGTAGACCGGGCGGTACCGGAAGGCCAGCCCGATGCTCAGGAAGACGGGCACCGCCATGCCCAGGAAGCCCGCGAGGAACATCAGGGTCCCTGCGATCCACCGCGTCGTGAGGACCTGCTGGAACCCGAGCTGCGCGAACCACGCGTAGTCGGTGTACAGGCTGGCGAAGATGAAGAAGCCGATCACCAGTGCGGCCAGCACGATGATCGTGACCACGATCGGGACTCGCGGCGAACGCCGCCCCGAGGTGGACGAGGTTGTCGTCACTTGATGTGCTCCAGACGTGTCGGACCGGCGGGCCCGGCTCGCGGCGGGCCGTCAGTGCACTGATCCTATTGGACCGGGCGGACTGTGAAACTGTGCGAGGACTCAGGAACCCGGTCAGGAACCGCAGCGAGCGAGCTCGGCGGTGCTCTTCCCGTCGGCGATGGTCTGCAGGTCGGTGACGGCCTGGTCGAGCGTCGACACCTTGTAGACGTCGAGCCCGTCCGGCACGTGCCCGACGACCTCGTCACAGTTGTCGGCCGGGGCGAGGAACACCGTCGCCCCCGCTTCCCGCGCTCCGTAGAGCTTCTGCCGGATGCCGCCGATGGCTCCGACCTCGCCGTCGGCGGTGATCGTGCCCGTCCCCGCGACGTGCTTGCCGCCGTTGAGCTTGCCGGGCGTGATCTCGTCGATGATCCCGAGCGCGAACATCATGCCGGCCGAGGGGCCGCCGACGTCCTGCAGCTTGATCGAGACGTCGAACGGGAAGTCGTACTTCTCCGTGACGCCGACGCCCAGGAGCGCGGTGCCCTGCTCGTCGCGCGGGGTCACCCGGACGTCCTTCGTCGCGCCGTCGCGCTCGATGGTGACGGTGGCCGGGGTCGACGTACCGTGCTTCGCGACGAGCTCCCGCAGCGAGGTGGCGTCGGCGTTCGTCGTGAGCGAGGTGCCGTCGAAGGCCGTGATGACGTCGCCCTTCTCGATCGGGAGGTCGGCAGCCGAACCCTTCTGCACCGTGCCGACCTCGAGCTCCGTCGGCAGGTCGTTGCCCTGCTGGATGAGTGCTGCGGCCACGGCGGACTGCTGCGACGCCTGCATGTCGGCGGAGTCCTGCTGGTTCACCTGCTCGGTCGTGGTGCCGGTCGGGTAGATCGCCTCGACCGGGATCACGGCCTCGGACTTCGTGAAGATCGCCCGGACGACGCTGGTCCACGACGGACGGTTCGTCGCGTCGCCCTGGATGCCGACCGTCAGCATGTCGAGCGCTCCGGCGGTGGGGTAGGTCTCGTGCCCGGACACCTGGATGAGCTTGACGTCCTTCGCGTCCTTGCCCGTCCCCTGCTTCTGGGTCCCGATGGTGTTGTAGACCGGTCCGGGGACCTCGATCAGGTACGGGCTCGGCAGCACGCTCGCCAGGATCCCCAGCACGACGGCACCGATCACGAACGCCCACCCGACGGTCCTGGCACGCGAACGACGACGGGGCGCGGGGGTGAAGAGGGTCACGCGGGGTCCTTCCAGGGGCGGTCGCCGGGCCTGACGGCGGGGCGGTCGTCCGCGCCGTGCGGCGGGACTGTTCGCCCTCGGCGCAGCGGTTCGGGCGTTCCCACGGGGGCATCCCAGGTGCGGCCCCGTGAGCAGCGATTAGCGTAGTCGGCATGCCTGATGAACCACAGCCGGGGCCGGACGACGACTTCCAGGAGATGCTGCGCAAGCTGCTCTCGGGCGAGGGCCAGATCGACCCGTCGCAGCTCGCCGGTGCAGCCGGCCTGCCGAACGACCCGGCCTTCGTCGCGAACCTGATGAGTCAGCTGCAGCGTGCCGCGCAGTCCGGCGGCGACGGCATCGACTTCTCCGCGACCGCCGAGCGCGCCACCGCGATCGCCCGTGAAGGCGGCCACGCCGTCGACCCGGTGGCCTCGCAGGCGGCCGACCAGGCGTTCCAGGTCGCCGCCCTCTGGTTGGACGAGGTCACGACCGTGGCCGAGCTCACCGCCACCCCGAGCCTGTACACGCGGGAGCAGTGGGCGAAGGCGACGGTTCCGGTGTGGACCCAGATCGCCGAGCCCGTGGCCTTCAGCATCGCCGATGCCCTGACCGAGGCCATCGACCAGCGTGCTCCGGAAGAACTCAAGGCGATGCTCGGCGACGTCTCGAAGGCGATGCGCGGTGTCGGCGGTGCCCTCTTCGCCATCCAGCTCGGCCAGGTCGTCGGTCAGCTGTCGAAGGAGGTGGTGTCCGGCGGCGACGTCGGTGTCCCGCTGCTGGACGAGCAGGTCGCTGCACTCCTGCCGCAGAACGTGGCCGAGTTCGCCGAGGGACTCGACGTCTCCGAGGACGAGGTCCGCATCTACCTGGCGGTCCGCGAACTCGCCCACGCACGGCTCTTCCGCTCGGCACGGTGGCTGCGACTGCACATCATCTCGTCGATCACGGACTACGCCCGGGGCATCCACATCCCCTTCGACCGCGTCGAGGAGCTCGCCGCGGACATCGACCCGACCAACCAGGAGCAGCTGCGCGACGCGCTCGCCTCGGGTGCGCTCATCCCGCCGCGCACGCCCGACCAGGACACCGCGCTGGCACGACTCGAGACCATGCTCGCGCTCGTCGAGGGCTGGGTCGACACGGTGACCGCCGCCGCCACCGTCCGGCTGCCGAAGAGCGGCGCCATCGCCGAGATGGTCCGCCGTCGCCGGGCAGCCGGAGGACCCGCCGAGTCCGCGTTCGCGACGCTCGTCGGCCTCGAACTCCGACCCCGCCGTCTGCGCGAGGCCGCCGCGATGTGGCAGCGGGTGACGGACGAACTCGGTGCCGAGCAGCGTGACGCGCTCTGGTCGCACTTCGACCTGGTCCCCACGTCCGAGGACGTCGACGCGCCGGACGCCCTGGTCGCCCGCCTGCGGAACCCCGCGCAGACGGAGGAGGACGACGCGTTCGACAAGGCGCTCGAGGACCTCCTCAACGACGCCACCGGCGCCCGTCCGCACGAGGACGAGTCCGGTCGGATCGACGACGGCGCCCCGGGCACCGACGGAACGGGCACCGACGAGAGCGGCACGGACGAGGACCGCCCCGGCGACCAGCCCCGCTGAGTCCAGCGCCGCCGAGTTCTCCACAGATCCACCACCCGGCCCCACGCGTGCCCCCGAGTCGGGCACCGTGGGGTCATGGGCATCCGCATCGATCCGACACTCGAGTTCGTCTGGCGCGACCCGACGACGGTGCAGCTCGGGGTCGATCCGCCTCGTGCCGTCGTCGACGTCCCGACCACGGGCGAGGAACGGTTCCTCAGCGCACTCCGGCGTGAGACGGGGCGCGAGGCGCTGAGCGGCCTCGCCGTCACCTCGGGCTGCCCACCGGACGTCGCCGCGCGGGTGCTCGGTGCGGCGTCCCCCGCGGTGATCGACGTCCTGCCCGAACCGCTCGAGCGGGTCGAGGTGCACGGGTCCGGCGTGCTGGCTGACACGATCGCGGCGCACCTTTCCGGCGAGGGCGTGACCGTCGCGCGGACCTCGTCGCGGCGGGGCGGCCCCGTCGACCTGCCGGAGCACGAGCCCCGACTCGCCGTGGTGGTCGCCGACCACGTCGTCGACCCGGCGCTCCGCGCCGCCTGGACCCGCAGGGGCGTGCCGCACCTGGCCGTCGTGGTGGGCGACGGCCGCATCCGCCTCGGCCCGTTCGTGGTCCCGGGAGCCGGCCCGTGCCTCCAGTGCGCGGAGTTCGCACGCGTGGACGACGACCCGGCGTGGCCGGCGATCGCGTCGCAGCTGTGGGGACGACCACCGGCGCCGCTGTCACCGTGGCGGTCCGCCGCGGTGGCCGCGGCCGCCACCCGGCTGCTCGTGCAGCGCCTGCCGCTCCGGTCGCAACGTGCCGACCCGGACCAGGTGGTGTTCGACCGCGACGACCTGGCCGTCAGCCGGTGGTCGGTGCCGCTCCATCCGCGGTGCGCGTGCCGAGCGCTGCCAGGAACCGACTCGGAGCGCGGGCTCCCCCACGCGTGGAACCCTGTCTCGACCACGTGATCGTCACGGTCCGCCGCGCACGGGTCAGGCCGACGTAGAACAGGCGCCGTTCCTCGTCGACCTCGGTGTCGGTGATGGCGTGCGAGATCGGCAGGAGTCCCTCGGCCGCACCGGCGATGACCACGTTCGGCCACTCGAGCCCCTTGGACGAGTGCAGGGTCGCCAGGGTGACGGCGTCGACCTCGGGCTCGTGGTGGGTCGCGGCACGGTCCACCAGGTCCTGGGTGAACTGCTGCATGGTCGTGCCGGCGGGGGCGTCCTCGGCGAGGCCCATGATCGCCTGCAGGGCTTCCCACTGGTCGCGGACGGCGCCGGTGCCCTCGGGGGCGGTCGACGTCCACCCGCTGACCTGCAGCACGAGGCGGACACGGCGCGTCAGTTCGTCGTCGGTCTGCCGGATCGCCTCGCCGCGCATGTGGTGCACGGCGAGCTTCACCTCGGGCCGGTTGAAGAAGCGCGTGCCGCCCTGCACCCGGTAGGGGATGCCGTTGCGTCCGAGCGCGGATTCGAGGGCCGCGGACTGGGCGCCGACGCGGAACAGCACCGCGCAGTCGCCGTACGACGCCCCGCCGGCGACGAGTTCCGCGATCCGTCGGGCGATGGTCTGCGCCTCGTCGCCGTCGTGCACGCACGGCACCACGACGGGGTCGGGGCCGGGCTCTTCCGTCTGGGCGACCAGGTCGAGCGCGCCAGGTTGCCCGCGCATCAGGGCGTTGGCAGCGTGCACGACCTCGCGGGTGGAGCGGTAGTTCCGCTCGAGTCGCACGACCGAGCCGCGGGGGAACTCCGAGCCGAAGCCGAGCAGGTAGTCGCTCGAGGCGCCGGCGAACGAGTAGATCGTCTGACTGGCATCGCCGACGACGCACAGGTCGTCGCGGCCGCCGAGCCAAGCGCGCAGCAGGTCGTGCTGCACGGGCGAGACGTCCTGGTACTCGTCGACGACGAAGAACCGGTACTGCTGCCGCACGTAGGACGCGACCCGCGGCTCCGACTCGACCATGCCGAGCGTGGCGAGCAGGACGTCCTCGAAGTCGAGCTGCCGACGGTCGTCCTTCAGGCGCTCGTAGGCCTTCATCAGGTCGATCACCCGGCGCGGCGAGGTGTCGCGCGGCATCACGCGTTCGGCGGCGGCGGCCTCGTACTCCTCGAGCGAGAGCATCTGCACCTTGCGCCACTCGACCTCGGCGGCCAGGTCGCGCAGCACCGGGGTGTCGACCGACATGCCGACGGTGTCCGCGGCGTGCGCGATCATCCGGCCCTTGGACTCGACGATCTTCGGTGCGTGCCCCCCGACGGTGTCCGGCCAGAAGTAGCTGAGCTGCGCCATCGCCGCGGCGTGGAAGGTGCGCGCCTGCACCGTGCCGGCGCCGAGCGAGCGGAGCCGCGACCGCAGCTCCCCTGCGGCGCGGGTGGTGAACGTCAGCGCGAGGACGTGGTTCGGCGCGTAGGTGCCGGTCGCGACCCCGTAGGCGATGCGGTGGGTGATCGCACGGGTCTTGCCGGTGCCGGCGCCCGCCAGGACCGCGACGGGGCCGAGCAGGGTCCGGGCGACCGTGCGCTGCTCGGTGTCGAGGGCGGCGAGGAGCTCATCGGGCGACGGCGGACGGACCTCGGCCGGACCGGCCGACCCGACCGAACCGCCCGGACCAGCGCCAGCCGGCACCGGCCCACGACCAACGCTGCTCACGGCAGGTCCAGCGGCCCGCCGTACCACTCCTCGATGATGGCGCGGGCGATCGAGGTCCGACCAGGCAGCAGCAGGGTGTCCCCCGCACGGTCCCGGATGTCCTCGCGCGAGAACCAGCGCACGTCGAGGATCTCGACGCCGTCGGGCCGCGCGGTCGACGGGTCGCCGTCCACCGCGCGGGCACGGAAGCCGACCATCAGCGACGCGGGGAACGGCCACGGCTGCGAGCCGAGGTACTCGGGCTCCTCGACGTGCACGCCGGACTCCTCGAAGACCTCGCGGCGGACGGCGTCCTCGAGCGACTCCCCCGGTTCGACGAACCCGGCGAGCAGCGAGTAGCGGTCGGCGTCCCACGCGGCGTTCGAGCCGAGCAGGATGCGGTCGTCGGCGTCGACGACACCGACGATGATCGCGGCGTCGGTGCGCGGGAAGTGCTCGTGTCCTTCGGGGTCACGGCGCACCCAGCCGCCGGTGACGACGTCGGTCGCGGACCCGGTGCGGGGCGAGAAACCGTGGACGGCGTGCCAGTTCGCCATCGCCACGGCCTCGACCGCCAGGCCCTGGTCGCGCGGGGACAGCTCGGTGCCGAACATGCGCAGGCTCTCCCACGCGTCGTCGAACGGTTCGATGGCCGACGCGGTGGCGTCGTCGACGAGGGCCGCGACGAAGCGGGTGCCGGCGGGGGCGTCGGCAGCGTCGGACACCGCGCGGCCGAGGTACAGCGTCACGGTGCCGTCGGGCACGTCGGCCGCGGTCACGAACCGCAGGGTGCCGTCGGCGTTCCGGAGCATCTCCGAGCCGTGCACCGGCAGGTACCGGGTCGCGGAGTCCTCGCGCAGGACCCGGTCGAGGTCCGGCGTCGTGCGGAACTCGGCGTCGCGGTCGAGTTCGTTTCGGGACAGCGGGAGCCGGGAGGCGAACTCGACGGTCACGGCAGAGGGCTCCTCGGTTCGGGTGCAGGCGGGGCCTGCGGGCAAGGCGTGCTGGGAAGGCTTCGGGAACAGCGTGGCGTGCACCGGTGCAGGCGTCACGCACCTACCCTGAGGGGCATGGCGGGATCCCAGTTCACTCTAGCCGCGTTGGCGACGACGGCCGTGCCCGGTCTCGTCGTCACGGGCACGCGCACGCTCGGCTCGGCCGCGGCCGGCGACTACGAGTCGGCTCTCCTCCGCGACGCCGACGGCGCCGAGACGGTCATCCGACGTCCCCGGAACCAGCGGGCGGAAGCCCGACAGTCGGCCGACCTCGTCGCGATCCGTGCGCTGAGCGCCGGGATCCGCACGCGCCTCCCGTTCGGTGTGGCCGAGTACCGCGGTCAGGCGCCGATCGGATCGACCCGCGCCATCGTCACCACCCGGCTGCCGGGCGCGCACCCGACGCTCGCGTCGTTCGCCGAGCGCCCCGAACTCGCCACGAGCGTCGGCCGCGCCCTCGCCGCGATCCACCAGCTGCCGACGAGCTTCGTCTCGGACGCCGGCCTGCCGTCGCTCACCCCGTTCGAGGTGCTGCGCTCCGCCGTGTCCGTGATGGACCGCGCCGTCGCCACCAAGCTCGTGCCCGCCGCCCTGGTCGAACGGTGGGAGGGTGCCGCGCGCGACCAGCAGCTGTGGCAGTTCACCCCCACCGTCGTGCACGGTTCGATCGGCACCGGCGTGCTGCTCGTCGACGGCGATGCCGTCAGTGGGGTCCTCGACTGGGGCGAGCTCCGACTCGGCGACCCGGCGAAGGACCTCGCGTGGGTGCTCGCCGGTCGACGCGACGCCTTCGACACCGTCCTCAGCGCCTACGAGGCGAACGGCGGCGGCCGCGACCGCCAGCTCGCGCAGCGCGCCCGCGTGCACCACGAACTCGAGACGGCGCACTGGCTGTTGCACGGCGTGCAGGCGAAGAGCACCGAGGTCGTCGACGACGCGGTCGCGATGATGCACCGGCTGGTCGACGCGGTGCACGCGCCGAGCGCGGAGCCGCTGCAGTCGGTGTCCCCCGAGACGATGGAGATCGGCGAGGTCGAGCAGTTGCTGTCGTCGACCGAACGCCGACACGGCTGACCCCACGTGTCGGTCGAGCGGCCGACGTCGGTCGCCTGAGAAGCGGTGTCCGCGAACGCCTGGAGGCCCGGTGCCGGTCCGGCGGACCGGCACCGGGCCTCCAGTGCGTCGCCGGACGGGCGCGGGGCGCTCCGCCGAGCGGTCACGTCTGCCGGGCGGTACGTCGCCGACCAGCCGCGACCCGGCGACCCGGCGGTTCGGTGGCCCGAGGGTCCGTCAGCCGATCGCAGCCGTCCAGGCGCGCTCGAGTCCGGCACGGTCCAGCAGCTCGGTCGGACGCACCTCGAGGTCGTCCGCGACGAAGTAGAACACGGCATCCACCTGGTCGAGCGGTCGACCGGTGAACTCGGCGTACGCCACCCGGTAGAGGGCGAGCTGCAGCGTCCGTCGCGCCAGGTCGTCGGCACCGGACGGCGCCTTGCCCGTCTTCCAGTCGACGACCTCGGCACGCCCGTCGATCTCGTAGACGGCGTCGAGCTTGCAGACGACGCTGTGCCCGAGGAACGGGATGTGGATCTCCCGCTCGACCTCCACCGGCGTGCGGCCGGCCCACCGTGAGCGGGCGAAGGTGGCCTGGAAGTCCGCCAGCCGTCGGGCGTCGTCGTCCGTGACCACGGCGTCGGGCGAGGCGTCGAGCAGGTCGTCGGCGTCGAGGTCGAGCTCGTCGCCCCACACGTCGAGGGTCTCGAGCGACCCGCCCGTGCGGGCACGCTGCTCCACCCACTGGTGGAAGAGCGTGCCGAGCCGGGTCGCTCGGTACGGACGCTCCGGCATCGGCCGACGCAGGCGTTCGGCCACCTTGTCCGGCTCGGTCAGGTAGTCCTTGAAGCCGGAGGCCGGCACGCGGTGCGGGACCACGACCGCATGCTTCGCGTTCCGGGTCGCTAGTCGTTCGGCGAGCAGCAGGTCGATGTCGGCCGCGTACCGGCCGGAGGCACCGGGGTTGGCGTTCCGCACCCGCTCGGCCGCCGCCAGCACACGAGGCGCCCGCTGCCCGAACGGCACGTGCGGCCAGAGCTGCTGGGCGCCGTCCTCGCCGAGGGGGTTCTCGTCGTGCACGGTGCTCTCCGGGATCGCGGTGCCGTCGACGACCCCGGCCTCGACCAGGTCGTGCAGGTACCGACTCGGCTCGGTGGGGCGCACGCCGCCGGCCCAGAACGAACCGGACACGAGCAGGTCGTGCCGGGCACGGGTCAACGCGACGTACGTGAGTCGGCGTTCCTCGTCCTCGTTGCGGGCCTTCACCTGCTCCTTGAAGGCGTCGATCGCGGTCGTGACGTCCTTCTGGGTCTCCTGCCCGCGCCACGCCAGGCTCGGCAGCTCGGCGCCGTCCCCGCGGAACTCGTACGGCAGACGGCCGAAGCCGAGCCACCCGGACGAACCTTCCTGTGGCCGGGCGGGCAACCCGCCCTCGACCATGCGCGGCACCGCGACGGCGTCCCACTCGAGGCCCTTCGACCCGTGGATCGTCAGGATCTGGACCGTGCCGGCTTCGGGTTCCTCGGAGCGCGGGCCCATGTCGTCACGACGGGCGGCGGCGTCGATCCAGCCCAGGAACGAGCCGAGGTCGGCGCGGTCGTCAGTGGAGACGAACCCGGCGAGCTCGTCGATGAAGGCGTCCAGGTACGCCCCGCTGCCCTGCTCGTGCGCCGCGACCTCGATGTCGAGCCGCATCTCCTGCACCACGAGCGTCACGAAGTCGACCAGGTCGCTGCCGGCCCGCGACCGCAGCATCGCGAGCTGCGCGCCGAGCGCACGCATCCGGCTGCGGCCGGCGGGTGTGATGCCCTCGAGCGCGCCGTGCTCGTCCGGCGCGGTGGCCACGAAGTCCAGGGCGTCGACGATCGAACCGTGCTCCCCCGCAGCCACCGAGGCGCGGAACGCCGCCGTCAGTTCGTCGTCGAGCCGCTGCTGGGTGTGGTCGCGCTGGAACAGCCACCGCGCGAGGTGGTGCAGGGCGACGACGTCCGCTGCGCCCACCCGCCACCGGGCGCCCGCGAGCAACCGGATGAGGTCGTTGCCGGCAGCCGGGTCGTGCAGCACCCGCAGGCAGGCGACCAGGTCCACGATCTCGGGGCGCTGGAGCAGGCCGCCGGTGCCGAGCACGTGGAAGGGCACCGCGCGCGCTCCGAGCGCCGCGGTGAACGACGCCAGGTCCTTGCGGGCGCGGAGCAGCAGGGCCATCGACCCGGTCGGGTTCCGCTTCCGGTGGTCCTGGAACCACGCGGCGACCGCGTCGGCCTCTTCCGGCAGGGTCTCCGGGAACTCCACCCGGACCGTCCCGGCGTCCGCACCGGGTCGTGGTGACAGGCGCTCGACGTCGACCTCGGACGCCTCGGACAGCGGTGCCACGATCGCGTTCGCCCCCGCGAGGACGTCGACCGGGTTCCGCCAGCTCGTCGACAGCGCGAACGTCACGGGCCGGACCGCACCCGGATCGGTGCCGCCGAAGTCGTGCGGGAAGCGTGCGAGGTTCGCGGCGCTCGCACCGCGGAACCCGTAGATCGACTGGTGCGGGTCGCCCACGGCCATCACCGAGTGCCCGCGGAACAGCCGGGCGAGGAACCGGGTCTGCACCACCGAGGTGTCCTGGTACTCGTCGAGCAGCACGACGCCGAACCGCTGCCGCAGGTCCGTGACCACCCGCGGCGCGGACTCGGCCGCGGCGAGCGCCAGCGCGATCTGGTCGGAGAACTCGACGAAGCCGCGGTCGACCTTCTGCCGCCGGAACTCCGCGACCAGGTCGGCCAGGGGTTCCAGTGCACCGATCGCGGCGACGGCGTCGGTGATCGCCTTGTAGGGCTTGCCCCGGTTGCCGGGCAGTTCGAGCAGGTCGGAGAACTCGACGGCGAAGCGGCGGAGGTCCTCCGGTTCGACGAGGTGCTCGGACGTGGCGCCCGCGAGCGCCACGACGACCGCGGTGAGGGTGTCGACGTCGCGGTCGAGTCCGGCCAGTCGGTCGTCACGCGCGGCCACCACGACGCGGCGGGCGAGCTGCCAGGCGGACGGTTCGGTCAGGACCTGGGATTCGCCGTCGCGCCCGACGAGCAGGGCGTTCTCGCGGAAGACGGCGTTGGCGAACGCGTTGTAGGTCGAGACCGTTGGCGCTTCGAAGGCGTCGCCCGGGGTGATCAGGCCGACGTCCTCGAGCGCACGGATGCGGTCGTTGATGCGCACCGAGAGCTCGCCGGCGGCCTTGCGCGTGAAGGTCAGACCGAGGACCTCGTCGGGGCGGACCATGCCGTTCGCGAGCAACCAGACCACCCGCGACGCCATCGTCTCGGTCTTGCCGCTGCCGGCTCCGGCGACGACGAGGGCGGGGGCGAGCGGGGACTCGATGACGGCGCGCTGCTGTGCGGTCGGACGCGGGCGGCCGAGGGCGTCGGCGATGGCGTCGGCCCCGTGCCGGATCGCGGGCGCGGCGGGTCCGGGCGCGGCAGTCGTGTCCGTCGTGTCCGTCGTGCCCGTCGTGCCCGTCGTGTCCGTCGTGCTCGTCGTGTCCGTCGTGCTCGTCGTGTCCGTCGTGTCGGTCGTTTCGGTCACCAGGTCACCTCCGAGACCACGTGGATGCGGCACTCGACGCCGGTCCGGGCCTTCTCGCAGTGGTCGTCCACGTTCGCCAGGAAGGTCCGTCCGGCCATGCCGCGCGCGACTCCGTGCAGGCGCTCCCGGTAGGCGTCGCGCGCCTCGGCGTCGAACGCGTGCTGGGTGCGCTCCGAGTAGGCCCGCCCGCCGCGGGGGTTCTGCACGAAGACCAGTCGGGCGTCCGTCATGGCCGAGCCGGCGGGCACGCCCTCGACCGCGCCGTCCTCGATCGCCAGCTGGTACGCGCCGAGCTGCGGGTGCTCCGGCATGTCGTTCTTCTCGCTCGGCATCGAGCGTCCGGTCTTCAGGTCCACGACGCTGACGCGGCCCTCGGGGTCGACCTCGATGCGGTCGATGCTGCCGCGCATCCGGGCGGGGCCGGTGACCAGGGCGAACGAGGTCTCGGCGCCGAGCAACCGGCGGCCGGCGCCCGCGAAGGTCCGCAGGTAGTCACTGAGCCCCTCGATCATGCGGCGGGTGCGTGCGCGCTCCCGATCGGCCACCCACGGCGACTCGAAGGTCAGTTCGTCCCACCGGGCCTCGACCCGCTCCCACAGCGACTCGACGTCGATCTCGGTCGCGTGCTCCATGGCCTCGTGCACGATCGTGCCGATCCCCATCGCAGGACTCGGTGCACCGCCGCCGAAGGTCTGCACGAACCAGTGCACGGGGCACTCCTCGAACGTGCCGATGCGCGACGGCGAGACGGACACCGTCGGGGCGACGGGTTCGCCGCCCTCGACCTCTGTGGCCGGGTCGGCGTCGAGGTCGACCAGAGGCTCGTCGGTGGTGGGCTCGGCGAGGCCGTACCAGTCGTCCGGAGCGGCCCCGGGGACCTCGGCCTCGGCCAGTCGGGCGAGCGCCGAGGCGGCCTCGTGGTCGCCGGAGAGCACCACGCGCCGCCGCAGGGACCCGGCCAGGCCGCGCAGGGACAGCGGGTGCACGGTCGGCTGCCGGTCCGGCGGCACCGGCACCAGGCGGACGAACGGCGACGGGGACTCGTCGTCGTTGGCGACGGTGCCGATCACGACCTGCGTGGTCGCGCGGGAGACGGCGCGGGCGAACAGGCGGAGTTCGTCGGCGACCACAGCGGCGCGGTCGTCGATCGGCGAACGCTCGGCCCCGGAAGCCGCGCGGACCAGCCCGTCCGGGTCGAGCAGAATGCCGCGCACCCGGGTGTTCGGCCACACGCCGTCCTGCAGTCCGAGCACCACGACGACGTCGCACTCGAGTCCGATCGTCGCCGAGGGGGTGAGCACCCGCACCCGGCCGGCGGTGCGGTCGGGTCCGATGGAGTCCTCGGGTAGGTCGGCGCCGAGCAGGTCGTCGACGAACACCCGGGCCGGGGCGTCCGGGGTGCGTTCGACGAACCGCTTGGCGGCGGTGAACAGGCCGACGACGGCGTCGAGGTGCCGGTCGGCTTCGCCGGCTCCGACCCCGCCGGCCGCGGACTGCCCGCCCCACGACTTCGCGAGGCCGCTGCGCTCCCACAGGCCCCAGAGGATCTCCTCGATGCTCGATCCGGCCTCGGCGTCGGCGTGTGCCTGCACCAGGCTGCGTGCGAGTCGGGTCGCCCGTCTGGCGAAGCCGGCGTCGACCGTGGCCAGACGCTCCGGGGCACCGAGCGCGTCGATCAGGAGCTCGTCGGCCGTGCGGGTGCCGTCGCCGGCCAGCTCTTCACGCCGCAGGGCGAGCCGCAGCCGGCGCATCGCCAGGGTGTCGAGCCCGCCGAGCGGCCCGGTGGCGAACGCCGTGGCCAGGGCGGCGTCGAGGGGCAGGACCCCGAGGGCGACCGCCGCGGCGTCGAGCAGCGCCCGCGCCGCCGAGTCGTCACGGGGGCGGACGGGCGCGGCACCGGCGGTCGCGGGGACCTCGGCCACCGAGAGCGCACGGACGAGCTCGGGGATCGCGGCACCGCTGCGGGTGACGACGGCCATCCGGTGCCACGGCACACCATCGAGCAGGCGGTGCTCCCGGAGCCTCCGCGCGACGGCCACGAGCAGCGCCGAGCGGCTCGCCGCCTCGAGGTGCACGACGGCGTCTGCTCGGGCGTCCTCGTCGCTCGCCGTCGCGGCGCGCTGCCGACCGGCCGCTGCCGTGCCGATGCGCCCCGTGATCCCCGAGACCAGCGACCGGATCGGCGCGGGGTACCGGTGCACGGTGCCGAGGAAGAGTTCGTCGACCCGGTCCACGCCGAGTCGCACGGCCAGGCGCCCGAGCACGTCCGGCTCGGCTCCGCGGAACGCCGAGGCGGCGATGTCCGGGTCGCCGAACGCCACGACCTGCACGCCGGACCGGGCGAGCGCACCGAGCAGTGCCACCTCGCCCTCGACGAGTTCCTGGGTGTCGTCGACCACGATGAGTCCGAGGGCTGCGATGCTCGCGGGCAGCTCACCGCGCAGCACGGCCGCGGTGGCAAACGCGACGAGCTCGCCGGAGTCGAGGCTGGTCGCGCGGAACGCGGTGACCGAGGCCCGGTACTCGTCGACGAAGTCACCGACCGCCCGCCACTCGGGTCGACCGCCCTCGTCCCCGAGCTCGCGCATGTCCTCGGGCTCGACGCCCGCCGCGACCGCACGCATCATGACGTCGCGCAGCGCGGTCCGGAATCCGGCGCGCTCGCGCACCACCGCGGTGATCGGTTCGGGCCAGTCCGGACCAGTGCCATCCAGCTCGTGGCCGGCGAGCAGGTCGGCGATGATGCGGTCCTGCTCGCCACCGGTCAGCAGCGTGGGCGCTTCCTGTCCCTGGACCGCGGCGGCGTGCGCGACGATCTGGAAGGCCAACGAGTTCACGGTCCGGGCGAGCGCCCCGGGCACCACGCGGTCGACGGCAGCGGCGAGGCGGTCACGCAGGGCGGTCGCAGCGGTCCGCGACGAGGTCAGCGCGAGCACGGTGGCGTGCCCGTCGGGGCTGATCGCGCCCGGTCGGCGCAACCGGTCGGCGACGAGCCGGGCGAGCGTGGTCGTCTTGCCCGTGCCGGGGGCGCCGATGACCGCCGCGTGCCGGCCGTCGGGCAGCGCGAGCACGGCGGTCTGGGACGGGTCGTCGACCAGGGCGCGTGCGACGCCGACGTCTGCGGGGGCTGGCGTCAGCGTGGTCTGCGGCACGCTCGTACGGTACCCACGACCGCCGACACCACCCGGCTCGGCGCGGGCGCGGCGCGTACCCGGGCCGCCGAGTGCGCCCGCGGCGAACGTCCGATGTCCTCCGGGACCGCTCGGATACGCTGTGCTCGTGGACATCAAGATCGGCATCATCAACAGCCCGCGCGAGATCGCGTTCGAGACCGCCCAGACCGCCGACGAGATCGAGAAGGCCGTGTCTGAGGCCCTCGCGTCGAAGGCGACGCACCTGTCGCTCCAGGACGACAAGGGCCGTCGCTTCATCGTTCCGGTCGCCGCCCTGGCGTACGTCGAGGTCGGCGCGGAAGAGGCACGCCGCATCGGCTTCGTCGCCTGACGACGTGGAACTGCTCTTCGCCGTCCTCGGCGGCCTGATCATCGGTGGGATCGCGCACGTGGTCCTGCCGTGGCGCGCCAGTCGTGGCGTCCTGATCGGGCCCGCCGTGGGCGGCATCGCCGCTGCCGTGCTGTGGGAGGCACTGACCTGGGCCGGGTGGCGGTACGACGCCACCTGGATCTGGGTCGTGTCCCTGGTCGGCGCGGGCGTCGTCGCCCTCGTCGTCGAGTGGCTGCTCGGGACGCGTCGCGACAAGAGCGACGTCGAGTACTACGAACGACTCAAGGCCCGCGGGGCCTAGGCCGTCAGGCCGAGTGCGTCCATCCGCCGGGTGTGCGCCGCGATCAGTTCGGTCCAGACCGGCTCGAGCCGCTCCTGGTCCTCGCGCGCGTGCGACGCCAGCGCCGACCGTGCCACGAGCAGCGTGTCCCCGACCAGGCGCCGGCCCCACATCGCCAGGCGCGAGCCGACCTCGGGATCGTCCTCGATCCGGGCGGTCAGTTCCTCGACGACCGCGGGTTCCTCACGCGCGTCGAACACGGAGCGCAAGCGCTGCCGCACGTCGTTCGGCAGCGACCGCAGCAGGTTGCCGAACAGGTCGTTCAGGATGCCTGCCGTGACGTAACCGGTGAGCATCGACTCGTACCAGTCGGCGCCGCTGGTGCGCTCGAGGAACCGGTCGATCGCCTCGCGGTGCGGCGCCATGAGCTCCGCCGGGTCCGAACCGTTCCGTTCGATCTCGGCGACGATCGTGCGGTGCCGGTCGAGCGCCGTCGTCGCGAGCACACCGGTCACCAGGCGGCCGGACAGGGTCGGCGCCGAGGCACCGGCACGGCCCATCGTCTCGTAGACGGAGAGCTGCAGGTACGCGGCCTGCCCCAGGTAGACGTCGAGCTCGGGGGTGACGTCGTCGAGCGCCAGACGCTTGACCTGGCTTGCGTTCCGCGGGTTCCGCGACGCGAGCCACGCTGCTGCGAGCTGCGCCGCGCGCTTCCGGTTCCACCACGACACCACCCGGAGAGCATAGCGGGAACCGCCTCGCGCCCCGCTCCACCCGCCCATCGGTAGACTGGCCCGGACTTCCACCAGAACTAAGGTGATTCTTTGACTTTCGCAGACCTCTCCATCGAGCAGGACATCGTCGACGCGCTCGCGGGCAAGGGCATCCTCGAGCCCTTCCCGATCCAGCAGCAGACGATCCCGCTCGCCCTCACCGGCCAGGACATCATCGGCCAGGCCAAGACCGGTACGGGCAAGACCTTCGGGTTCGGCCTCCCCCTCATCCAGCGACTCGGTGCCGACCCGGCCCCCGGTGTCAAGGCCCTCGTCGTCGTCCCGACCCGTGAACTCGCGGTCCAGGTGACCGAGGACCTCGAGGTCGCCACCTCGAACCGTCCGACCACCATCGCGGCGATCTACGGCGGCAAGGCGTACGAGGGCCAGATCGAGCAGCTCAAGGCCGGCGCCCAGATCGTCGTCGGCACGCCCGGGCGCCTCATCGACCTGCAGCGCCAGCGACTCCTCGACCTGTCCCACGTGCAGGAAGTCGTCCTCGACGAGGCCGACCGCATGCTCGACCTGGGCTTCCTGTCGGACATCGAGCGCATCTTCCAGGCCATCCCCGAGGTGCGGCACACGATGCTGTTCTCGGCCACGATGCCCGCGCCGATCGTCGCCCTCGCCCGCCGGTTCATGAGCCGTCCGGTGCACATCCGGGCGACCGACCCGGACGAGGGCCTCATGCAGGCCAACATCAAGCACCTCATCTACCGCGCGCACTCCCTGGACAAGGACGAGGTCATCGCCCGCATCCTCCAGGCCGAGGGCCGCGGCAAGACCGTGATCTTCACGCGCACCAAGCGTGCGGCGGCGAAGCTGGTCGAGGAGCTCAAGGACCGCGGGTTCAACGCCGCAGCGGTGCACGGCGACCTCAACCAGGAGCAGCGCGAGCGCGCGATGGCCGCCTTCAAGGCCGGCAAGCGCGACGTGCTCATCGCCACCGACGTCGCCGCCCGCGGCATCGACGTGGACGACGTCACGCACGTCATCAACCACACGATCCCGGACGACCCGGACACGTACCTGCACCGCGCCGGCCGCACCGGCCGTGCCGGCAAGACCGGCATCGCGGTCACGTTCGTCGACTGGGACGACCTGCACAAGTGGACGCTGATCGACAAGGCCCTCGAGTTCGGCATCCCCGAGCCCGTCGAGACCTACTCGTCGTCGCCGCACCTGTTCGAGGAGCTCGACATCCCGAAGGGCACCAAGGGCCGTCTGCCCGGTGCCTCGTCGCACGCCGCGTCGGCCGGCGCCCCCGCCGAGAAGCGCAGCAGCGACCGTCCGGCCTCCGGTCCGCGTGACGCGTCGCGCTCGCGGTCGCGCAGTCGCACCCGGTCAGGAGGCTCTGAGCAGCCCGCCTCGCAGGCTCCCGCCACCGAGTCCGCGGCTCCGACCTCCGCGCCCGCCGACGACACGTCGGCCACCGAGGGCGGGACCACCGACGGCGCCGCGAAGCGTCGCCGTCGTCGCCGCCGTCGCGGGGCCGGCACCGGCGATGCCTCGGCGACCGCCTCGGCACCGCAGGGTTCGTCGGACGGCGAGTAGCGCCTCCAGACCGAAGGGTCCGTCGCTGACGCGACGGGCCCTTCGTCGTCCCCACCCCGAGACTCGGGCTGAGCGACATTCCTCGCGTCCGCGGACACGAGAACTGTCGCTGAACGTGAGTCTCGGGCTGGTGGTGACGGCCCTCGGGTCAGGACAGGCGCGAACCGGGGCCGACCACGGGCGCGCTGCCGGTGGCCTCGGACAGGATGGCGTCGAACGCGGCCCGCGCCGTCCGGTGCTCGCCGAGCCGGTTCGGCTTGCCCGTGCCGTGGTAGTCGCTCGAACCGGTGACGAACAGACCGTAGCGCGATGCCCAGTCGAGCAGGGTGCGCTTGCCGTGCGCGAGGTTCTCGCGGTGGTCGACCTCGAGCCCGCCGAGCCCGGCGTCGACGAGGTCGCGGAGCATCGGCTCGTCGATGACGATGCCCCGCGACGAGGCCGCCGGGTGCGCGATGACCGGCACACCGCCCGCCTGTCGGATGAGTTCGACGCCGCGTAGGGGCGACGGCGCCTCGTGCGGTTCGTAGTAGCCGGACGCCGGGTGCAGGATGCCGCGGAAGGCCGCGCTCCGGTCGGACTCGAGGCCCCGCGCGACGAGCGCGTCGGCGATGTGCGGGCGGCCGATGGTGGCCCCGGGACTCGCCTGCGCCAGCACGTCGGCCCAGGTGATCGGGTGGTCCTCGCCGATGCGGTCGACCATGCGGTGCGCGCGGGAGAGGCGGCCGGAGCGGATGCGGTCGGTCTCCTCGACCAGGCCCGGGTCGTGCGGATCGACCAGGTAGCCGAGGACGTGCACGCTGCGGAAGCCGATGCGCGTGCTGAGCTCGAGACCCGGCAGGAGCGTCAGTGGCAGCTCGCGCGCGGACCCGGACGCGTCGGCCCAGCCGGCGGTCGTGTCGTGGTCGGTGAGCGCGACGGCGTCCAGGCCGGCGGCCGCGGCCGCTCGGACGAGCTCCGCGGGTTGCTCGGTGCCGTCGGAGACACTCGAGTGCGCGTGCAGGTCGATGAACGGGTCGGGCACGTCGACAATGCTATCCACAGGTGAGGGGCCGCACAGGACGCCGGTGCAGCGCGGTGCGATGATGGGGGCATGGCCGACACGACTCCCCGCGCGACGAGCAACCGTTCCACGACCCCCGGGTCCTCGACCTTCAAGGACTTCATCGGGTCGCAGTGGGCCGACCGCGAGCAGACGATCCCCGAGCCCCGCGAACAGGCCGCCTTCGCCGCCGAGCGTCGTGCCCGCATCTCCGAGCTGCACCCGGGCCGCACGATCGTCGTCCCCGCCGGGCAGGCCAAGGTCCGCTCGAACGACTGCGACTACCCGTTCCGCCCGCACTCCACGTTCGCTCACCTGACCGGATGGGGCACCGACACCGTCGTCGGCTCCGTCCTCGTGATGACGCCGAACGGCTCCGGGCACGACGCCACGCTCTACTTCCGTGCCACGGCCGGTCGTGATTCGGAAGAGTTCTACGCGAACCCCGAGATCGGCGAGTTCTGGGTCGGCCCGCGTCCCTCGCTCGACGCCGTCGCTGCCGACCTCGGGCTGGCCACGGCCGACCTCGGTGCCTTCCCGGACGTCGCCGACGGGCTCGACGCCTCGGCACTGCTCGTGCGCGAGGCCGACGACGACCTGACCCGCACCCTCGACGCACGACTCGGCAGGGCCGTCGGCGGCGCACCGGAGACCGACGACGCACCGGCGACCGACGACGTCCTCGCCCGCGACCTGTCCGAGCAGCGCCTGGTGAAGGACGCGTACGAGGTCAGTGAGCTCCGCAAGGCCGTCGACGCCACCAAGCACGGCTTCGACGACGTGATCGCCGACTTCGACGCCGTCCTGGCACACCCCCGGGGCGAGCGCATCGTCGAGGGCACCTTCAACCGCCGGGCTCGTGCCGACGGCAACACGGTCGGGTACGACACCATCGCCGCCTCCGGCCACCACGCCTGCATCCTGCACTGGACCCGGAACGACGGCGCCGTGCAGCCGGGCGACCTGATCCTCATCGACGCCGGGGTCGAGGTCGACACGTTCTACACGGCCGACATCACCCGCACGCTGCCGGTCAGCGGCACGTTCTCCCCCGTGCAGCGCATGGTCTACGACGCCGTGCTCGAAGCGGCGGACGCCGCGTTCGCGATCGTCAAGCCGGGCATCACGTTCCGCCAGGTGCACGCCACGGCGATGGAGGTCATCGCCCGCAAGACCGCCGAGTGGGGCTTCCTGCCCGTCTCGGCAGAAGAGTCGCTCGAGCCGGACAACCAGTTCCACCGCCGCTACATGGTGCACGGCACGAGCCACCACCTCGGCCTCGACGTGCACGACTGCGCGAAGGCCCGTCGCGAGATGTACATCGACGGCGTCGTGCAGCCCGGCATGGTGTTCACGATCGAGCCCGGTCTGTACTTCCAGCAGGACGACCTGACGGTGCCCGAGGAGTTCCGCGGCATCGGCGTCCGGATCGAGGACGACATCCTGGTCACCGCGGACGGCGCCGAGAACCTGTCGATCGGCATCCCCCGGACCCCCTCGGAAGTGGAGGGGTGGATCGCCCGCTCCGGCCGCTAGCCTGAGCGGGTGACGACGCCCGACGCCTCCACCGACTCCCGCACGCCGCAGTTCTCGATCGAGGTCGAGCACTTCGACTCCCCCGATGCGCAGCGACTCCGAGCCGCACAGCGCCTGGAGATCGACCGTGCCTACGGCGGCGACACCGAACCCGGCGAGAAGCCGACGGCCGACTCCATCGCGGTGTTCTTCGTGGCGCGCGACCAGGCCGGCACGCCGTTGGCGTGCGGCGGGCTGCGGGTCGTCGCCGACGGCATCACCGAGATCAAGCGCATGTACGTCCGGCCGGAGTCCCGCGGCTCGGGTGTGGCGGCCGCGCTGCTGCGCCGGCTCGAAGAGGCCGCGCTCGACCTCGGGTCACCGGCGCTCGTGCTCGAGACCGGGAACGAGCAGAAGCGCGCCGTCGGGTTCTACGAGCGCGAGGGCTTCACGCGCATCGCCAACTTCGGCCCGTACGTCGGCGCCCCGCTGTCGATCTGCTACTCGAAGGTGCTGTAGCCCGAGCACATCGGCCCCGAGCACGCAGGCGTCAGGCGCGCTCGTCACCCTTCGGAGACGACTGAGACGACTCAGTCGACGGCGACGGCGGGGCAGCCGGTGCCGGCGGCGTCGCACCGGGCACCCGCTCGCCGTACTGCGGCGGGTCCTGCGGACGACGCTCGGGGATCGCCGGCCCACCCGAGGTCGGACGGTCCGCGGGGGCGGCGGCGGCCGGGTCCGCGTTCTCCCCGTACCGGGGCCCGTCGTTGGTGCCGTAGCGCGGCGGGGCCGTGGGCGCATCCGCCTGCCCGCCGGGGGCCGACGTGCCGGGCTGCTGCGGGCCTCCCGGCTGCTGGTGGGGTGTGGCGTGTCCGCCGTACGGCGACTGCTGCGGCGGGGCGGGACGCCACGGCTGCTGTCCCTGCACGGGCGCTCCTGGAGCGCCCTGCTGGGGCTGCTCGTTCCAGTGCGTGGACGGCGTCGCGCCGTGCTCGCCGAGGATCCGCTGCGCCTGACCGGTCAGCTGCGGGTTGACGACGATCTGGTAGTTCGTGGCGAGCACCTGGTGGACGCTCGTGAAGTCGCGCTGCCGCTTGGTGATCGCGAACGAGACGATGCCGTAGAGCATGCCGAACGCGGCGCCGATGATCGCGGCGGCGAGGATCAGGCCGCCGGCGCTCGGCGAGAACAGGGTGAGCACGATGCCGAAGAAGATGCCGAGCCAGAGACCGGACAGTGCTCCGGCGATGGCTGCACGGCCGTAGGTCATCTTGCCGGTGACGCGCTCGACGGTCTTCAGGTCGTTGCCCACGATCGAGAGCTGGTTGACCGGGAAGTCGGCGTCGGCGAGCTTCGCGACGACGCGCTGCGCATCGGGGTAGCTGTCGTACGTGCCGAGGACGTCGCCCTTGGGCAGCGTCGGGAAGGCCTGGGCGGTCCTGCCGGCGAAGGGACTCTGATTGCTCACACAGCCATCATTCACCGCGCACCTTGCAATCGCACGTGCACCGCCGGGGAAGCGCCAGCACGCAACCGACTACGCTGGGTCGGGTGAGCGCCACGAAGGTCTTCGTCGCCCGCCTCGCCGGGTGCTCCGTCTTCGACCCCGCGGGCGACCGCGTGGGCAAGGTCCGGGACGTCCTGGTGGTCTACCGCCGGGCCGATCCCCCGCACGTCGTGGGGTTGATCGTCGAGGTACCGGGCAAGCGCCGCATCTTCGTCAGCGTCGGCCGCATCACCTCGATCGGTGCCGGCCAGGTCATCACCACCGGGCTCGTCAACATGCGCCGCTTCGAGCAGCGCGGCGGCGAGGTCCGGGTGATCGCCGAGATGCTCGGTCGCAAGGTGCTCATCAAGAACCAGCGGATCCGCGCCACCATCGAGGACGTCGCGATCGAGGACCGTGGGCAGGGCGACTGGGAGGTCGCGCAGCTCTTCCTCCGCAAGCCGAAGACCACCCCGTCGCCGTTCGGCAAGGGCCCGACGACGTTCGCGACGTGGAACGAGGTCACCGAGGACGAGCTCCCCGGCGAGGCCCAGTCCGCCGAGCACGTCATCGCCGCGTACTCCGACCTGGTACCCGCCGACCTGGCGAGCACGCTGCTCGACCTGCCGGAGGAACGCCGGTTCGAGGTCGCCGAAGAGCTCCCCGACGACCGACTGGCCGACGTGCTCGAGGAGATGCCCGACCAGGAGCGCGTCGAGATCCTGTCGCGGCTCGAGGACTCCCGTGCGGCCGACGTGCTCGACCAGATGCAGCCGGACGACGCCGCCGACGTCCTCGCGCAGTTCTCCGACGAACGGAGCGAGGCGCTCCTGCAGCTCATGGAGCCGGAGGAGGCGCAGGACGTCCGCATGCTCCTGGAGTACGAGCCGGACACCGCCGGTGGTCTGATGACCACCGAGCCCGTCATCGTCTCCGCCGACGCGACCGTCGCCGAGGGGCTCGCACTCGTCCGCCGCCACGACCTCGCGCCGGTGCTCGGCGCCGCGGTGTGCGTCACGCTGCCGCCGTACGAGCCGCCGACCGGTCGGTTCCTGGGGCTGGTGCACTTCCAGCGCATGCTCCGCTACCCGCCGAACGAACGGCTCGGCACGCTCATCGACCAGCAGACCGAACCGGTCCGGGTCGACGCGAGCGCCGCCGAGGTCACCCGCGTGATGGCGACCTACAACCTGCTGTCCGTCCCCGTGGTCGACGACGCCCACCGCCTCGTCGGGGTGGTGACGATCGACGATGTCCTCGACCACGTCCTGCCGGACGACTGGCGAAGTCAGGGCGAGGGGGAACCCTCACCGCTTCCACGCCAACGCCCGCGCAAGACACCCGTGACGACGGGAAGGAGGACCACCCGTGGCCCGAACGGATGAGAACCGTCGTGATCGCGAGCGCTCCGACGTCCGCCTCGACTCCCCCAAGGGCATGCGCACGCGCGTGCTCCCGACCCGCCGCCGCGGCGGACGCGGTGACACGTTCGGTCGCGCGACCGAGGGCATCGCGCGGGGCATGGGCACGCCGTGGTTCCTCATCGGCCTCACCCTGTTCTGCGTGGTCTGGATGGGGTACAACACCCTCGCGCCGAAGCCGTGGCAGTTCGACTCCGCCGCGATCGGCTTCACCGCGCTGACCCTGGTGCTGTCGCTGCAGGCCTCGTACGCCGCCCCGCTCATCCTGCTCGCGCAGAACCGGCAGGACGACCGCGACCGCGTGCAGTTCGAGCAGGACCGGCAGCGTGCGGAGCGCAACCTGGCGGACACCGAGTACCTGGCGCGCGAGGTCGTCGCGCTCCGGCTGGCGATGCGCGACATGGCGTCCAAGGACTTCATCCGTGCCGAGCTGCGGTCCCTGCTCGAGGAACTCGACCGGCGCGATGCCGACGACGCCGGCTACGCGAACGAGCCCGGCAGCTCCACCCGTGGCTGACGCGGCCCCCGCCGACGAGCAGCTGGGCACGGCGGTCCTCGCTGCGCTCGGCCGCGTGATCGACCCCGAGATCCGTCGGCCCGTCACGGAGCTCGACATGATCCGTGGTGTCGACGTGCAGCAAGGAGGCGCGGTGCGCGTCGACCTGCAGCTCACGATCGTGGGGTGCCCCGCCGCCGACACCATCGAGCGCGACGTGCGCGTCGCCGCCGGTTCCGTGGACGGGGTGTCGTCGGTCGACGTCGACGTGTCGGTGATGGCCCCCGCGACGCGTGCCGCGCTGACCGAACGGCTGCGGGCCGGCCGGCCGAACGGCGTCCAGTTCACGGCGGACTCGCTCACCCGGGTGATCGCCGTCACGAGCGGCAAGGGCGGTGTCGGCAAGTCGACGGTCACCGCCAACCTCGCCGTCGCGCTCGCCCGCCGCGGCCTGCGGGTCGGGATCGTCGACGTGGACGTCCACGGCTTCAGCATCCCCGGACTGATGGGCCTGACCGACGAGCACGGCGTCGCGCCGCGTCCGACCCGGGTGGACAGCATGATCCTGCCGCCCGTCGCCCACGACGTGAAGGTCGTGTCGATCGGCATGTTCGTCGACGACGCCTCCACCGCGGTGTCCTGGCGCGGCCCGATGCTGCACCGCACCGTGAACCAGTTCCTGACCGACGTGTTCTTCGGCGACCTGGACGTGCTCCTGCTCGACCTGCCGCCCGGTACCGGTGACGTCGCGATCTCGGTCGGCCAGCTCCTCCCGCACGCCGAGGTCTTGGTCGTCACCACCCCCCAGGCCGCTGCGGCCGACGTCGCCGAGCGCAGCGGGATCGTCGCACGGCAGACCGGCCAGCGGGTGATCGGGGTCATCGAGAACATGGCCGGGCTCGTGCAGCCCGACGGCTCGGTCCTGCACCTGTTCGGCGAGGGCGGTGGCGCCGAGACCGCCGCACGGCTGTCCCGCGGGCAGGACGCCGCCGTGCCGGTGCTCGGCAGCGTGCCGCTGTCCGTGCCGCTCCGCGAGGGCGGGGACACCGGCCTGCCGGTCGTGCTCGGCGCGCCGGAGGACCCCGCAGCCGTCGCACTCGCCGCGATCGCTGACGGCATCACGACGATGGGGCGCGGACTGGCCGGACGGAAGCTGGGTCTGTCGCTGTCCTAGGCTCGTCAGCATGAGCATGGATCACGTCAGCGTCGACTGGGACCGCGCCCGCGACACGAACCGGGCGAACTGGGACGACCGGGTCCCCATCCACGAGGGCGCCTACGCCGTCGACGAACTGTCCGACCCGGCGCACCGCTCCGACGTCGTGCGCGACGACCTGCCGGTGTTGACACCGTGGCTGCTGAACGGCACGCTCGCCGGCCTCGACGTCTGCCACCTGCAGTGCCACATCGGCACCGACACCGTGTCGCTCGCCCGAGAGGGCGCCCGACTGACCGGTGTCGACTTCTCCCCCGCGGCGCTCGCCTCCGCCGCCGGCCTCGCGACGCGGCTCGGACTCGACGTCACCTGGGTGGAGACCGACGTGCTCGATGCGCGCGCTGCGGTCACCGGCGACTTCGACGTCGTCTACACGAGCATCGGCACGATCTGCTGGCTCCCCGACCTGGACCGCTGGGCAGCGCAGGTCGCCGGCCTGCTGCGCCCGGGCGGGGTGTTCTTCATCCGCGACGGCCACCCCGCGCTCTACGCCCTCGACGAGACCGCCGACGAACTCGTCACCCGGTACCGGTACTTCCCGGACGGCACCGCGCAGCAGTGGGACGACGCCGGAACCTACGCGGGCGACGGCACCGTGGCGAACACCCGCACGTTCGAGTGGCCGCACCCGCTGTCCGAGATCGTGAACGCCCTGCTCGACGCCGGACTCCGACTCCGCCGCCTGGACGAGGGGCGCACCCTGCCCTGGCGCTTCAGTCCTCGCATGGAGGACACCGGTGACGGCTCGTGGGCGTGGCCCGACGCCGACCGCGACCGGGTCCCCCTGACGTACACGGTCGTCGCCACCCGCGACTGACGACGGGCGTCCTGCCGTCCGTTCGGCGCACAGCTGTACGTTCGTTCATGGACAGGTCGTTCCACCCCGGAGCATTATGCAAGGGCATTGCACAATGCCCTTGCGGAATGTGACCGCCTGGGCTCCACCCGCCGGACGACGCCGTCCGGCCGAGGACAGGAGAACCGTGTGAACCAGAACACCCGAGTACGGATCGGCCTCGTGGCCACCGTCGCCGCAGTGATCGCCGGGGGATCACTCGCCGCAGCACCGGCCATCGCCGCGACACCGTCGTGCGCGACCGCGTGGACCGCCGGCACCGCGTACTCCGGCGGTGCCACCGTCAGCGAGAACGGATCGAACTACACCGCGAACTGGTGGACGCAGGGCGACGACCCGGCGACGCACTCCGGGGCGACGGGCAGCGGCCAGCCGTGGACGTCGACCGGTGCCTGCTCCGGCACGGGCGGCGGCACCACTCCTCCCGGTGGGGGGACGACGACCCCCGGGACGGGCGGGAGCGGCGGCACGGCCAGCGGACTGGTGTTCAGCCCGTACAAGGACATCACCGTGAACCTCGACTGGAACACGAACGTCATGAACACCGCGGTCACCGGCACCCGCATCCCGGTGGTCGGGGCGAGCAACAGCCTGGTGTCCACCCGCGAGCCCGGCCTCAAGGCCATCACCCTCGCCTTCGCGACCGGCACGTGCGGCAGCGAGAACTGGGGCGGCGTCGCGGCGGATGCCTTCGCGAACGCCAACATCCCGAAGCTCGATGCCGCCGGGGTGAACTACATCGTCAGCACCGGTGGAGCCGCCGGTTCGTTCAAGTGCTCGGGCGCCGCACTGCAGAGCTTCATCGCCCGGTACGCGACCCCGCACATGATCGGCGTGGACTTCGACATCGAGAGCGGCCAGTCCGCCGCGGACGTGCAGAACCTGGTCAGCGCCGCAGCCCTCGCCCAGGCGAAGTACCCGGGCATGCGCTTCTCGTTCACGCTCGCGACCCTGGCCGCCAGCGACGGCTCGTACGGCGGGCTGAACGGCACCGGCGACGCCACCGTGAAGGCGATCAAGGCGTCGACCCTGACGAACTACACGATCAACCTGATGACGATGGACTTCGGTCGCGCGACCGCCGCGAACTGCGTGCTCTCCGGCTCCACCTGCCAGATGGGCAAGTCCTCGATCCAGGCCGTCACGAACCTGCAGCACACGTACGGCATCGCGTCGTCGAAGATCGAGGTCACCCCGATGATCGGCGTCAACGACACCACCGACGAGGTCTTCACCCTCGCCGACGTCGACACCCTGTCCGCCTACGCGAAGGCGAACGGCCTCGCCGGGATCCACTACTGGTCGCTCGACCGGGACACGCCCTGCGCCTCGACCACGGCGTCGTCCACCTGCAGTTCCGTCCCGAGCGCACCGGCACTCGCCTGGACGGATCGCTTCCTCGCCGACCTGAAGTAGTCGTCACCACACCGAACACGGGAGGCCCGGTGCCAGCTGGCACCGGGCCTCCCGTCCGTCTCGTGGTCACGTGACGGGCGTCAGGTCGCTTCCGCGTCGAAGGGTGGCGCTTCTCCCGCGGCCAGCGGCACGACGGGAGCCGTCGCGCGCACCCTGGACGCAGTCACCTGCGCGGTCTGGACCGCGGCGGCGCTGCTGGCGCTGCCGGAGTCGAGGAGTGCATCGCGGATGATCCGGCGGGGGTCGTACTGCCGCGGGTCGAGCTTCTGCCACTCGATGTCATCGAACTCGGGGCCCATCTCGTCGCGCATCCGCTCCTTCGCGGTGTCGGCGAACCGGCGGACGGCCTTCACGAACTCGGCCAACTTCTGGGCGTACATCGGCAGACGCTGCGGCCCGAGCAAGAGCACGGCAATGATCCCGATGATCAGGATCTTGTCGAGCGGGATGTTCACGTGAGCGAGCCTAACCCGTACGGCTCCGATGCACCCCTAGAGTTGTCAACCGAACGGAGTGTGCGTGTCAGAGAAAGAGTCGAACTGGAAGTTCGCCGAGGACATCGTCTCGGAGTCCGAGGTGATCGCCCGCGCTCGTGAGCACTCCCTGGAACTCGGTGTCGAGGCGATCTCGCCCGCGATCGGCGCGCAGATCGGCGTGATCGCCGCAGCCTCCCGAGCCACGAGCATCATCGAGATCGGGACGGGCCTGGGAGTCTCCGGGCTGTACCTGCTCGGCGGCGCGCCGGACGCGACCCTGACCACGATCGACGTCGAGGTCGACCACCAGCAGTTCGCCCGCGACGCCTACATCAGCGCCGGCACCGCCCCCGCTCGGATCCGGCTCATCCCGGGCCGCGCGAACCAGGTGCTCCCCCGGATGAACGAAGCGTCGTACGACGTCGTCCTGGTGGACGCCGACCCTGAGCACGTCATCGAGTACGTCGAGCACGGGCTGCGGCTCGCGCGCCTCGGCGGCACCGTCCTGGTGCCGCACGCCCTGTGGCGCGGACGTGTCGCCGACCCGGTCAAGCGCGACCGGGCGACGACCGACTTCCGGCTGCTGCTGACCGAGGTGTCGACGTCGGGTGCGGTGCGCAGTGCGCTCTCGCCGGCCGGCGACGGGCTGCTGCAGCTGACGAAGGTCACCGCGTAGCGGCGTCCCCTGTCGGTCACTCGAGGTGCCGCAGGTACCGCTCCGGGGACTCGAGGAACGACCGCTGGTTGCGCACCAGGTCGAGGTCCTCCCACACGGTTCGTCGGAACCCCCACTCGCCGACCTCGTGGATCGTCGCGCCGGGGAACGCCGCCAGGACCGGTGAGTGCGTCGAGAGCACGACCTGCCCGACCCCGCTGTCGACGATCGACCGCAGGAGCGCGATGAGCGTCAGACACCCGGAGAAGGACAGCGCCGACTCGGGTTCGTCGAGGATCCAGAGCCCCGGCCACTGCGCGCGGTCGATCACGAAGTCGAGGAACGACTCACCGTGGCTGCGCTCGTGGAACACCGGCTCGGGGCGGGAGCGGTTGGGGTGGTCCTCGAGGTAGGTGAAGAAGCCGTGCATGGTCTCGGCGCGCAGGAAGAACCCACCGCGGGGCGCACCGAAGTCGCGGCGGAGGACGATGTGCTCCCACAGCGACGACTCGGACGGACGCGTCGAGTGGTTCGCCAGGGTGGAGCCACCCTCGGGTGACATGCCGAACCGGAGCGCGATCGCCTCGATCAGGGTGGACTTGCCGACACCGTTGTCGCCGACGAACACCGTCACCGGGTCGAGGTCCAGTCCCTCGTCGAGCAGCTGCCGCACCGGGGGCAGCGTCGCAGGCCACACGTCGCGTGGCATCGGGTCAGGGTCGCGGTACTCCTCGACGCGGCGGATCGGCATGTGGGTCCTCGGCACGAGCCCATCCTGCCGGACCCGACCGACAACGCGACGGGCGCCTACGCCGACGGCGCGGCTCCCCGGACGCAGACGACGGGCCCGGCGCGTACACGCTCCGGGCCCGTCGTTCTGGTGCTTTCGACTACTAGGCCGAGACGACCTCAGCGAGTGCGTCATGGAGTTCCTTGGCCTCGGCATCGTTGACCGAGACGACCAGGCGGCCTCCTCCTTCGAGCGGAACCCGCACGATGATGAGTCGACCCTCCTTAACAGCCTCCATCGGCCCGTCACCGGTCCTCGGCTTCATGGCTGCCATCAGATGTCCCCTTTCGTGCAGTACATGCCCGCTCATTATCTCGTATTGATGGGGCAACTGCGAAACCGCCCAGGTTGGGGGTGTCGGATCGGCGGTTCTTCGCGGGTTCCGTTCGTAACCTTGGCGGATGCCGAACATCCGCTCCATGCGCCGTCAGTCCCCCAGCGGACGATCCGAGCGGACCGGTCGGTCCGACGACGCGGTACCCGCCGGCCTGCGGATCGGCGCGGCGTTCACCTGGCGCATCCTCGTCGTGGGCGCGGGTCTCGCCGTCCTGGTGGCCCTGGTCGTGCTGCTGCAGGACATCGTGGTGCCGTTCCTCATCGCGCTGCTGGTCTGCGCACTGCTCATGCCGATGTCGTCGTTCCTGCAGCGGCACCGGTGGCCGAAGTGGACGGCAGTGCTGTCGAGCCTGGTGGCGCTGGTCCTGGCGCTCGGTGGGCTGGCGCTGCTCGTCACCGAGCAGGTGCGGTCCGACCTGCCGTCGCTCGAACGCCGACTCCACCACAGCGTGCAGTCCCTGCGGACCCTGCTCGACAGCGAGCCGTTCGGGATCACGGCGAAGGACGTCGACGGATGGGTGTCGAACGGCTTCGACTACCTGCAGGCGCACGCCGCGACGATCCTGTCCGGGTTCCAGGCCGCCGGCACCGGCGCCGTGCACGTGCTCGAGGGCCTGTTCATCATCGTGTTCACGACGCTGTTCGTGCTCATCGACGGCCCGCGCATCTGGGGATGGGTCGTCCGGCTCTTCCCGCGCCGGGCACGTGCTCGCATCGACGTCGCCGGGCACGCCGGCTGGAAGACCCTGACGAGCTTCATCCGCGTCCAGCTGGTGGTCGCCGTCACCGATGCACTCGGTGTGACCATCGGCGCGCTCGCCCTGCAGATCCCGCTGGCGATCCCGATCGGCGTCATCGTGTTCTTCGGCGCCTTCGTCCCCGTCGTCGGGGCGATCGTCGCCGGTGCGGTCGCGGTGCTCATCGCCCTGGTCTTCAACGGCTGGGTGCCGGCGCTCGTGATGCTCGGCATCGTGGTGGTCGTGCAGCAGCTCGAGAGCCACGTCCTGCACCCGTTCCTGACCGGGACAGCGGTGAAGGTGCACCCGCTCGGAGTCGTCCTCGGGGTGACCGCGGGCACGACGATCGCGGGCGTCGTCGGTGCGTTCTTCGCGGTGCCGTTCATCGCCACCGTCAACGCGATGGTCGTGGCGGCGGCGAACTGGCGGCCGGGTGACCCGGAGCCGATGTCAGCGACGGTGCCGAAGCGCGAGCGGAGCGGTCCCGCCGCACGGCTCCTGGCCCGCGCGCAGGCGCGTGAGCGCCGTGCCGATCACGGCGGGGTCCAGTCGTAGCCGTCGATCCACCAGCAGTAGTACAGCCAGACCCACTGCAGCCCGACGAACGCCACCACGACGGCCACCCGGTAGACGCGGGACCGCGGCAGCGCCACGATGCCGAGCAGCGGCGCGATCGGCACCAGGATCCGCCAGGTGCTCGACTGCGGGAAGAACACGGCGAGCAGGTACACGACGTAGGCGATGCCCCAGAGCCGCAGCTCGATCCCGATCCGTCGTGCCGCGGGCATGCAGACGAACGCCGCGAAGCCGACGACCACGACGGCCAGCAGGATCCCGCCGGCCGGCTGGTGGAACCACCACCCGAAGCCCTGGATCCACGGCGCGAACGGCACGAGCTCCTGCCACCCGACGTAGGACGACCGCCAGGCGAGCTCGGTGTCGGTGTAGGCCTTGGGCACCCCGGTGACGGCCCAGGCGATCGCCGGCCACGCCAGGCCGACCAGTCCGGACACGACCGCGACCACGGCGGGCGGCACGAGCCGGCGCAGGGTGAGCGGCTCCGACGACCGCACCCACGCGGGCCGGATCGCCCACGCGCCGACGAACAGCACGACGAGCAGCGCGAACGCGAGCCCGGTCGGCCGGGTCATGCCGAGCAGCAGCACGACGGGCAGCATCGTCCACCACCGCCGGTCGACCATGAGCAGCAGCGCGACCAGCAGCAGGAACAGGCCCATCGACTCGGCGTACGCCACCTGGAACATCGCCGACACGGGCGCGACGCAGAACAGCACCGTGGCGAAGGTCGCCCGCGCGGGGTCGAGGAAGCGCCCCATCAGGCGCCGGAACACGAGCGCAGCGCCGAGCCCGGCGAGCAGCGAGACCGTCACCGCGACGAGCTCGAACGACGCGCCGGTGAGCAGCATGAGACCGCGCACCAGGAACGGGTACGCGGGCATGAAGGCCCACGCGTTCTCGGTCACGTGCCCTGCGGCGTCGACGGGCAGGGTCGACGGGTAGCCACCGGTTGCGATCACGCGGTACCACGCGCCGTCCCAGATGGACGCGAACGACAGGTACGCCGGGTGCTGGACGGTGAACGAGTTCGCCGCCTGCACGCTCGCGAAGGCCTGCATCATCAGTCCGGTGACGAACCGGGCGAGCACGTAGACGACCGTGATGCGGACCCACCACGGCACCACCCGGTATCGGGCGCGCCAGCGGGTGCGTGCAGGGGTCGGCCGGGTGGCCCCGGCCGTCGTCAGGCCGTCAGCCACCGACGGAGGCCGGCCTCGACCGCGGTGATCTGCGCGACCGGGACCTGCTCGTCGTCGTGGTGGGCGAAGACGGGTTCACCCGGGCCGTAGTTGACCGCCGGCACACCGAGCGCCGAGAAGCGCGCGACGTCGGTCCAGCCGTACTTGGGGCGGGGCTCCGGGCCACCGACCGCCGACACGAAGTCCTGCGCGAGTGGGGCGTCAAGGCCGGGGCGGGCACCGGCGGCGAGGTCGACGATGGTCACGTCGTAGCCGTCGAAGAGCTCGCGGATGTGGGCCACGGCCTCGTCTGCCGAACGCGACGGCGCGAAGCGGTAGTTCACGTGCACCATCGCCTCGTCCGGGATGATGTTGCCCGCGATGCCGCCGCTGATCCCGACGGCGTTGAGGCCCTCGCGGTACTCGAGCCCGTCGACCGTGACGGTGCGGGGCTCGTAGGCGGCCAGCGTGGCGAGGATCGGTGCCGTCTTGTGGATCGCGTTGTCGCCGATCCAGCTGCGGGCGCTGTGCGAGCGCTTGCCGAACGTGCGGATCTCGGCGCGGAGGTTGCCGTTGCAGCCACCCTCGATCTGCGCGCCGGACGGTTCCCCCAGGATGGCGAAGTCGGCGGCCAGCAGTTCCGGCCGGGTCCGGGCGAGACGGCCGAGGCCGTTCAGCAGGTCGCTGACCTCTTCGTGGTCGTACCAGACCCACGTGACGTCGACCGAGGGTTCGACCAGGTCGTACGCGAGCTTGAGCTGCACTGCACAGCCCGCCTTCATGTCGACCGTGCCGCGACCCCACAGGATCTCGGTGCCGTCCTCGGTGGTGCGGAACTCGGTCGGCAGGTTGTCGTTGAGCGGCACGGTGTCGATGTGCCCGGCGATGACGACACGACGGTCGCGGCCGAGGTTCGTGCGGGCGACGATCGCGTCGCCGTCGCGGATCACCTCGAGGTGCGGCAGCGGTGCGAGCACCGCCTCGATCGCGTCGGCGAGGGCCTGCTCGTTCCCCGACACCGATTCGATGTCGCAGATGGCACGGGTGATGTCGATGGACGAGGCGGTGAGGTCGAGCTGCTCCGGCATGCGGTCACCTTATCTGCCGTCGCCCCCGTCGCGCTGGCCCACGGCACGGCGGCCGGGAGGCACGGTGCGGTTCCGCAGCGTCCGTCCGGTCGGTCCGGTGCTCCCGTCCAGTGCGTCGGTACCCTGGTGCGGTGACCGACACGACCGCTGCCACCGACCCGACCGCCACCGCCGATCGCCCGACGCACGCCTGGGGCCACGGCCTCGCGACGATCGCCGCCGACGGCACGACGCTCGACACCTGGTACCCGGAGACCCACCTCGGCCCGCTGCCCACCGACGCGGTGTTCCCTGCAGAACTGCAGGCGCACGTCGGCGACGACCCCCGCCGCGAGGTCCGGATCGAGGCCGTCACCACCGAGGTCACCATCGACGCCGCCCCGACCAGCACCGAGGACGCGTACCTGCGCCTGCACCTGCTGAGCCACCTGCACGTCCGGCCGAACACCATCAACCTCGACGGTGTCTTCGGGTACCTGCCGATCGTCGCGTGGACGAACGCGGGGCCGGTCCACCCGGAGTCCCTGACCCGCCTGCGCCCGTCGCTGCAGCGGGCGGGCATCGCCGTGCACGCGATCGACAAGTTCCCGCGGCTGGTCGACTACGTCGTGCCGGACCGCGTCCGCATCGGTGACGCCAACCGCGTCCGTCTCGGTGCGCACCTGGCGCCGGGCACGACCGTCATGCACGAGGGCTTCGTGAACTTCAACGCCGGCACCCTCGGCGACGCCATGATCGAGGGCCGCGTCTCGCAGGGCGTCATCGTCGGCAACGGCACCGACATCGGCGGTGGCGCGTCCATCATGGGCACGCTCTCCGGCGGCGGCACGCACCGGGTCTCCCTGGGCGAGCGCGCGCTGCTCGGGGCGAACGCGGGTCTCGGCATCTCCCTCGGCGACGACTCCGTCATCGAGGCCGGCCTGTACGTCACGGCCGGCACGAAGGTCGTCCTGGTCGGCGCCGCAGCGAACCCGGACGGCACGCCGAAGACCGTCAAGGCCGCCGAGCTGTCCGGCACCCCGAACGTCCTGTTCCGGCGCAACAGCCTGTCCGGCGCGGTCGAGGCGCTGCAGCGCAAGGGCGAGGGCATCCAGCTCAACACCGCGCTCCACGCGTAGGCCGGACACCCCCGGGGGCGTGCGTCAGCGCTTCCGTCAGCGCGCGGGGAGATCCCGCTTCGGGGCACCCACGTAGAGCTGCTGCGGGCGGCCGATCTTGTTGAGCGGGTCGTTGTTCAGCTCGCGCCACTGCGCGATCCAGCCGGGCAGGCGGCCGATCGCGAACAGCACCGTGAACATGCGTGGCGGGAAGCCCATCGCCTTGTAGATGATGCCCGTGTAGAAGTCGACGTTCGGGTAGAGCTTGCGGTCGATGAAGTACTGGTCGCTCAGCGCGATCTGCTCGAGCTCCTTCGCGATGTCGAGCAGGTCGTCCTGTACGCCGAGGGACTCGAGGACCTCGTCCGCCGACTCCTTGACGAGCTTCGCGCGGGGGTCGTAGTTCTTGTAGACGCGGTGTCCGAAGCCCATGAGCTTCACGCCGCGCTCCTTGTTCTTCACCCGCTCGACGAAGCGCTGCACGGGCTCGCCGGAGTCCTTGATCTGCTGCAGCATCTCGAGCACGGCCTCGTTCGCGCCGCCGTGCAGCGGCCCGTACAGGGCGTTGATGCCGGCCGAGATCGAGGCGAACATGTTCGCCTTCGTCGAGCCGACCAGGCGGACCGTCGCGGTGGAGGCGTTCTGCTCGTGGTCCTCGTGCAGGATGAGGAGCCGGTCGAGGGCCTTCGACAGCACCGGGTTCGGCTGGTACGTCTCGGCCATGGTGCCGAAGTTCAGGCGCAGGAAGTTGTCGACGAACGACAGCCCGTTGTCCGGGTACAGGAACGCCTGCCCGATGGACTTCTTGTGCGCGTACGCGGCGATCACCGGCAGCTTGGCGAGCAGCCGCACGGTCTGCAGCTCGACCTTCTCCGGGTCGTCGACGTCCATGTCGTCCTCGTAGTACGTGGACAGGGCGCTGACGGCACTGGACAGCACGGACATCGGGTGCGCGGAGTGCGGGAGCGCGTCGAACAGGCGCCGGAGGTCCTCGTGCAGCAGGGTGTGCCGACGGATGCGGGCGTCGAAGTCGGCGAGTTCGGACTCGTCGGGCAGCTCGCCGTAGATCAGGAGCCACGCGACCTCGAGGAAGGTGCAGTTCGACGCGACCTGGTCGATCGGGTACCCGCGGTACCGCAGGATGCCCTCGTCGCCGTCGATGTAGGTGATCGCGCTCTTGGTCGAGCCGGTGTTCACGAACCCGTAGTCGAGCGTGTTCATCCCGGTCTGCTTCTTGAACGTCGAGATGTCCATGGTCGACGCGCCGTCGACGCTCGGCAGGATCGGGAACTCCGCGCTGCCGCCCGGGTACGTCAGCGTCGCGGTCTCGCCCGTCTGTTCGGCGGCGGGACTCACGGGCACGGGCGTCGTGGGCGGTGTGGCCGTCTTCTGAGCGTCGTTGGCAGTGTCAGTCACGATGACAGCCTAATCGCGGCGTCTGTCGCTCGTGCACACCTCGGAGGTCACGACTTGGTGGGAACCCCCGATTGCGCTGCGGGCTACGCGGTGCAGAGCCGACGGCTGCTGGCCAGCCGCTGGGCCGCCGCGGCGATGCGTTCGTCGGTCGCGGTGAGGGCCACCCGGACGTGCTCCCCGCCCGCCGTGCCGTAGAACGTGCCCGGTGCGACGAGGATCCCGCGGTCGGCCAACCACGACACCGTGTCGAGCGCGGGCTCACCACGGGTCGCCCAGAGGTACAGGCCGGCCTCGCTGTGGTCGACGCGGAAGCCGGCGTCCTCGAGTGCCCGTCGGAGCATGTTCCGGCGTGCCCGGTAGCGGGCCTTCTGCTGCTGCACGTGGGTCTGGTCCGCGAGTGCGACGATCATCGCTTCCTGCACCGGCAGCGGCGGCATGAGCCCCGCGTGCTTCCGGACCGCGAGGACGTCGGCGAGGATCCGGGCGTCACCGGCGACGAACGCCGCGCGGTACCCGGCCAGGTTCGACTGCTTCGACAGCGAGTACACGCTGAGCACACCGTCCACCGAGTCGCCGACGACGCGGGGGTCGAGGATCGTGGGGGTCGGGGTGGTCGCGTACTCCGGGTCCCAGCCGAGCTCGGCGTAGCACTCGTCACCGACGATGACGGCGCCGAGTTCTCGGGCACGGGCGACCGCGACGCGCAGGTCGTCGATCGAGAGCACGCGGCCGTCGGGGTTGCCGGGCGAGTTCAGCCACACCAGCTTCGTCGTCGTCGGCCACGCTGCCGGGTCGTCCGAGGCGAAGGCGTCCGCGCCGACCAGGGCCGCGCCGAGCTCGTAGGTGGGGTACGCAGCGGCCGGGAACACCACGGTGTCGCCGGCGCCGATGCCGAGCCAGAGCGCCAGGCCGGCGATGAACTCCTTCGACCCGATCGTCGGCAGGGTGTGCGCCTCGGTCAGCTGCACCCCGTGCCGTCGGCCGTACCAGTCGGCGATGGCCTGCCGCAGAGCCGGGGTACCGGCCACCATCGGGTAGGCGTGCGCGTCGGTGGCGTCGGCGAGGGCGCGTCGGACGACCTCGGGGGTGGGGTCGACGGGCGAACCGACGCTCAGGTCGACGATGCCGCCCTCGTACTCCGCCGCACGTTGCTTGAACGGGACGAGGTGGTCCCAGGGGAAGTCGGGCAGGTCGAGCGCCACGTGCGTGTCCGGCTCAGCCGCGGGGCGGTTCGGCCATGACGACCGGGTGGTCCTTGTGGATCACGCCGACCTTCGCAGCGCCACCGGGCGAGCCGACTTCCTGGAAGAACTCGACGTTGGCCTTGTAGTAGTCGGCCCACTCGTCGGGCAGGTCGTCCTCGTAGTAGATGGCCTCGACCGGGCACACCGGCTCGCACGCACCGCAGTCGACGCACTCGTCGGGGTGGATGTACAGCGAGCGGTCGCCCTCGTAGATGCAGTCGACGGGGCATTCGTCGATGCAGGCACGGTCCTTGACGTCGACACAGGGCTGGGCGATCACGTAGGTCACGGTTCGGGTGCTCCCTTCGACGAGCGGGTTCGAGTCTACTCGCGGCCCGGGGCCGTCCGGGACCGCAGCCCCGACAGGTCCGGCCACGCGAGCACCAGGGCGGCGATGACGGCGGGGGCGAACGTCCACACGTACCCGGCCGCGTTCGCCAGCACGAGCGGGGAGCCCTGGCCACCGACGGAGACGAGCACCTGCGTGGCGACGAGGATGCCGATGCCGATCGCGGCGACCATCGCCCGCGACCGGTAGAGCAATCGGATGCCCACGGTCAGCCCGACCACGAGCAGCGTGGTGATCACCATGCCGATCGGGAACGCGGCGGCGCCGATGGTCTGCTGGTGCGTCACGGTGCCGAGACCGCCGGTGACGAGCCCGAGCACGAGCGCGACGGCGACCGCGGCGACCTTGCCCTGGCCGGACATCTCGGCGTAGGTCTGCGGCGCCGGGGGCTGCGGGGCGGCGTCGTGCCGGAAGGCCTCGACCGCGGGGGCGTGCTCGCGGACGCCGTGCGGCATCACCCACGACAGCGCGGTCGGGGCGGCGGGGTCGACCGGGTCGACGGTGACCTGCGAGCGGTACTGCTCGACCGCGGCACGCACCTTCGCCCGCACCGGCAGGACGTCGACGGTGACGTCGGCCTCTGCGTCGTCCGGGGCGACGATCATCGAGAACGCGACCTCTTCCGCCCGGGCCGCGTACCGGGCGGCGTGGTGCACGCGCACGTGGTCGGGGTGTCCGTACCCGCCGTCGTCGGCGTAGCTCACGACCGCGTCCGCACCGGTGGAACGGATCGCGGCACGGACGTCGTCGACGACCTCCGCCAGGTCGGCGGCGGTCAGCGAGTCGACGGGGGCGTCGTCGGCGGCGGTCGCCCGGCCGTCGGGCCCCCACTGCATGCCGGAGTCGACGTACCGGCGTTCCGGCAGGTCGGTGGGTCGCGCACCGCGCCCGCCGAGCCACAGGTGCGCCGGGCCGCCGAGGGCCGCGAGCGCCGCGTCGATCTCGGTCTCGCGGTGCGCGGCGACACGCTGCGCATCGCCGGCCAGGGGGGCGAGCCGCTCGGTGAGCATCTCGCCGCGCTCACCGCGGGTCGCCGTCAACACGGTGACCTCGGCGCCGAGCTCGAGCAGGGTCGCGATCGTCCCACCGGACGACAGGGTCTCGTCGTCGGGGTGGGCGTGCACGAACAGGACGCGCTCGGGGCGCGTGAAGGAGGCCTTCGACATCGCCCCCAAGGGTACGGGACTAGCGGGCCGTGACGATGTAGGTCGCGGTGACGCCGTCGTCGCCGTCCGAGAACGTGAGCACGACGCGGTACCCGTCGCTGCGGAACATCCCGAACGCACTCGACGAGTCGGCGCGCTTCGCCGACTCGGTGTAGCCGGCGTCGGCGAGCTGCTGCGCGGCGGAGGCGAAGTCGTCGACCGACCCGGCACGCACCTGCACGACCCACCCGGAGCCGTTCGGTCCCGCTCCCCCGCCGAGCACCGTGCCGTCCACCAGCGGCACGTCGGATGACGGGAACCCGTCGGGCACCTTGCCGTCGGAGGTCACGTTGGCACCCTTGAGCGCCGTGTCGAGCGCCCCGTCGATGCCGCCCGCGACGGAGGACATGCCGTCCTGGATCGCCTTGCCGTCGATGCCCGCGACGCCGTCCGCGACCGTCGAGGCCACCGAGGACCCGAGGTCCGTCGCCTGCTTCACGGAGTCGGACGAGCAGCCGGTGAGTCCGGCCAGGGCGATGCCGGCTGCGACGGCGGCGATCAGCGGGGTACGGAGGGAACGCATGCGCCGACGGTAACGGGTGAGCCGGGAGGCACGGCGCGAGTTGGCTGTGAACGTCCTGTCCCCGGGACGGTCACCCGCGCGGCGGGGCCGCCCCGGGCCTCCCGTCCGCCTCGCGCGTACCTGGCCGAATCGGGCGTACCTGGTCCTTCGTTCCGACCAGGTACGCCCGTTCCCGCTTCCCACCGCCCGCGCAATGGGAAGGAAGCGTCAGGCGACGTAGGCGCGCGTCGCGGCCACCAGGGCGTCGACGCCCACCGGGATCGCGGTCTCGGCCTGCGGCGCGTAGAACGGCGAGTGGTTGCTCGGGATGTCCTCGCCACGGCGGAACAGCTCCGGGTCGGTGATCCCCGTGAACCAGTAGACGAGCGGGACGCCCGCCGCCGTCGCGAGCTGCCCGACGTCCTCCGACGCCATCGCGAGCCCGATCTCCAGCTCGCGCGCACCCGGCACGGCGGCGCTGACGGCCGCGAGCACCCGGGCTGCGGACTCCGCGTCGTTCACGGTCACCTCGGCACCGGGCGACCGCACGATCGTCGGCTCGGGCAGGCCACCGGCGTCGCTCTCGGCACGGACGATCCGCTCGATCGACGCGATGATCCGTGCACGGGTCTCCTCGTTGCGGGCACGCGTCGAGATCTCGATGACGGCCTGGTCGGGGATGATGTTGGCGCGGGTGCCGGCGTGGAAGCTGCCGACGGTGACGACACCGGCGTCGCTCGGCGAGACCTCGCGCGAGACGACGGTCTGCAGCCGGACGACGGCGGACGCCGCGGTGACGACCGGGTCGAGGGATGCCTGCGGCGCGGAGCCGTGCGCACCGCGACCGTTGAAGGTCACCGTGAGCCGGTCACTGGACGCCATCACCGGGCCGGAGCCGATCGCGACGATGCCGACCGGGGCCGGAGCGGAGTGCTGCCCGAGCACGACGTCGGGCTTCGGGAACCGGTCGACCAGGCCGTCCTCGACCATGGCGCGGGCGCCGGAGATGACCTCCTCCGCCGGCTGGAAGACGCCGACCACCGTGCCGCTCCACTGGTCCCTGGTGGCGACGAGGCGCTCGAGCGTGCCGAGCAGCCAGGTGACGTGGATGTCGTGGCCGCAGGCGTGCATCGTCGGGACGTCGTTGCCGTCCTCGTCGGTGCCGCGGTGCTGGCTGGCGTAGGGCAGACCCGTGCGCTCCTGGACCGGCAGGCCGTCCATGTCGGCGCGGAGCCACACGACCGGGCCCTCGCCGTTCGACAGGACGCCGACGACACCGGTGCCACCGACGCCGGTGGTCACCTCGATGCCACCGAACTCGGCGAGCCGGTCGGCCACGATGCCCGCAGTGCGGTGCTCCTGGAAACCGAGCTCGGGGTGGGCGTGCAGGTCCTGGTACAGCGAGAGGAGGTCGAGGGTCACGGCATCCACCGTAACCCCCGACCTCCTCAGGTCGTGCTCTTGCTGACGCGACGCGTCGCTTCGTGCTTACGCGTCCTGACGCTTCAGGCGGGCGTACGAGCGCTGGCGGGCCTGCGCGTCGAGCTCGACCTTGCGGATGCGGACGACGGCCGGGGTGACCTCGACGCACTCGTCCTCGCGCGCGAACTCCAGGCACTCCTCGAGGGAGAGCTGGCGCGACGGCGTCATCGACTCGAAGGAGTCGGCGTTCGCCGAACGCATGTTCGTGAGCTTCTTCTCCTTCGTGATGTTGACGTCCATGTCGTCGGCGCGCGAGTTCTCGCCGATGACCATGCCCTCGTAGACCTCCTCGGTGGGGTTGACGAAGAACGTCATCCGCTCCTGCAGGTTCGTGATGGCGAACGGCGTGACGACACCCGAACGGTCGGACACGATCGAGCCGTTGATGCGGGTCTGGATCGGGCCGGCCCACTCGTCGTAGCCGTGCGAGATCGCGTTGGCGATGCCGGTACCGCGGGTCTCGGTCAGGAACGACGTGCGGAAGCCGATCAGGCCGCGCGACGGGACGATGAACTCCATGCGCACCCAGCCGGTGCCGTGGTTCGTCATGTTCTCCATGCGGCCCTTGCGAGCGGCCATGAGCTGCGTGATCGCGCCGAGGTACTCCTCCGGCGTGTCGATCGTCATGTGCTCGTACGGCTCCTGCAGCTTGCCGTTCTCGTCACGCTTCGTGACGACCTGCGGCTTGCCGACGGTGAGCTCGAAGCCCTCACGACGCATCTGCTCGACCAGGATGGCGAGCGCGAGCTCACCACGGCCCTGGACCTCCCAGGCATCGGGGCGACCGATGTCGAGGACCTTGAGCGAGACGTTGCCGATGAGCTCGCGGTCGAGGCGTTCCTTGACCATGCGGGCGGTCAGCTTGTGGCCCTTGACCTTGCCGACGAGCGGGCTGGTGTTCGTGCCGATCGTCATCGAGATCGCCGGGTCGTCGACCGTGATGGTCGGCAGCGGGCGGACGTCCTCGGGGTCGGTCAGCGTCTCACCGATGGTGATCGTGTCGAAGCCGGCGACGGCGACGATGTCACCGGGGCCCGCCGACTCGGCCGGGTAGCGCTCGAGGGCCTTGGTGATGAGGAGCTCGGTGATGCGGGCGTTCACGACGGTGCCGTCGTGCTTGACCCACGCGACCGTCTGGCCCTTCTTCATCGTGCCGTGGAAGATGCGCAGCAGCGCGAGACGACCGAGGAACGGCGACGCGTCGAGGTTGGTGACGTGGGCCTGCAGCGGGTGCTGGTCGTCGTACTTCGGCGCGGGGACGTGCTGCAGGATCGCTTCGAACAGCGGCTCGAGGTCGTCGTTGTCGGGCAGCGAGCCATCGGCCGGCTTGTTGCGCGACGCGGCACCGGCACGACCCGAGGCGTAGACCACGGGGACGTCGAGGATCGCGTCGAGGTCGAGGTCGTCGACCTCGTCCGACAGGTCGGACGCCAGGCCGAGGAGCAGGTCCTGCGACTCGGAGACGACCTCGTCGATGCGGGAGTCGGGGCGGTCCGTCTTGTTGACGAGCAGGATCACCGGGAGCTTGGCGGCGAGCGCCTTGCGGAGCACGAAGCGCGTCTGGGGCAGCGGGCCCTCGGACGCGTCGACGAGCAGCACGACGCCGTCGACCATGGAGAGGCCTCGCTCGACCTCTCCACCGAAGTCGGCGTGACCCGGGGTGTCGATCACGTTGATGGTGATGGGGCCGTCCGCGCCGAACTCGGTCGCGTGCTTGCCGTTGTAGAGCACCGACGTGTTCTTCGCGAGGATCGTGATGCCCTTCTCGCGCTCGAGGTCGTTCGAGTCCATCATGCGGTCTTCGCCCTCGAAGTGGGCGTCGAACGAGTTGGTCTGCGTGAGCATCGCGTCGACGAGGGTGGTCTTGCCGTGGTCGACGTGTGCCACGATGGCGACGTTGCGCAGGTCGGACCGGGTGGCGAGCGCCATACAGGACATCCTTCAATTTCTGGGAGAGTGTCGGGCCAGTGATTTGACAGCACCGCACCCGTGGGCAGAACGCCCGACACGCCAGTCTACCGGTAGTTCGCAACCGACAGGAGTACTCCGCATGAGCCGACGGCGAACGTGGGTCGAGATCACGATCGTGCTGCTCCTGTCGCTCGGTGCCAGCGCGCTGTACTCGATCCTGCAGATCATCGACGATCTGTCGCAGACGACCCCGCTCGGTGAGCAGTCGACGGCGCTCAACACGTCGTCGACGACGGTGCAGTACGTCGACCTGGCCCGCCAGCTGCTCGGCATCGCGGTGGACCTGGCGCCGGTCGCGCTCGTCTGCTTCCTGCTGTGGAGCACGTCCCGCCCGCACCTGTCCCGGCTCGGCATCGACCGGTTCCGGGTGAAGCCCGACCTCGGTGGTCCGGCGCTCATCGCGCTCTGCATCGGGATCCCGGGGCTCGCCCTGTACTTCGCCGGGCGCGCCCTCGGCATCACGGTGAACGTGGACCCCGCTGCCCTGAACTCCTACTGGTGGACGGTGCCGGTCCTGCTGCTGTCCGCGATCCGCTCCGGCCTGCAGGAGGAGGTGATCGTGATCGGGTACCTCTACGCCCGGCTCGGTGACCTCGGGTGGGGTCGGTGGCAGGTGATCCTGTCGACGGCACTGCTGCGCGGGAGCTACCACCTGTACCAGGGCTTCGGCGCGTTCGTCGGCAACGCCGTGATGGGCATCGTGTTCGGCTGGGTCTACACGAAGTGGGGCCGCCTGATGCCCCTGATCATCACGCACTGCCTGCTGGACGCCGCGGTGTTCATCGGTTACCCCTGGGTCGCGAACGCCTTCCCCGGGTTGTTCTCGTAGCGTGAGCACATGAGCATCCCCGAGGTCGGCGAGTCCGCGCCGACGTTCACCCTGCAGGGCATGGTCGTCCGCGACGGGGTCCGCACCGACGACGAGTACGACCTGTCGGCGGAGATCGGCCGGACCGTGGTGCTCGCCTTCTACCCCGGCGACGCGACGGCCGTCTGCACCGCGCAGCTCTGCAGCTACCAGGCGGAACTCGACGAGTTCGACGACCTCGGCGCCGTGGTGTGGGGCGTCAGCCCGCAGGCCCTCGACTCGCACGAGACCTTCGCGCGCGGCTCCTCGCTCACGTTCCCCCTGCTGAGCGACACGGCCGGCTCGGTGATCCGCGACTACGGCGTGCGTGCGCCGGGGATCGGACTGCGTCGGTCGGTGTTCGTGATCGGTCCCGACGGGGTCGTGCGGTGGCGGCACGTCGGCCTGGTCGGTCTCCGGTTCCCGACGGCCGAGACCATCCGTGAACAGATCGAACTGCTCGTCTCGTAGCCCGATACCGCGGCTCCCGCCGTTCCCGGCGTGGGCAATCCCGGAATCCGTCGCGGTGGGGTATTGACACCCGAACTGGGGGCGACGACCATTGTCGGCACGAGAGGTCCACGCAGGATCTGCCTCCCCGGGGAATCGGGTCGTCCGGAGATACGCGCTGGTGTGTCACACCCGCTCCCCGGGCGTCTCCGGGGAGGCATCTCGTAACCTCGTCCGGTGCACACCACCATCGTCGCCCCGGGTCTCCGTCGTCTCGCCGTCGTCCTCTGGGTCGTCGCGGTGGCGCTCGTCCCCCTGGCACTGCTCGGTGGCAGCACCCCGTGGCTCGTCCCCGTCCCGAGCATCTGCATCGCGTTCGTGGCATGGGCCGCGCTCTGGCGTCCGCGCATCGAGCTGACGCCCGAGCACCTGCGGATCGTGGACGTCCGCCGCACCAGCACCTACACGTGGTCGCGCGTCACCGAGGTGCGGACGAAGTACGGCATCGAGGTCGTCACGAGCGAGGGCGTCCGCCGCGTCTGGATCGCGACGCGCCCGACCGCGCGGCTCACCGCGCGGGTGCAGGGCCGACCGGGAGGCCCGGATCACCTCGACGTCGACGCTGCGGCCGCGCGGATGCTGACCTTCGTGCCCGCCTCGGCTCCGCAGGACGGCCCGCCGCCCGCGACCGTGACGGCGGCGCCGATCACCCACCGGGTGCACGGGTGGACGGTCCTGGCGTTCGTCGTCCTCGGGATCGCGGCGTCACTCGCGGCGGCCCGGCTCTAGCGTGCCCGACGTCCACTCGCCCGCCGACGCAGAACGACACCCCCGACGTCGTGCGACGTCGAGGGTGTCGTCGTGGGTCGTGCGACCGCGGGACTACTTGGTGTAGCCCACGTCCTGCCACTTGACCGAGGACTGCTGGAACTGCGCGGGCCCGTAGTTCACGAGGTCCTTGCGCACACCCCAGGCGTACGGCTCGGCGAACAGCGGGATGGTGCCGGCGACGGCGACGATCTTCTTGTCGATCGCCTGCGCGTCCTTGATGCGGGCGTCGGGGTCGAGCTCGGCGTTCGCCTTGTCCCATGCCGCGCCGAGCGAGTCGTCCGTCACACCGGTGTAGTTCTGGCCGGCGTCGGCGGGGTAGTAGATCGACTTGAGCGACGAGATCGGGAACGGCGTGCCCTGCCACGCGAAGTACGTGGCGTCGAAGTCACGGCCGTCGGTGGTGATGTACTTCGTGAAGAAGTCGTCGGTCGGCACGGTGTCGATGGTCACCTTGAAGCCGGCGAGCTTCGTCTGCTGCTGCACGAGCTGCGCGATGTTCGCCGAGTTCGGGTTGTCCGACGGGATCACGAAGCGGACGTCGAGTTCCTTGCCGCCCTTGGTCGCGTAGCCGTCCGACCCGATCTTCCAGCCGGCGTCCTCGAGCTTCGACTTCGCCTTGTCCGTGCTGTAGCCGTAGACGCTCGACACGTCGTCCTTGTACCCCTCCTGACCGGGCAGGTAGACGAGGTTGTTGAGCACGTCGCCCGGGCTCTTCACCGGCGACAGGATCGCCTGGGCGAGGACCTTGCGGTTGATCGCCTGGGCGAACGCCTGGCGCACGTCCTGGTCCTTGAAGACGTCCGAGGTGCCGTTCAGCGTGATCTGCCGCTGCGTGGTGCCGAGCGAGCGCTCGATCTTCGAGTCGGAGCGCGAGTTCGCCGTCTTGAGGTTGTCGGCGCTGCCGTTCAGGTTGAACGCGTCGAGCTCCTTGTTGCCGTAGGCCTGCGCGACGCCGTCGCGCGAGACCGTCTTGAAGACGATGGTGTCGAGCTTGCCCTCGTCGCCCCACCACTTCGAGTTCTTCTCGAACGTGACGACGCCGCCGTTGGCGTCGAAGGACTTCAGGATGTACGGGCCACCGGAGACGTAGGTCTTGCCGTCAGCGGCGTACGGGCCCTTGGCCCAGGCGGTGTTGAAGTGGTCGGGGGTGTCGACAGCCCAGTACGGGTAGATGGCGCCGAGGACGCTCGCCCAGTCGGCGTTGGTCTTCGAGAACGTCATGATGACGTCCCGCTCGTCCGAGCCCTGCTTGACCGAGTCGACGTCCTCCCACACGTTGGTGGCGAGGGGCGCGAACGCCTTGTTCGTGCCGTTCAGCGCCTTCCAGTTCGCGATGACGTCCTTCGCGCTGATCGGGGTGCCGTCAGACCACACGGCCTTCGGGTTGATCTTGATCTCGACGGTCTGGGGCGAGTCCTTGGTCAGCTCGACCGAGGTCGCGTAGTCCTTGTTCGCCTCCCACTCGCCGTTCTCCTTGAACTGGATGAAGCCCGGCAGGTAGGTCTGCGAGATCGTGGTGTCGTCCACCGTCCCGGAGTCCAGGTTGGCGAGCTGCCAGTTGGCCGGAGCGGAGTCGATCGGCAGGGTGATCGACCCGCCGTCCTTGACGTCCGCGCGGTCCGCGACGGTCCAGCCGGTCGACTTCAGCGACGACTCGGCGACTGCGGAGCTGCTGTTGCCCGCCTGCCCACCGCCGGAGCAGCCGGCCAGCACGACGGCCGCGGCCGCAGCGGTGGCCAGCACGGCGATGCCCTTGATCCTCTTTCGCATGGCGAGGATTCCCTTTCGTTGTGGTTCGCGCAGTTCGCGCTGGAACGCGACGACCCCCGCCGCCACGCCTGTTGGTTGAGAACCCTAGTCACATCCGAAGGCTCCACAAGGGTTGGTGTGGGGAATCGAAACATGCTCGTAACGAATGTTGCATAGCGTCACAACGCCAAGTCCCATCCCTCCGCCGCGAGCGGCTAACCTGTCGCCACCGACAACGCCGTCCGGACGGATGGCCGCACCCCACGAGGTCCCAGTACATGCTTGCCTTCATCGCAAAGCGGATCGTCAACTACATCGTCCTGACGATCGTCGCGACGACCCTCGGTTACATCCTCGCCAGCAGCACGCTGAACCCGGCTGCCCGGTTCCTGGGCCGCAACCCGGCCGTGCCGCAGGGCACGATCGACGCGTCCCTGCAGAAGCTCGGTGCCGATCCGGACACCCCGCTCATCGTCCGGACGTGGACCTGGTGGTCGAACCTCGTCACGCACGGGTCGCTCGGCATGAGCACCCGCGGCACCGAGGTCACGGCCGACATCGTCGCCCGCTCCGGCACGAGCCTGCGCTTGCTGGTCATCGGCACGCTGCTCGGCGCGATCCTCGGGGTGCTGCTCGGCGTGTGGAACGCCGTCCGCCAGTACCGCACGTCGGACCAGGTCTCGACGTACCTGTCGTTCGCCGTGCTCGCCACCCCGACGTTCGTCATCGCGGTCGTCCTGATGATCCTCGCGACCGCGATGAACCAGGGGCTCGGCACCCAGGTGATCCGGTTCACGGGTGAGTACACGCCGGGGGTGAACGGGTTCTTCCCGGTGCTCGGCGACCGGCTGATCCACCTGTTGTTACCCACGATCTCGCTGACCATCGGCGCCGTCGCCACGTACTCGCGGTACCAGCGATCCGCGATGCTCGACGTGCTGTCGAACGACTTCATCCGCACCGCGCGGTCGAAGGGCCGGACGCGCGGATCGGCCATCATGCGCCACGGCGTCCGCGTCGCCCTCATCCCGATGTCGACGTTCTTCGCGTACTCGTTCGGGCTGATCCTGACCGGCGCGAGCATCACCGAGCTGGTCTTCAGCTGGCACGGCATGGGCGAGTACTTCGTCCAGGGCATCACCAACAACGACATCAACGCGGCCTCGGGCACGATCCTCTTCACGGCGATCCTCGTGCTCATCGCAGGAACCCTCGCGGACCTGCTCTACGCCGCGCTCGACCCGCGAGTGAGGGTGTGACCCGTGTCTGTTCTCGACCCCACGACCACGACCACCGCCGGTGACCCCGGTGACGGCAGCGCCGGCACGCCGGCGCACGTCATCGAGGTCAAGGGCGGCCGGACGCCGCTCTGGCGCAAGGTGTTCGGCACCTGGCGTGCCCGCATCGGTGGCGGCGCCCTGCTGCTCATCCTGCTGTGGGCCTTCGTCGGCCCGCACCTGTACCACTGGAACGCCGTCGACTCCGACGGCCTGGCGTTCGGCATGCCGCCCAGCGCCGCGCACTGGTTCGGCACGAACGACATCGGCCAGGACATCTACGCGCAGACGCTCGTCGGCCTGCAGAAGTCGCTGCTCATCGGCCTCATCGCCGGTCCGGCCGCGACGCTGATCGCCGGTATCGTCGGTGCGATCGCCGGCTACTTCGGCGGCACCGTGGACCGCGTGCTCGTGTGGGTCATCGACCTGCTGCTCGTGATCCCCTCGTTCTACGCGCTCGTGCTCCTCAGCCCGGTGTTCAAGAACCTGACGTGGGTGGCGCTCATCGTCGGCCTCGCGGTGTTCAGCTGGATGGTGATGGCGCGCGTCATCCGCGGCCAGACGATGTCCCTGCGCGAACGCGACTACGTCAAGGCCGCCCGCTTCATGGGCGTCCCGGCGTTCACGATCATCCGACGGCACATCCTGCCGAACGTGGCGTCCCTGCTCATCATCGACGCGACGCTCGGCGTCGGGGCCGCGATCCTGGCGGAGAGCTCGCTGAGCTTCTTCGGCTTCGGCATCCAGATCCCCGACGTCTCGCTCGGCACCCTGCTCGCCGCCGGCAGCCAGTCCGCCGTCACCCGCCCGTGGCTGTTCGTCCTGCCCGCCGCGACCCTCGTCGCGACCGTGCTCTCGACCAGCCTGCTCGGCGACGCCCTGCGCGACGCCATCGACCCCACCTCCGGAGCCAACCGTGACTGAGCCGCTGCTGACCGTGTCCGACCTGTCGGTCACGTTCAACCCGAAGACCAAGCCCGTCTACGCCGTTCGCGGGGTCGACTACACGGTGGCCCCCGGCGAGTTCCTCGGGATCGTCGGCGAGTCCGGCTCCGGCAAGTCGGTGTCCTCGATGGCCGTGATGGGTCTGCTCCCGTCGTCCGCCCACGTCGAGGGCAGCATCCGCTTCGACGGCCAGGAACTGCTCGGCAAGAACGACCGCGAGATGTCCCGCCTGCGCGGCGGCGACATCGCGATGGTGTTCCAGGACCCGCTGTCCGCCCTGACGCCCGTGTACACGATCGGCCAGCAGATCATCGAGGGGCTGCGACTGCACGACCGCTCCCTCACCCAGCACGCCGCCCGCACCCGCGCCGAGGAGCTGCTGCGCGTCGTCGGCATCCCGAACCCCGCTCGGCGCCTCGACGCGTTCCCGCACGAGTTCTCGGGCGGCATGCGGCAGCGCGCGATGATCGCCATCGCCATCGCGAACGACCCGAAGCTGATCATCGCCGACGAGCCGACCACCGCGCTCGACGTCACGATCCAGGCGCAGATCCTCGACGTGCTGCAGACGGCGAAGGACATGACCGGCGCCGCCGTGGTCCTCATCACGCACGACCTCGGTGTCGTGGCCGGCAACGCGGACCGCGTCGCCGTGATGTACGCGGGCCGCATCGTCGAGACGGCTCCGGTCGAGCCGCTCTTCCGCGAGCCCGTCATGCCGTACACGATCGGGCTCCTCCGCTCGATGCCGAACATGACCGCGGCCCGCACCGAACGGCTCGTCCCGCTCGAGGGCCGCCCGCCCCTGCTCACGCAGAAGCCGACCGGCTGCCCGTTCGCCGACCGCTGCCCCGCCGTGATCGACGCCTGCCGCGACGGCGAACCCGCGCTGGTCGAGCCGACCGTCCCGCAGAGCGGCGACAACCCGGTCCTGACCGGGACCGTCCCGACGATCGGCAACGGCACGCTGCTCGCCGACCACACCGCCGCGTGCATCCGTCGCGACGAGATCGCCGCGGGCACCCTCGAGCGGTCGGAGATCTTCCCCCGCCCCGAGGACATCCCCGAGGCGGCGGTCGACCACGGCGACGACGTCGTCCTCGAGCTCACCGACGTCGTCAAGACGTTCCCGCTCACCAAGGGCGCGCTCTTCCGCCGGCAGATCGGCGAGGTGCACGCGGTCGACGGCATCTCCCTGACGCTCAAGCGCGGGCAGGTGCTCGGGTTGGTCGGAGAGTCCGGCTGCGGCAAGACCACCACGATCATGGAGATCCTCGAGCTCGCCGGCGCGCAGCAGGGCACCATCCGGGTGAACGGCGTCGACACCGCGTCACTGTCGAAGAAGGACCGCCTGGCGATCCGCCGCGACATCCAGGTCGTGTTCCAGGACCCGATGGCGTCGATCGACCCCCGGCTCGACATCGGTTCGGTGATCGGTGAACCGCTGACGGTGCACGGCGTCGCGAAAGACGAGATCCGCCGCCGGGTCCGCGAGGTCCTCGAGCTCGTCGGGCTCGAGCCGAGCTACATCGACCGGTACCCGCACGAGTTCTCCGGCGGCCAGCGGCAGCGCATCGGCATCGCCCGTGCGCTCATCGTCGAGCCGAAGATCCTGGTGCTCGACGAGCCGGTCTCGGCGCTCGACGTCTCGGTGCAGGCCGGCGTGATCAACCTGCTCGAGGACCTGAAGCACCGTCTCGGCCTGTCGTACCTCTTCGTCGCCCACGACCTGTCCGTCGTCCGGCACATCGCGGACGACGTCGCGGTCATGTACCTCGGCCGAATCGTCGAGTACGGCGACGGCGACAAGGTGTTCTCCGACCCGCAGCACCCGTACACGCGCGCGCTGCTGTCGGCAGTACCGGTGCCGGACCCGTCCGCCGAGGCCGCCCGCGGTCGGATCCTGCTCGACGGCGACCTGCCCTCGCCCACGGAGCGCATCGACGGCTGCCGGTTCCGCACCCGCTGCCCGCTCTACCAGCTCCTCGACGAGGGCCGGCAGGAGCAGTGCCGCACCGTGGACCCGCGCCTGCAGGACGTGCACGGCCGCGGCGTCGCGTGCATCCAGACCGACCAGGAGCACCTGCTCACCGAGCGGGTCGGCGCGGTCGTCTGACGACGCGGGTCACGTGGTGGAGGTGACCAGCAGACGGACGGGAGGCCCGGCGCACGTCCTGCGCCGGGCCTCCCGTCCGTCTTGTGGTCGCGATCGCGAGCCGCGTCAGCCGCCCAGCGACAGGCTCAGCAGCGAGACCACGAGGAGCGTCAGCGCGACCGCGCCGACGACGACGGCAGGTCGGTCCCAGCCGCGCACGGCGTCGCCGTCACCGGCGACGGCACGCTGCTCCGCCCACCGGTCGAGCAGCACGGTCATCTCGTCCGGCTGGCGCAGCACGGCACGCTCACCGCGCCGGGCGGGCTTCGGCCGGGGCAGCGACGGACCGCCCCAGCACTGCACGCGACGCCCGGCGACCGTCTCGATGACGATCTGCCAGCGGAGCTTGACGTCGGCGACCGCGTGCCACGGCACCACGGTACGGCGGAGCGGGTTGACGACGGTGACGGCCGTGTCGTCGATGCGGATGCACGGGCGGTACGTGAGCACCCACAGGACCCAGACGAGCACGGCGATCGGTCCGACGGCGTCGAGCACCACGATCCAGCTGCCGCGCACCGCCGCGTCGACCAGCAGGAAGAGGCCGAGGACGGCGACGAGGCCGGCCGCCACGGCGCCTCCGCGACCAGCGCGGAGGACGACGGGACGTCCGGCCTCGTTCGTGTCCAGCAGGATCAGCGTCCGAACTCGAACCCGGCGCCGGGGATGGCGGCCAGGAGGTCCTTCGTGTACTGCTCCTTCGGGGCGGCGAAGACCTCGTCGGTCGTCGCCTTCTCGACGATCTTGCCCTGGCGCATGACGCACACGTTGTCCGCGACCAGGCGGACGACCGCCAGGTCGTGCGTGATGAACAGGTAGGTCAGGCCGAGTTCGGTCTGCAGCTCCGTCAGCAGGTCGAGGATCTGCCCCTGCACGAGCACGTCGAGCGCGGAGACGGCCTCGTCGAGGACGATGACCTCCGGCTTGAGCGCGAGCGCGCGGGCGACGGCGATGCGCTGCCGCTGCCCACCCGAGAGCTCGTTCGGGTAGCGGTTGACCATCGACTTCGGCAGCGCGACCTGGTCGAGCAGCTCGAGCACGCGGGCCCGACGCGATGCCTTGTCGCCCACCTTGTGCGTGGCGAGCGGCTCGGCGATCGTGTTCCCGACGTTGTACATCGGGTCCAGGGAGCCGTACGGGTCCTGGAACACCGGCTGCACGCGGCGGCGGAAGTCGAAGAGGTCCTTGCCCTTCAGCGCGCCGATGTCGATGCCGTCGAACTGCACGGTGCCGCTCGAGATGCTCTCGAGCTGCAGCACCAGCTTGGCGACGGTCGACTTGCCCGAACCGGACTCGCCGACGAGCGCCGTGGTGGTGCCCTTCGGGATCGCGAACGACACGTCGTCGACGGCCTTGAGCTCGCGGGTGGCGAGGCTCTTGCCACGCAGCTTGTAGATCTTCTCGAGGTTCTTCACCACGATGAGGTCCTCGGCCGGGCGGTGCTCGCGCTCCTGCGCCCGGGCGATGAGCTCGGCGTCGTCGCTGCCGGCGTCGGCGATCTCGATGCGCTCGTGCTGCACCTTCGACTGGATGCGACGGCTCGCAAGCGAGGGCGCCGCGGCGACCAGGCGCTGCGTGTACGGGTGCTGCGGGTTGGCCAGGATCTCCTTCGAGGGACCGGCCTCGACGACCTGGCCCTTGTACATCACGACGAGCTTCTCGGCGCGCTCAGCCGCGAGGCCGAGGTCGTGCGTGATGAACAGCACCGAGGTGCCGAAGTCGCGGGTCAGGCTCTCGAGGTGGTCGAGGATGACGCGCTGGACGGTGACGTCGAGCGCGCTCGTCGGCTCGTCGGCGATGAGCAGCTGCGGGCGGCTCGACAGACCGATGCCGATGAGCACGCGCTGCCGCATGCCGCCGGAGAACTCGTGCGGGTACTGCTTGAGGCGGTTCGCGGCGTCGCCGAGGCCCGCTTCCTTCAGGACCTCGATCGCGCGGTCGCGGACGGCCTTCTTGCCGGTGGCCATGCCGTTCGCACGGATCGCCTCCTCGACCTGGAAACCGATCGACCACAGCGGGTTGAGGTTCGACATCGGGTCCTGCGGGACGTAGCCGATCTCCTTCCCGCGGATCTCGGACATCTCCTTGTCGCTCAGCCCGACGAGCTCGCGCCCGTTGAACTTGATCGACCCGCCGGTGACCTGGCCGGTGCCGGGCAGCAGCTTGATGATGGCCTGGGCGCTCGTGGACTTGCCGGAGCCGGACTCGCCGACGATGGCCAGACGCTCACCCTGCTCGAGGGTGAGGTCGACGCTGCGCACGGCCTGCACGAGACCGGACTGCGTCTTGAAGCCGACCTGCAGGTCGCGGATCTCGAGCAGCGGGGCGCCGTCGGCGTTGGTGCGTCGGCCGGTGGGGTTGGTCAGCGTCTCGCTCATCGGCGGGCCCTCGCCTTCGGGTCGAGCGCGTCGCGCACCACGTCACCGAGGAGCAGGAACGCGAGCACGGTGATGGACAGCGCGGCCGACGGCCAGAAGATCGTCGACGGGTTGGTGCGGATCGAGGTCTGTGCCGTACCGATGTCGAGACCCCAGCTGAGGGCCGACGGCGGCAGTCCGATGCCGAGGAACGACAGGGTCGCCTCGGCCACGATGAACGTGCCGAGCGAGACGGTCGCGACCACGATGACCGGAGCCAGCGAGTTCGGGATGACGTGGCGCACGAGCGTCTTGAACCGGCTGACGCCCAGGGCCGCCGACGCCATGACGTAGTCCGCCTGCTTGGCGCTCAGGACGGCACCGCGCATGATGCGGGCGATCTGCGGCCAGGCGAACGCGGCGAGCACGAGCGCGACGGTGATCGCGTTCCGCGCCGGGATGACCGACATGATCACGATCGCACCGAGGACGGTGGGGATCGAGAAGAAGATGTCACCGATGCGGGACACGATCGTGTCGAGCCAGCCGCCGTAGAACCCGGCCAGCGCACCGATCACGATGCCGACGAGCGACACCAGGACGGTCGCGACGATGCCGACGATGAGCGAGTTCTGGGCGCCCCAGATCACGCGGGCGTAGACGTCGGAGCCCTGACGCGTGAAGCCGAGGATGTGCCCGGCCTCGGGTCCGCCGTCGCTGTTGTCGAGGTTCGACGCACGCGGGTCGACGTGGGCGAAGAGCCCCGGGAAGACCGCGACGACGATGATCAGCAGGATCAGGATCGAGGAGATCCAGAACGTCGGGCGGGTCCGCATGGACTCCCAGGCGTCGGTCCAGAGGGAACGGGTCTTCTCGTCCTCGTTGACCTGGTCGATCGCCTGCAGGGGCGTTTCCTCGAGCGGGGCGACGAAGTGCGTCGCCGAGCGGGGTGCGGCGTTACTTGGCATAGCGGATCCTCGGGTCCAGGACGGCGTAGAGCAGGTCCACCAGGAGGTTGGCGAGCATGAAGATGATGACCATCACGGCGACGAAGGAGACCACCGTCGGGCCCTCGCCGAGCTTGACGGCGCGGAACACCGTGCCGCCGACACCGTTGATGTTGAAGATGCCCTCGGTGACGATCGCACCGACCATCAGGTTGCCGATGTCGACACCCAGGTAGGTCACCACGGGGATGAGCGAGTTCCGGAAGATGTGGACGCCGACCACACGACGTCGGGGCAGGCCCTTGGCGGTGGCGGTGCGCACGAAGTCCGCCGTGGTGTTCTCGGCCACGCTCGCACGGGTGAGCCGCACGATGTAGGCGAACGACACGGACGCCAGGACGATCGCCGGCAGGACCAGTTCGTCCCACGGCGCTTGCCCGGACACCGTGACCCGGAACAACCCGAGCTTGATGCCGAACACGTACTGCAGCACGAACCCGACGACGAAGGTCGGCACCGAGATGAGCAGCAGCGAGACGACGAGCGCGGTGGCGTCGAACAGCTTGCCCTTGCGCAGACCCGCGATGACACCGACGACGATGCCGGCGACGGCCTCGAACACGAGCGCGAGGATCGCGAGACGAGCGGTGATCGGGAACGCGGAGGCGAGCTGCTGGCTGACCGGCAGACCGGAGTAGGTCACGCCGAGGTCGCCGCGGAACACGCCGCCGATCCAGAGCAGGTACTGGACGATGAACGGCTTGTCCAGGTTGTACTGCTGGCGCAGGGTCTCGATGACCTGCGGCGACGGCTGGCGGTCGCCGAACAGCGCTGCGATGGGGTCGCCGGGCAGCGAGAACACCATGAAGTAGATGAGGAACGTGGCCCCGAAGAACACGGGGATGAGTTGCAGGAGGCGCTTGCCGAGGTACCAGAGCATCAGATCCCTGCCCGGTCCGGAGCGATGTCGATCAGGTTCATTGTGGTGAGGGGTGGACGTTCCGAGGGTCGGCACGGATGTCCGGTTCGGGCGGCGGCGCCCGATGTGGTGGGGGAAGGTGTTGCCGCCGTGGTACGGGGGTTCGGGGACCGTTGTGGTCCCCGAACCCCCGTCCGGTGGTCGCGAGGCAGGATACCTGCCCACGCGGTGCTCTCGAGGAGAGCGGTGTTACTTCTTGACCTCGATGTCGTAGTACAGCGGCACCGAGTTCCAACCGAACTTCACGTTGGACACGTTGTCGGCGTTCCAGACACCGGTGACGTTCGAGTACCAGAGCGGGATCTCCGGGAGGTCCTTGAACAGGAGCTCCTGGGCCTGGTCGAAGGCCTTGTTGCCCTCTTCGACCGTGGCGGCCGAACGGCCCTCGGCGAGCAGCTCGTTGTACTCCTTGGAGTCGTACCGCGAGTAGTTGTTCGACGAGCCCTCACCCATGGTCGGGCCGAGGAAGTTGTACAGCGACGGGTAGTCGGCCTGCCAACCGGTGCGGCTGCCGCCCGTGAGCTTGTCGTTCGTCTGGAGGTCGAGGGCCTCCTGGAACGTCGGGATCGCGTTGCCCTCGGCCTTGATGCCGAGCGTGTTCGAGATCGAGTTCGTGACCGCGGTCACCCACGCCTCGTGCCCACCGTCGGCGTTGTACGTGATGGTGAGGGTGTCGTCGTACTTCGAGATCTTGTCGGCCTCGGCCCACAGCTTCTTCGCCTCGGACTCGTTGTAGTCCAGGACGTCGGAGCCCTCGAGGTCGTCGTTCCAGCCCGCGATGACCGGCGACGTGAAGTCCTTCGCCGGGGTGCGCGTGCCGTCGAAGATCTTGTCGGTGATCTGCTTGCGGTTGATGGCCATCGAGACGGCCTCGCGACGCAGCGCGCCTTCCTCGCCCTTCCAGTGGTCGAGGTAGTACGGCAGGTAGATCGCCTGGAAGATGGCGGCCGGCTGGTTGACGTTCGAGTCCGGGAAGTCCGACTTGTACGTCTTGAAGGCGCTGTCCGGCACGGCGTCGAGGACGTCGAGGTTGCCGCCCTGCGCGTCGGAGTACGCGGTGTCCTGCGAGGCGTAGAACGTGATCGTCAGACCACCGTTCTTCGGCTTGCGCTTGCCCTCGTAGTCCTTGTTGGTGACGAGCTTGATGGACTGGTTGTGCGTCCAGGCCTTCTTGCCGTCGAGCTTGTACGGACCGTTGCCGATCGGGTTCTCACCGAACGCCTTGGTGTCGTCGTAGAACGAGGACGGCAGCGGCACGAACGCCGAGTAGCCGAGCGACAGCGGGAAGTCCGACTGGGCCGACTTCAGCGTGACGGTGAACTCGTCGTCGTCGACGACCTTGAGGCCCGTGAGCTCCGAGTCCTTGTCGGCGTCGTAGCCCTCGATGTTCTCGAAGAAGTAGCTGGCGCCCTGGGCGTTCGACTTCTGCGCGGCCCAGTTCCAGGCCTTGGTGAAGGACTCCGCGGTGACCTTCTCGCCGTTCGTGAACGTGTAGTTCGTGTTCAGCGTGATGTCGAAGGTCTTCGAGTCATCGGTGTCGATGCTCTTGGCGACCTCGTTGACCGGCTTGCCGTCGGCGTCGTACGAGACGAGGCCTTCGAAGAGCGAGTCGATGATCTTGCCGCCACCGGTCTCGGTGGTGTTCGACGGGATCAGCGGGTTCTGGGGTTCGCTGCCGTTGGTGGTGACGATCCCGGACGCGTTCGCCGAGCCCGAGCCACCCCCGTCGGAGCTGTTGCTGGAGCAGGCGGTCAGGGCGAGTGCTGTGGCCCCGAGCACGGCGAGGGCGGAAAGCCCGGCGCGCTTCTTGATCAAGGTTCCTCCTGGTGCATGGGACGCGCAAGGGCACAGCGGTGTCGCCCGGGCGCGTTTGACATCTGCACTGTAGGCAAGGTGGACAGCAGCCTCCAAACCCTGGAGCGAACGGTTACAAGCCGGTAACCAACTTGCACGATCCTTGCGAGAGGATGCAAGATTCGCGCGCTCGCCGAACGCCCTCGCGCTTTTGTTGCATCTGCATGAAATTCGTTGCACTGCGACACAGTTCTGTGCAAGGAAGACCTGTTCCGAGGCCGCCTCAGGACCCGGGCATCCGTGCCGCACCAGCCGTACCGTGAACACGTGCTCGCGAACGACATCCCCCATCTCCACGTCCCCTCCTCCCCCACCGTCAGCGGCGATCCCGGGGATGGCGGAGCGGCCTTCGTCGCGGTCTCCCGTCCGGACCTCGAGCAGGACGCGTACCAGAGCACCATCGAACGTGTGACCACCGAGGGCGCGGTCCGCTGGACGTCCGGCGACCGCGACTCGTCGCCAGCCCTGTCCCCCGACGGTCGCTCGCTCGCCTTCCTCCGGTCCGTCCAGGACGACCACGGCGTCGCACACCCGCAACTCGCCGTGGCGCCGGTGCACGGCGGCGAGGCCCGCGTCGTCACCGCCCTGCCGCTCGGCGCCGGCACCCCGGTCTGGTCGCCCGACTCGACACGCGTCGCCGTGGCCGCACGTTTCCCCGAACCCGGACGCTACGGCTCCGAGGTCCCCGGCGGCGACCGTCGTCCGGCAGCGGACGCCGAGGCGCCGCGGCTCGTGTCCCGGCTCGACTTCCACGTCGACGGCACGGGGTACCTGCTCGACAAGCCGCAGCAGATCGTGGTCGTCGACGTCACCGACCCCGCAGCGGCACCGGTGGACTCCCCGCTCACGAGCGCGCCCTGCTCGGTCTCCGCGCCGGCCTGGTACCCGGACGGCAGCGCGCTCCTCGTCGTCGCCCCGCGGGACCTCGGCGAGCGTGAGACCCACGACGACGACCTGTACCGCGTCGACGCGTCCGACGGCACGATGGCGCTGGCGATCCGGACCGAGGGCTCGGTCAGCTCGATCGCGATCGCCCCGGACCGTACCGTCCACTACGTCGGGGCGTCGCACCGCGACGGGCAGCTGGTCGGCGAACCCGAAGGACTCTGGGTCGCGGCGGACGGCTCCGATCCGGTACGGCTCACCGCCCGTGAAACCGTCGACGTCACCGGCACGCCGGTGTTCCACCGCGACGACGTCCTCGTGACGGTGCTCGACCGTGGCACCGTCAGCGTCCGTCGTGTCCCCACCGGCACGACGGCTCCGCTTCGGCTCGACGAACTCGGGGTCGTCCTCGGGGGCCGTCTGGTCGTCTCGGGCTTCGACGTCGACGGGGACGTCCTGGTCGCCACGGCTGCCACGACGGACTCGCCCGGCGAGGTGCACGTGGTCGACCTGACCGCATCCGAGGACGCCGTCCCCTCGGTCGTCACCGACTACGCGGCGCCGCTCCGGTCCGAGGCATCGGCCCCCGGGGTCCGCCGCATCGAGGAGCTCACCGGCACCGCTCCCGACGGCACCCCGGTGCACGGCTGGGTCGTCCTGCCCGAGGGCGAGGGGCCGCACCCCGTCCTCCGCGTCGTGCACGGCGGACCGTTCGGCCAGGACACCTGGGCGTTCTTCGACGAGGCGCAGGTGTACGCCAGTGCCGGGTACGCCGTCGTCATCGGCAATCCGCGCGGATCCGGCGGGTACGGCCTCGACCACGGCCGCGCGGTCATCGGGGCGATGGGCACCGTCGACGTCGACGACGTGCTCGCTCTGCTCGACGCAGCGCTCGAGCGCCCGGACCTCGACGCGGCACGCGTCGGCATCATGGGTGGCTCCTACGGCGGGTTCATGACGAGCTGGGTCGCCGCGCACCACGGCGAGCGGTTCGTCGCCGCGTGGAGCGAGCGCGCCGTGAACGCGTGGGACTCGTTCGCGGGCAGCTCGGACATCGGTTGGTACTTCGCCGACGCCTACGTCGGTGCCGACCCCGAGGAGCAGCGACGCCGGAGCCCGCTGACGTACGCCGCGCAGGTCACCATCCCGTTCATGGTCGCGCACTCGGAAGCGGACTGGCGCTGCCCGATCGAGCAGGGGCAGCGCCAGTTCGTGGCCCTCCGGCGCGCGGGGGTCGACGCGTCGTTCCTCGTGTTCCCGGGCGAGGGCCACGAGCTCTCCCGCTCCGGCACGCCGTGGCACCGTGTGCAGCGGTTCGAGCACGTCCTCGCGTGGTGGGCGGAGCACCTGCCCGTCACGCCGGTCGCCTGACCGGGCTGACGACGGACGGGAGGCCCGTGGCGGGTCCGCCACGGGCCTCCCGTCATCTCGGTGGTGCGTCGAGGACGCGGGTCGCTACGCGAACGCCTCCACCGGCGGGCACGCGCACACCAGGTTGCGGTCGCCGTAGGCCTGGTCGATCCGGCGGACCGGCGGCCAGTACTTGCGGCCGCTGATGCCCGGCAACGGGTAGACGGCCTGTTCGCGGGTGTAGGCGTGCGCCCACTCCCCCGAGATCACCGACGACGCCGTGTGCGGGGCGTGCACGAGCGGGTTGTCGTCCGCCGGCCACTCCCCGCGCTCCACCGCCGAGGCCTCGGCACGGATGGCGAGCATCGCGTCGACGAAGCGGTCGAGCTCGGCCAGGTCCTCGCTCTCGGTCGGCTCGACCATCAGGGTGCCGGCGACCGGGAACGACATGGTCGGGGCGTGGAAGCCGTAGTCGACCAGGCGCTTCGCGACGTCGTCCACGGTGATGCCGGTGGTGTCGCGCAGCGGACGCAGATCGAGGATGCACTCGTGCGCCACGAGGCCGTCCTCGCCCGTGTAGAGCACCGGGAACGCGTCGCGCAGTCGGGCCGCGATGTAGTTCGCCCCGAGCACGGCTGCCTCGGTCGCGCGGGTGAGGCCCTCGAGCCCCATCATCCGGACGTAGGTCCACGTGATGGGCAGGATGCTCGGGCTGCCGTACGGTGCCGCGCTGACCGGCCCGCCGGCGTGCGCCAGGCGGTCGTCGGCCTCGGCCGCGGTCGATCCGGGCCGTCGGTCGGCCTGCTGGGCGAACGGGTGCCCCGGCAGGTACGGCGCCAGGTGTGCCTTCGCCGCGACCGGACCGACACCGGGTCCGCCGCCGCCGTGCGGGATGCAGAAGGTCTTGTGCAGGTTGAGGTGCGAGACGTCGCCGCCGAAGTCGCCGAAGCGGGCGTGGCCGAGCAGGGCGTTGAGGTTCGCGCCGTCGACGTAGACCTGGCCGCCGGCGTCGTGCACGGCGTCGCAGATCTCGCGGATGTCGTGCTCGTACACGCCGTGGGTCGACGGGTACGTGATCATCAGCGCCGCGAGCGTGTCGGCGTGCTGTTCCGTCTTCGCGCGGAGGTCCTCGAGGTCGACGTTGCCGTTCTCGTCGCAGGCGACCACGACGACCTTCATGCCGGCGAGGACCGCCGAGGCCGCGTTCGTGCCGTGCGCGCTCGACGGGATCAGGCAGACGGTGCGCTCGGTGCCGCCGTTCGCCAGGTGGTAGCCGCGGATCGCGAGGAGTCCGGCGAGCTCGCCCTGGCTGCCCGCGTTGGGCTGCAGGGACACGGTGTCGTACCCGGTGACCTCGGCCAGCCAGGACTCCAGGTCACCGATCATGTCGAGGTAGCCCTCGACGTCGCCGCGCGGCGCGAACGGGTGGATGTTCGCGAACTCCGGCCACGTCACCGCGGCCATCTCGGTCGCCGCGTTGAGCTTCATCGTGCAGCTGCCGAGCGGGATCATGCCGCGGTCGAGCGCGTAGTCCTTGTCCGCCAGGTGCTTGAGGTACCGCATCATGCGGGTCTCGCTGCGGTGTGCGCTGAAGACGGGGTGCGTCAGGTACTCACTCGTGCGCACCAGACCGGCCGGGAGGCCCGCGGCCGCGTCACGGACGGCTGCCTCGGTCGCAGGGACGGTTACGTCCACGGCCCCGAACACGCCCGCCAGTCGGGTGACGTCGTCGGGCGTGGTCGTCTCGTCGACGGAGAGCTGGAACACGTCCTCGTCCACCTGGTGCAGCAGGAAGTCGGCGTCCTGTGCCGCGGCGACGACCGCCCCGGCGCGACCCGTGGCCCGCAGGGTGAGCGTGTCGAAGAAGGCGTCGTGCACGACCTCGAGCCCGGCGCCACGGGCGACCGCGGCGAGCGCCGACGTCGTCCGGGCGACCCGGTCCGCGATGAAGCGCAGCCCCTCGGGCCCGTGGTAGACGGCGTACATCGAGGCCATCACGGCGAGCAGGACCTGCGCGGTGCAGATGTTGCTCGTCGCCTTCTCGCGGCGGATGTGCTGCTCGCGGGTCTGCAGGCTGAGGCGGTAGGCCATCGCCCCGTCGGCGTCGAAGGAGACCCCGACCAGGCGACCGGGCAGCTGGCGTTCGAGCCCGGCGCGCACGGCGAGGTAGCCGGCGTGCGGGCCGCCGAAGCCGAGCGGGACGCCGAAGCGCTGGCTCGTCCCCACGGCGACGTCGGCACCCAGGTCACCGGGGCTGGCGAGCAGGGTCGTGGCGAGCAGGTCGGCCGCGACGACGGCGATGCCGCCACCGGCGTGGACGCGCTCGATGATCGACGACGGGTCGACGATCCGGCCGGAGGCACCGGGGTACTGCACGATCACGCCGAAGGCGCCGTCGAGCTGCTCGTCGGTCGGCCCGGCGACGGGGTCGAACGCACGCAGCGTGATGCCGACGGCGTCCGCACGGTGGTCGAGCAGCGCGCGGGTCTGCGGCAGCAGGTCGTCGTCGACGAGGAACGCGTCGCCCTTCACCTTGGACGCGCGGCGGGCGAGGAGCATGCCCTCGACCACGGCGGTGCCCTCGTCGAGCATCGAGGCGCCGGCGGTGGCCATGCCCGTCAGGTCGGAGACCATCGTCTGGAAGTTGATGAGCGCCTCGAGCCGGCCCTGGGAGATCTCCGGCTGGTACGGCGTGTAGGCCGTGTACCAGCTCGGGTTCTCGAGCACGTTCCGCTGGATCACGGCGGGGGTGTGGGTGCCGTGGTACCCGAGCCCGATCATGGCGCGGCGAACGGTGTTGCGTCCGGCCTTGGCCCGGAGTTCGGCGAGCGCCTCGGTCTCGCCGACGGCGGCAGGGATCACCGAGTCGGTGACGGGTGCCGCGTGGATCGACTCCGGGATCGCGGCGCGGACCAGGGCGTCGAGCGACGGCCGGCCGACGGTGTCGAGCATCGTCTGCTGGTCGGCCGGGGTGGTGCCGATGTGGCGGTCGGCGAACGAGGTCTGCAGGTTCTGGAACCCCTGCTGGTCGTCGGGGCCGGTCATGCGATGGACGCCCGGTACGCGTCGTGGTCCATCAGGTCCTCGGGGAACGAGGTGCCGTCGACCTTGATCTTCACGAGCCAGCCGGTGCCGAACGGGTCCTGGTTGACCGTGTCGGGGGCGTCGACCACGGCGTCGTTGACCGCGACGACCTCGCCCTCGATCGGCGCGAAGAGCTCGCCGACGCTCTTCGTGGACTCGATCTCGCCGATCTGCTCGCCCGCGGTGGTGGCGGTGCCGACGGCGGGGAGCTCGACGTAGACGACGTCACCGAGTTGCTCGGCGGCGTGGTCGGTGATGCCGACGGTGACGGTGTCGCCCTCGACGAGGAGCCACTCGTGGTCGGCGGTGTACTGGAGTGCGGTCTGGTCGCTCACGGGATCAGCCTTTCTGAGGACGGCGGTAGAAGGGGAACGCGGTGACGGTGCTGGGGATGGCCGTTCCGCGGACGTCGATGTGCAGGACTTGTCCCTCGGTGGCGAGCGCCGGGTCCACGAAGGCCATCGCGACCGGGTGGCCGAGCGTCGGCGAGAGGGCACCCGAGGTGACGGTGCCGACGACCGTGCCGTCGTGCACCACGTCGTAGCCGGCACGCGGGGCGCGGCGGCCCTCGGTGACGAGCCCGACGAGCACGCGGGCGTCGTCCGACGGCGCGACACCGGCAGCGCCGACGAAGTCACCGGTCTTCGCGACCACGCGGCCGAGGCCTGCCTGGGCGGGGCGCACGTCGGTGCCGAGCTCGTGTCCGTACAGGGGCATGCCGGCCTCGAGCCGCAGGGTGTCGCGCGCCGCGAGCCCGGCGGGGACGACACCGCGGTCGGCGCCGGCCTCGAGCAGCGCGTCCCAGATCGCCGGGGCGACCTCGGGTGCGCTGTACAGCTCGAAGCCGTCCTCACCGGTGTACCCGGTGCGGGCGACGAGCACCTCGGAGCCGTCGAACACGGCGTGCAGGGCGCGGTAGTAGCCGAGGTCGTCGAGCGGGCTCTCCGGCTGCAGGCGGTCGGCGACGACGAGGGCGTCGAGCGTGCCGGCGGCCGCGGGGCCCTGGATCGCGACGAGTGCGGTGCTGTCCGAGTCGTCCGACACCGCGACGTCGAAGCCGTCGGTGCGCGCGGACAGCGCGGCGACGGCGACCTCGCGGTTCGACGCGTTCGCGACGACGAGGAACACGTCGTCGTCGGTGCGGTACACGACGAGGTCGTCGAGGATCCCGCCGTCCTCGGCCAGCAGCAGGGAGTACTTCGCGCGGCCGAGCGGCATCGCACCGAACGACCCGGCGAGCGCGTGGTCGAGGAACGCGACGGCGTCCGGACCGGTGACGCCGATCTCGGCCATGTGCGACAGGTCGAAGACCCCGGCCGACTGGCGCACCGCGTGGTGCTCGGCGAGGTCGGACGAGTAGCGCACGGGCATGCGGTACCCGGCGAAGTCGGTGAAGGTCGCACCGGCGGCTTCGTGCGCGGGTTCGAGCGGGGACGAACGCAGTGGCGTCGGACTCATGGCGGAGTTCTCCTGGCATCAGCAGGACCCGGCGACGATCGCCGGGTGGAACTCCCCCTCTGTCATGGGCCTGAGAGTTTCACCGCGGCCCGTGAGGTCCGGCGGCTTTCACCGTGGGCGAGACGACTGAGCGTCTGCTTTTCAGAGTGGCCTGTCCGCTGCGGTGTGGGACCTGAGAGATTGACGGGGGGTTTGCTCCTTCGGTGCCGTGCGTGCGCCCGAGGGCGCGGTGCGCCCGAGGGCACGATGTACCCGAGGGCACGATGTACCCGAGGGCACGATGTACCCGTGAGCTCTGCACGGCGTCTCCCGCGACGGATGAGCGGCCGGTGTGTTCAGTTGTCCGCGCCGAGCATACCGAGACCGCGTTACGAACGTGTGTCGTGTGCCGGCCTTCGACATCTCGTAGAATGCGGGGATGGCCGGACAGCGATCACGCCCCAGGGGGCAGCTCGAGCAAGCGGTGCTCGACGCGCTCCGCTCCGTGACCGACGGCCTCACCGCACGGCAGGTGCTCGATGCGTTCCAGGAGCCCCGGCCGGCGCTGACCACGGTGCTCACCGTCCTCGACCGGCTCGGCCGCAAGGGCCAGGTGGAGCGGCAGGAGCACGACGACGCCCCGCTGAGCTTCCGCGCCGTGCACAGCCGCGACGAACAGACCGCGTCCCTCATGTCGAGTGCGCTCGCCGCCTCGGCCGACCGTGAAGCAGCGTTGCTGCAGTTCACCGGCTCGCTCGCCTCCGACGACCTCGAAGCCCTCCGCCGCGCCCTCGACGCCCGCGCACGTTCCTGACCGGGGCCGCTCCGTGGTCGTCGCCGGCATCGCGCTCATCGTCCTCGCCCTGCTGGTGGTCGTGTTCGCCCCGAGGGTGCTGACCCGGTCCGCCTGGACCATCGACCGGCCGCGCACCGCACTGGTGTGCTGGTCGCTCGCGGTGCTGCTCGGCGTCGTCGGCTTCGTCGCCGGCATCGCGCTCGTCGTGCTCGCCGACCGCCCGCTGAGCGAGCTCCTCGGCGGGGACGGTTCCCCCACGCACGGCTTCAACGTCGGTGTCGCACTGCTCGCGGTCATCGCGTTCGTCGTCGCCGTCCGCGTCCGCCCCGGACCCGAGCACGAGGCCGTCCGCCAGGCCATGCGCTCCGGCGTCGCGCCGCACCGCGAGATCGACGGCACCCCGGTGGCCGTCGTCGACGCCGAACACGCCCTGGCCTGCGCGGTGCCCGGACGGAGCGGCGGTGTGCTGGTCAGCACCGGCTTGGCAGACCGGTTGCGGACGGACGAACTGGAGGCCGTGGTCGCCCACGAACGCGCCCACCTGACCCAGCACCACGCGGCGGCGGTCGCGGTCGCGGAATCGATCGAGCGTGCGGTCCCGTGGGTGCCCGGTGCGCGCGCCATGGCGCGCTCGACGCGCGTCCTCGTGGAGTTCGCCGCCGACGACGCCGCAGCCCGACGCGTCGGACGCGACGCCCTGCGCCGGGCCGTCCTGGTGGCGGACGAGAGCAGCGCGCTCGGGGCGATCCGGGCCTCCAGGCTGTCCTGACGCACCACGTGTCGGAGGCGAGGCATATGGTGATCGGACCGTGAAGCCACTGACCGAAGCCGACATCCGATCCTCGTTCGTCAACGCCACCCCCGACGAGCTCGAGCAGCTGCCGATCCCCGGCCTGCACGAGATGCTCTGGGACGAGCGCGAGTTCCTGGGCTGGCGCGACCCGCAGGCCGCCCGCCGCGGGTACATCGTGTCCTGGATCGACGACCGCCCCGTGGGCATCATCGTCCGGTCCGCGGGCGGGTCCCTCCGCGCCGGCATCGCCGCGATGTGCTCGTTCTGCCACTCCCCGCAGCCGGCGACGCAGGTGCGGCTGTTCTCGGCGCCCCGTGCGGGCGAGGCCGGACGCAACGGCAACACCATCGGCACCTACATCTGCGAGGACCTCGGGTGCTCGATGCTCATCCGCACCGCGCCCCCGCACCTCAACCCGCCGGCGACCATCGCGATGCGCGGCGCCTCGCTGCTGCAGCGCGTGCAGAACTTCACCGCGGACATCATGAAGTCGGCGTGAGCCGCTTCGGCACCGCCCGCTGGGCCGTGGTCGAGGAACTCGGTGACGGCCGCTGGCGCCTCACCCTGCGTGACGAGGCCGACGACGAACTCGGTGCGTTCGGCCTCGGGGTCGAAGGGCCGTGGGACCCCGACGTCGAACCCCACGTCGGGTTCGTGCTCGTGCAGCTCGGGCTGACCCTGCGGGGTGCACGGCCGTGGCACGTCGACGAGCTCGGCGACCACCGGGCGCCGGTCCTCGCGCTCGGCTGAGCGGAGCGCTTCCCGCTGGGCGTCGCTCAGTCGGCTTCGACGAAGTTCCGCAGGATCTCGCGGTCGTCGTCGGCGCGCATCGCCCACGACAGCTCGCTGCGGTGATCACTGTCGGTCAGCGGCAGCAGGACGACGGTGTCCGGTGCGGCGAGCGCGGCGCTCTCCGGAGCGACGGTCACGCCGAGTCCCGCACCCACCAGGTGCAGGACGGTGGCCCAGGTCGTGGCCTCCTGCACGACCGCGGGCCGTCGACCACCGGCGGTGACCGGAGCGAGGTTCCGCTCGGTCGCGAGTGAACCGGCCACGGCCGGGAAGAACACGAAGGGCTCGTCCACGAGCTCGGGCCCTCGGATCGCCGTCCGGTCCGCAAGCCGGTGTCCGCGCGGGACCGCCGCGACGAACGCCTCGGTCCGGAACGGCAGCAGCCGCACGGCGGGGTCCGGATCCGGGTCGCGCACGACGGCCAGGTCCAGCTCGCCTCGCACGATGCGGGCGAGGAGCGTCGACGAGTAGCCCTCGGTCAGGTCCACACGGACCATCGGGTACCGCTCGCGGAACGCCTGCACCCGCTCGATCGGCCCGAGGGGCAGCGCGGAGACGACGAACCCGACGTCGAGCCGGCCGGCCTCGCCCCGCCCGACCCGGACCGTCTCGTCGAGGTCGCGGCGCACCTGCCCGAGCAACGACCGCGCACGCCCCCGCAGCACCCGGCCGGCGGCGGTGAGGGCGACGCTGCGGCTCGTGCGGACGAACAGGTCGACGCCGAGTTCGCGTTCCGTGCGGCGGATCTGCTGGGACAGCGCGGGCTGTGCGATGCGGAGGCGCTCTGCAGCGCGCCCGAAGTGCAGTTCGTCCGCCACGGCCAGGAACGCGCGAAGCTGACGGAGGTCGACGTCCGGATCCCGATCCATGCACGCAGCCTATCGATCGAAGCGAACGAGTATTGGACGCGACCTCATCGGGATCGGAGGATGGACGCATGCCCGAAGCGACCTCCACCGTCACCATCGCCGACCTCGCCACCCCCGCCGACGCCGAGGCGTTCCGCGTCCTCAACGAGGCCTGGATCACGCAGTTCTTCGCGCTCGAGGACGAGGACCGCAAGTTCCTCGGCGACCCCGTCGGTCACGTCGTCGAGCCCGGCGGCGCCGTGTTCGTCGCACGACTCGACGACCAGGTGATCGGGTGCATCGGCATCGTCCCGACGACGCCGGGGGTGTTCGAGCTCGTGAAGATGGCCGTCGCTCCGGGCCACCAGGGGCACGGCACCGGACGGAAGCTCATCGCCACTGCACTCGACCGCGCCCGGGAGCTCGGTGCGCAGCGGGTCGACCTCGAGAGCAACGCGCAGCTGGCCAGCGCCGTGCACCTGTACGAGGCGTTCGGCTTCCGGCACCTGCGCGACGACGAGCTCGTGCCGAGCCCGTACGTCCGCGCCGACGTGCACATGACGCTCGAACTGCGCTGAAGGCAGCGCCGTTTCGGTACGCTCGCGACATGGCGACGTACGAGGTGCAGGCGGTCCGTGAGCGTGGCGCGTGGCAGGTGTTCATCGACGGCTTCATGGTGACCGAGGTCGACCGCTGGCCGGCCGTCGGCTTCGTCGCCCGGGAGATCCTGGCGATGGACCGCACCGACGACCTGCAGATCCGCGTCGTCGGGCGCAACCAGTACATCGACTGACCCGGGCGCTCACGCGACGTGCCAGACCAGCCCCTCCTGCGCACTCGACGGGTACGCCGAGGCGATGCGCAACACGGCTTCGCGCAGCGTCTCCGGTGAGCACGCCAGGTTGAGGCGGACGAACCCACGCCCCTCGCTCCCGAACCCGAGCCCCGAGTTCAGCGCGACGTAGGCGTTCTCCCGCAGTGGCACGGCCGGGTCGTCGCCGAGCCCGATCCCCCGGAAGTCGAGCCACGCCAGGTACCCGGCTCGGGGCCGCGTGTAGACGACCCCGGGCAGGTGCTCGGCGAGGAGCTTCGCGAGCAGCCGGTCGTTGGCCACGATCCGGGACACCACGTCGTCGAGCCACGTGGTCCCGACGGTGAACGCGGCGAGGTTCGCGTGCAGCCCGAGGATGCTCGTCCGGCAGGCGACCTCCTCCCACAGGGTGTCGAGGAGCGCGGCGGTCCGCTGGTCACCGGCGACGATGATCGAGCACTTCACGCCCGCGAGGTTCCACCCCTTGCTCGCCGAGGTCACGCACACGCTGCGGGCTCCGACGGGCTCGGCGACGGCCGCGAACGGGGTGAACTGCACGCCGGGGTGGGTCAGGGGTGCGTGGATCTCGTCGCTGATGACGAGGACGTCGTACTTCGCCGCGAGTTCGGCGATCGCGAGCAGGTCAGCCCGGTCGTGCACGAGGCCGACGGGGTTGTGCGGGTTGCAGAGCAGGAAGACGCCGACCCCGCTGGCGAAGGCCCGCTCGAGTCCCTCGAGGTCGAGCCGGTACTGCCCCCACTGCTCGAGCAGCGGCACCTCTTCCACCTGACATCGGGCCTCGTCGACGAGCTCGAAGAACGGCGGGTACACCGGCGGCGTGATCGCGACGCGGCCGCCGTCGGGCAGCGCGAGTCGCAACGACTCGACGATGCCGACGCTGACGTCGGTGGCCAGGTGGATCCGGGACGGGTCGATCTCCCAGCCCCAGCGGTCGAGGGCGAACTGCGCGAACGCGGGCGCGAGTGGCCCCGGTCCGTCCAGGTAACCGAGGTCCGACTGCGACACGCGCTCGATCAGGGCCTGCCGGATCTCCGGCGCGACGTCGTGGTCCATCTCGGCGACGAACAGGGGCAGCACGTCGGGCGCGTACCGCGTCCACTTGATGCTGGTCCGGACCCCGCGGAGCGTGCCGACCGGGTCCTGCTCGTCGCTCGCCATGCGTCCCAGCATGCACCGACCGGGAGGCCCGGCGCGAGCCCGCCTGTCATCCAGCGTCGTCTTCCGCGCACCCTGGGACGCGGGGCGTCGCCCCGCCTACTGTCGGTCCCATGAGCACGAGCACCGCCGACAAGGCCACCACCCTCAAGCAGCTGCACGAAGCCCCGGAGATCCTCCGCGTCGTGAACGTGTGGGACGCGATCACCGCGAAGGTCGTCAGCGACCTGCCCGGCACGAAGGCGATCGCCACCGCCGGGCACTCGATCGCCGCGTCGTACGGGTACGACGACGGCGGGATGCCCCTCGACCTCGCGCTGTCGGGCGCCGCGATCGTGGCCGCCGCGACCGACCTGCCGGTCACCGCGGACCTCGACGACGGGTACGAGGACCCGGCCGAGACCATCCGCCGAGCGATCGGTTCCGGCATCGTCGGCGCCAACGTCGAGGACCGCCTGCGCCCCTTCGACGAGGCCGTCGCCCGGGTCGCCGCGATCACCGGCGCCGCCCAGGCCGAGGGCGTCGACTTCCAGCTGAACGCCCGCACCGACGCGATCGCCCGCGGCGGCGACCGTCCGCTCGACGAGAGCATCGCGGACGCCATCGCGCGCGGCAAGGCGTTCCTCGACAACGGCGCCGCGCTCGTCTTCGTGCCCGGCGCGATCCAGCGCGACGTCGTCGAGCAGCTCGTCGCCGGCCTCGGCCGCGGCAAGCTGTCGGTCATCGGCCTGCCGGGAGCCCTGCCTGCCGCGGAGTACGAGGCACTCGGCGTCGCCCGCATCTCGTACGGGCCGCTCACGCAGCGCGTCGCGCTGCGGGCGCTCCGCGACCTGGCGACCGACCTCTACGCCGACGGCGTCGTGCCGGAGGATACCCCGACCCTGAACTGACGGAGCGGACGGACGGGAGGCCCGGTGCCAGCTGGCACCGGGCCTCCCGTCTTTCTTTCGGTCGCGTCGCGCGACCCGCTCAGCTCAGCCGAGCGCCGGGTACAGCGCGGGCGTGGTGCGCGCCTTCGTCTCCTGCTCGAAGGCGTAGCCGAGGCCGATCAGCGTGCTCTCGTCGAACGAGCGGCCGAGGAACTCGAGGTTCACGCCGGCGCCGGTGATCGTGCCGTCGGCCGCGGTCGCCTGCCCCATCGGGACGGTGATCGCCGGCATGCCGGTGTTCGGGCTGAGACGCATGTTCGTCGACTGCGTGCCGTAGGGCGTGCCCGACGGGTAGATGAGCGAGTCGAGGTCCTGGTCGTCGAGCATCTGGGTGACGAGCTGCTTGCCCGTGGCGAGCTGCGTCGTGTGCGACCCCGTCGGCCCGGCCCACGCCTGGTACTGCGCGTCGGTGATCAGGTCGCGGGACTCGTAGGTCGACTTGCGGCTCGGCACGTACTCGCCCGAGGCCAGGATGCCCTGCAGCGACCGGGCGGTCACATCGGGGTCGAGGTGCTTCGCGACGTACTCGTCCAGGTCGTGCTTGAACTCGTTCGTGCTGCCGCTGCCCTCGGACAGGACCCGGTTGAACGCCGTCGTCGCGGTGATCGGGACGACGGTCGCGCCGGCGGCCTCGAGCTTCGCGACGGACGCGTCGAACAGGCGCTTGGTGGTGGCGTTCGTGCCGACCATGCTCGTGACGTACCCGATGCGGGCGCCCTCGAGCGAGTCCGCGTCGAGCGACGACGTGTACGAGGTCGGCACCTTGCCGGACTGCGCGCTCGTGACGGGGTCGGCCGCGTCCACGCCGGTGACGGCGTCGAGCGCGACGGCCGCGTCGGTCACCGAGCGGGCGATGGGCCCGCCGGTGTCCTGCGACAGTGCGAGCGGGATGATGCCGTCGCGGCTGGCCAGACCGACGGTCGGGCGGATGCCGACCAGCTGGTTGTACGTCGACGGGATGCGGATCGAGCCACCGGTGTCGGTGCCGAACCCGATGCCGGCGAGGTTCGCCGCGATCGCCGCACCGGTGCCACCGCTGGAGCCTCCGGCGGTCTGCGCCGTGTTGTACGGGCTGGCGACGAGGAGCGACGAACCGGCGGGCTGGTTCGACGAGAACTCCGAGACGAAGCCGTAGGCGAACTCGTCGAGGCTGGCCTTGGCGAGGATCACCGCACCGGCACCGCGCAGCCCGGCGACCATGGTGGCGTCGGTGTCGGTCTGGTTGTCGTCCCAGCAGCCGCAGCCACCGGTGGTCGGCATGTCCTTGGTGTCGTAGTTGTCCTTCACCGCGATCGGCACGCCCAGCAGCATGCTCGTCATGCCGTGCTCGGCACGCTCGGCATCCGCCGTCTTCGCCGCGGCGAGAGCCTCGGCGTTCGTCGTGACGATCGAGTTGAGCGCGCGGCCGGTCGACGCGGAGTCGACCTTCGTGCGGTCGTACGCGGCGATCCGGTCGAGGTAGTCCTGCGTGATGGCGACCGAGGTGGTGACCCCGGCGTTCATCGCGGCCTGCATGTCGATGGTGGACGCCTCGACGAGGGTGAACGGGCCGTCATCGTAGATCATCCGCTGGGACAGCGCGGCGAGGTCCGCCACGGTGATCGTGCCGTCGGCGTCGGTGTCCGCGGCGCTGACCGTCGCCCAGTCGGCACTGGCGCTCGTCGTGCCGAGGTGCTCGGTGAGCACCGCGAGGTCGGCCTTCGTGACCTGGTCGTCGCCGGTCAGGTCGAGGTCGGTGTAGTACGGCGCGAGCATCACTGCGGGGCTGGCGTCCACGGCTGCCGGTGCCGCTGCGGCCGTGATCGCGGGGGTCGCGGCGAGGACGGTGCCGACGAGGGCGATGAGCGAGGCGCCGGCGACGGCGGTGCGCTTCCGGGCGTGCTTCGTGCTGGCGTCCGGCTTGGTGGCGGCCCGCTTGCTGGCGTCCGGCTTGGTGGCGGCCCGCTTGCTGGCGTCCGGCTTGGTGGCGGTCATTCGGCTGCTCCGGTGCGCTCGCGGCGGGCACGGCGCGCACGCAGGGTGATCAGGGTCCCGCCGGCGGCGAGGAGGGCCAGGGACGCGGCGATCCACGGTGCGACGTCGGCACCGGTCCAGGCGAGTTCGCCGCCGGCCGGACGGTCGCCACCCGCTGCGGCCACGGCGGTGGCGCCGCTGGTCGGGCCGGAGGTGGTCGCCGGGTCGGGGTCGCCCGCGCCGGTGCCCGGGTCGGCCGTGGCGGTGGCTCCCGGCGTGGGCGTGGGCGTCCCGGTGGGCGTCGGCGTGGCCGTCGCCGCTGCGGCGATCGAGATCGAGGTGCTCGCCGGGTCGGTGAGGGTCGTCGAGGTGCCGTCGGATCCGACGAGCGTGATGCTCGTGACCGCCAGGTCGACGCTGCCCGGTGCGGTCGGCGTCAGGCCGATCGAGGCAGCGAGGTCGCCGCTGAGTGCCGGGGAGCTCCCGAGGCGGGTGTGCACGATCGTCAGGGCGTCGCCGTCCTGCTCGACGCTGTCGAAGCCGCCGTCGGGACCGGTGACGCTGTCGTCGACGTACGCCAGGGAGTCCGCGTCGGCGTCGAGCGTGATCTGGTACGCGTAGACGTCGGTCGTCGCCGGGATCGTCAGGTCCACGTCGAACGCAGTGCCGACGGTCGCGGTGGAGGGGGCGTCGATGGTGGCGGTCGTCGCGGTCGGTGCTGCCTGGGCCGGCGAGGCGGTCAGGGCGGCGAGGCCGATCGCCCCGGCGGCGACGAGTGTCGAGGACACGATCGTCGCGCGGGGGCGCAGCCGGAGGCGGTGCTGCATGGGTGCAGGTCCTTCGGGAGGAGGTCGGGTGCTGAGCGGGTACTCAGTGATCCGAAAGCTAACGGTGCGCTGTTTCCGGCTCGGGCCCGGCACGTTTCCGCGCCGTTACGGCTCCGTCGCACCGCTACTGTCGTGCCATGCCGCTCGACGTCGAAGCCCTGCTCACCCCGCCCTCCCCCGTCGCCGCACGGGCGTTGGACGTCGTCCGCACCTGGTCCTCCCCCGCGCTGGTGAACCACTGCCTGCGCTCGTGGGCGTGGGCGGTCCTGCTCGCCCCGACCGTCGACCTCGAGCCGGATCGCGAACTGCTCTTCGTCGCCACGATGCTGCACGACCTCGGCGTGACACCGTCGTTCGACGCCCACGCCGTGCCCTTCGAAGACGCCGGCGGCGCCGTGGGCTCCGTCTTCGCCCTCGGCGCCGGGTGGGACGCCGCGCGTGCTCGACGCGTCGGTGAGGTCATCGAGCGGCACATGTGGACCTCCGTCGACCCCGCGATGGACGTGGAGGGGCACCTGCTCGAGGTCGCCACCTCGCTCGACGTCTCCGGCGCCGGGTTCTCGCGGTGGTCCACCGACGACCTGCACGCCGTCGCCACCGCACTGCCCCGCCTCGGGTTCTCCGGCGCGTTCGCCGAACTGATCCACGCGCAGGCTTCGCGCAAGCCGGCCTCCGCCGCTGCACGACTCGACGGCTCCGGCAACGTGGCTGCAGGTGGCTCGCGATGGGACGCGTTCCTGGCGTCCTGATCGGATCTGCTGGTTTGCTGGACTTCTCCGCATCGGGCCCGTATAGTGTTTCTTTGGTGCACTGCAGCGAACCCATCTGACTCGCGCACACCAACGTCTCGATACCGACTCACCCGAGTCGCATTCCAAGCGAGACCCCCGCTCGATCCGAACGGATCAGCAGCACGTTGAAACTCGACGTGCGCGCCCCGCACTCGATGCGTCGCGCCGGACTGAGACGTCCGCCGACACCGAGTCGCCCTGGCGCCGAATGACCAGGAAGTACAGCACCATGACCAGCAACGAACGAATCACCGTGTTCGGGACCGCACTCGCGGCCCCGACGATCACCCCCGACCGCATCGCCGAGTTCCCCGTGCGTGACGACCGCTCGCAGCGCGAGTACCTCGTCCGCATCGCGGCCGACGACCTGCAGACCTTCGTCACCCGTGGCACCCGTCTGGACGCCGTCGGCGAGGCCGGCTGGACCGTCCCGGGCCGCTCCTGGGCCGGCGAGGCCAGCCGCACCCTGCTGCAGGCACAGTCCGTGCACGCAGGCGACATGGCCCTCGCGGCCTAGGCTCCACCAGTACGAACGCGAAGCGCCGCCGGGCTCCCCGGCGGCGCTTCGTCGTGCGTGGGCTGCTCCGCCGTGGTCGACGCCGCTGTGCCGCGCTCGCCCGGCGCATCCTGACTCGCTGCGGCCCGTTTCTCGTTGAGCAGCAATCGCATTGCCCGCGCTCGGGAGCTGTCCCCCGTGAACCCGACGTACAGGCCGTGCATCACCGCAGTCTTCACCAGAGTCGCCGTCATGGTGACCAGGGTCGATCATTGTTGGCCGCCAGCCCAAACATTCCATATGCCGGGGCATCTCACGACGTCAGTAATCGCCCTTCACGACGAAGAACGAGCCGCGGATCGTGCCGGCGAGCTTCGATTTCTGACGCGCGAACTTGAACTTGTCGGCGAGCTCCTCGGGCACCTCCATGCCGTCGGAGAGCTTGAAGCCGACCGCACGCTTGCCACCCGGCTCGAGCGTGTAGAGCACGTTGATCGCGAGACCGGACTCGTAGAACACGTACGTCCATCGCACGCCGTCGACGAGCGCTTCCGTGGCTTCGAGCGGTGGTGAAGCGATGACCAGGCCGCGCTCCTCCTCGAGCACCCGCCGCACGTAGGCGACCAGGTCGGGCACGTCCGCCGCGGCGTGCGTGGTGAACACGTGGTCGTACTTGTTCGCGAAGTACCGCGCCTCGTTGGCCCGGAGCCCGGCGAGTGCATCGGCAACCGGCGAGGACTCGAGACCCACCGTGGACACGTTCACGAAGTCGACGACGTACGACATGGGGCCTCCTCGGGCGCTCAGACGAGCCGAATCTAGTCCACCGCTCCCTTCCCCGTGCGAGCGTCTTCGGTCTATAGTCGGGGGCTATACAGGAGGTCGACATGCGGATCGAGCGTGCTGCGGAACTCATCCGCGCTGCCCGTGAAGACCTGGGGCTCTCGCAGACCAGTCTCGCCGCCGCTGCTGGCATGCAGCAGCCGACCATCTCCGCCTACGAGAGCGGACGGAAGCAGCCGCGCCCGGAGTCACTGCGGCGGATCCTCAGCGCGGCACACACGCGCCCGAGCATCCCTCTCACGGTGTACGCAGATGCGATCCTCGAGGAGGCGAAGCGCTTCCACCTCGAGAACGTTCGCGTCTTCGGGTCCGCGGTCCGTGGTCAGGACACCGAGCGCAGCGACATCGACCTGCTCGTGCATCTGACCCCTGCCACATCGCTGTTTGACCTCGGCGGCTTCGCTCACGAGGTCGAGGCCATCACCGGCTTCGACGTCGACATCCTCACCGACGACCTCGAGGACGACGCGCACTTTGCTCACGTCCTCGAAGAGGCCGTGCCGCTGTGACACCCGAACACCGGTTCACGCCACGCCCCCGCGCCGACGGCGACCCCGACGGCGCCGTCCGGGAGCGTTGGCAGTCATTGCAGGCCAGCTTCCTCGACTTACTCGCGGAGTGCTCCATGATCGTCGAACACGGTCGCGATGAGTTCGACGCTGCGCGGAGTCTCACGTACCGGGCGGCCGAGGCAGTGATCATCCACTTCGACGATCTGCTCGGACGTATCCCGGAGGACCGCGAAGCGCGGTTGCCGTCCGACCTGTCCCTCGCCGCCGTCCGGAAGACCCGGAACATCCTCTCGCACGACTACCGCGGGGCGCGGAAGGAGATCGTCTGGGACGCGATCGAGCACCGCATCCCCGCGGTGATCCTCACCCTCGTCGGCTGAGGGCACGGCGGGTCAAATGAATGCTGGGCGATCGAGCGCTTGCGCTATGGCGTCGAAGAGCCCCAGCGGCTCGTAAGTCGACTCGGTTCCTCCTGCCATCAGCCATTGTCTGCGATGATCCGGGTCATCGGAGCTCGAATACAGAACGACAGGAAGCGACTCGGTCCGCAGGCGTATCGCTTCCAAGAGGTCGTAGCCGGCACGCAACTCGTCGCGTCGCTGCATGTCCGTGATGACCAGGTCGAACCTGTTCTCAGCATCGAGTAAGTCGACAGCTTCCTCAGTACTCCGAACGAGGACAGATCGGTTCCCGACGCCGTCGAGCACCCGCCGCTCGTTGCGCACCCAGTCCGGATTATCGTCGACCCAGAGGACAAGACCTGGTCGAACGTTTCGCAGCTCTGTCAGGATCTCGCCCGCCTGAGCAGACTGCGACGCGCTCAGCCGTTCTCCGGTCCTGCTCTCCTGGGCGTCGTTGAGCGCCTGCTCAACCGCAGCCAGCTGACGTTCGAGCCGGCGGTGCCTCGCCCGCTGGATACGTGCCTCCGTAGCGCTCGCTTGCTTCTGTAGAACGTAGATGCCCGCAGCGAGTGCCACGCCGAAGGCAGTGACCACGAAGCCGAGGACCCCAAACGGAGTGAGGCCTGCGTCCGCCCAAAACGTGACCCAGAACGATGCCAAGAATGCAGCGATAGCAACGACGCCAACGACCCACAGAGTCACGGCGATACGGCGTCGTACCCTCGCCTCTGGCTCCGCTTCAGCTTCCGAAGCACGATCGTCAATTTTCATGAGGTCCCCCCTGCTCACGATGACTCAGTTGTTGAAGCGGAACTCCACCACGTCGCCGTCCTGCATGACGTAGTCCTTGCCCTCGATCCGGGCCTTGCCGGCAGCGCGGGCCTCGGCGATGGAGCCGGTCTCGACCAGGTCGTCGAACGAGATGACCTCGGCCTTGATGAAGCCCTTCTCGAAGTCGGTGTGGATGACGCCGGCAGCCTGGGGTGCCTTCCACCCCTTGCCGATCGTCCACGCACGGGCTTCCTTCGGACCGGCCGTCAGGTAGGTCTGCAGGCCGAGGGTGTCGAACCCGATGCGGGCGAGCTGGTCGAGTCCGGACTCGGTCTGCCCGGTCGACTCGAGCAGCTCGGCGGCGTCGGCGGGGTCGAGGTCGATGAGCTCCGACTCGACCTGGGCGTCGAGGAACACAGCCTGGGCGGGTGCGACGAGGGCAGCCAGCTCGGCCTTGCGGGCGTCGTCGGTCAGGATCGCCTCGTCGACGTTGAACACGAAGATGAAGGGCTTGGCGGACAGGAGTCCGAGCTCGGCGATCGGCGCGAGGTCGATCTTCGTCGCGGACAGCAGGGTGCCCTGCTCGAGCGCGGCACGGGCCTCGCGAGCCGTCTCGAGCACGATCGGCTCGGCCTGCTTGAGCTTCACGGTCTTCTCGTACCGCGGAAGCGCCTTGTCGATCGTCTCCATGTCGGCGAGGATCAGCTCGGTGTTGATGACCTCGAGGTCGTCCTTCGGGGACACCTTGTTGGCGACGTGCACGACGTCGTCGTCGGTGAAGCCACGGACGACCTGCGCGATGGCGTCGGCCTCGCGGATGTTGGCGAGGAACTTGTTGCCGAGCCCCTCACCCTCGCTCGCACCCTTGACGATGCCGGCGATGTCGACGAACGATACCGGCGCGGGCACGGTCTTCTCCGAGTGGAAGAGCTCGGCGAGCTGGTCGAGCCGCGAGTCGGGCAGGTTAACCACCCCGACGTTCGGCTCGATCGTCGCGAACGGGTAGTTCGCGGCGAGGACCTGGTTCTTGGTCAGGGCGTTGAACAGGGTCGACTTGCCGACGTTCGGGAGACCGACGATTCCGATGGTGAGAGCCACGGAAGAAGAGCCTACCGGCGGCGGCCCGCCGGAGCCGACCCGGGCCTCCAGTCCGTCCGTCAGTCCAGCGGTGGCGACCCGCCCAGCGTGATCAGCCACAGGATCGCGGCGAGGAGGCCACGGGCCGATCCGGTGGCCACGATCGCGACGGCGGCACCGGCCGCGAGGAGTGCGGCGGCCAACGCGACGGCACGCCGTGCGGTGTGCGGCGCTGCGTCGACGCGCTCCGCCTGTGCCAGCAGCTCGTCCATGTCCTGCGGTTCCCCCATGCGCCGAACCTAGTCCGTCGGCATCCGGCGCCGTAGGGCCGTGATGCGCCGCTCGACGACGTCGAAGACATCGGCCTGCAGCCGCTGCGATCGCCGCCAGTCGCCCGGCACCTGCAGCGAGTGGTCGGTACCGGCGACGGTCCGGAGGCGCGCCCTGGTCCCCGACGCGCGTTCCGGCCGCCACATGGTGTCGTCTCCACCCCCGATCGCGTCGTGCGCGTCGGTCGCGCGGGCGAGCGCTGCCGCGACGTCGTCGTGGGTGAGGACCGGCGTCAGCCAGACCCCGGGGACGTCGTTGCGGAGCGCCCAGGGCAGGGCGAAGCAGCCGAACGACTTCGCGACGACGAGGTCGGGCAGCCGGTCCCCCAGCGCCGAGGCGACAGCGGTCTCGACGAACCCGACCGGATCGACACCGGCAGCGTCGTCGACATGCCAGCGTGGCGGGACGACCTCGCACCCGGCCGCGGCGGCGATCTCGCTCGTCCACCAGAGCAGCGGCGCCTGCTGCCCGTAGCCGGCACCGGCGAGCACCAGGACGAGCGGACGGCGGTCGGCATCGTTCCCCATGCGCTGAGGGTAGCCACACGCAACGCCGACGGGAACGGAGGGGGATGTCGGCGCCCCGTGCGACGATCGGGACCGTGCCGTTGAACTTCACCGCGATCGACTTCGAGACCGCGAACAGCTCGCCCGCCAGTGCGTGCTCCGTCGGACTCGTCAAGGTCCGCGCCGGCCGGGTCGTCGACCGGGCGTCGTGGTTCATCCGCCCGCCGTTCGGACACGACGCGTTCCTCGAGTGGAACACCCGGATCCACGGGATCGTCGCCGAGGACGTTGTCCGAGCGAAGACGTGGGAGCAGCAGTACCCCGACCTCGTGGCCTTCGCCGAGGGCGACGTCCTGGTGGCGCACAACGCCCGGTTCGACATGGGCGTCATCGCCGGTGGGTGTTCGGCCACCGGCATCGACCTCGCCGAGCACCACTCGATGTGCTCGCTCGCGGTGGCCCGCAAGACCTACACGCTCGACTCCTACCGACTGCCGGTCGCCGCCATGGCCGCCGGGTTCGAGGGCTTCCGGCACCACGACGCCGCCGCCGATGCCGAGGCGTGTGCCGCCATCGTCATCCACGCTGCGGGCCACCACGGCACCGACACGGTCGAGGCCCTGGGCGCGGCGACCCGCGTGACGATCGCCCCGGTCCGGGCCCGTGCCGAGAAGCCCAAGGCCTCGACGCCGCAGCCGCGGCTGTCGAACCGTCCGATGGTGTTCGCCGACTGACGCAACGCCCGCTGCGCGCGGCCGGGGTGCCACATTCCCGGTGGTATTGTCACGACAATGCCGTCGGCACCGACGCCGGCATCTCCGCACGTGTGAAGGACCGCGATGACCAACGAAGGCCAGCTGCCGTCCGACCTGTTCATGGACCTGGACCGGTCGGGTCCCATGCCCCTCTACTTCCAGGTGGCCTCGCGCATCGAGGAGTCGATCCGCTCCGGTGTGATGCCTCCCGGCGCCCGTCTCGAGAACGAGATCGCGCTCGGCGAGCGCCTCGGGCTGTCCCGCCCGACGATCCGCCGGGCGATCCAGGACCTCGTCGACAAGGGACTGCTCGTCCGCCGCCGCGGCATCGGCACACAGGTCGTGCACGGCCCGGTGACCCGCAAGGTCGAGCTCACGAGCCTGTACGACGATCTGGCGCAGGGGTCACAGGCACCGGCGACGAAGCTCCTCGAGCGCAACGACGTCCCTGCCTCGGACGAGGTCGCCGCAGCTCTGAGCATCGAGCCCGGCACGATCGTGGCGCACATCCGCCGCGTGCGGTTCGCCGAGGACGTCCCGATGGCGATCCTCGAGAACTACCTGCCGCCGGAGTTCCTCGAGATCACCGACCAGGACCTGCAGGACCACGGGCTCTACCAGCTGCTCCGGGGCCGTGGAGTGACCATGCGGGTGGCGAAGCAGCGGATCGGTGCCCGCGCGGTCACCGACGAAGAGGCCGGTCTGCTCGAGATCGAGGACGGCGACCCCGTGCTCACCATGAGCCGCACCGCGTACGACGCCTCGGGCCGCGCGGTCGAGTACGGCGTGCACTGCTACCGCCCCGACCGCTACTCGTTCGAGGTCACCCTCGTCGACAAGTAGGCGGCTCGCTGTCCGCCTGACGTCGAGGTTCCACGAACTGCCGCACGCGTGACGCCGAGGTTCCACGGATGGCCGCCGAACGCCTCGAGATGCCGAGATTTCGGAACCTCGGGGCGGACGGACGGGACGGGCGGGCTGGCGCGGGCACTCAGGCCGGCGCGGGCACGCCGAGCTCGCCGGTCACGTACTGGGCGCGACCGAAGCCGAACGACCAGTCCTGCGGGCCGTTCTCGACGTAGCCGATGAAGACGTCCTCGGACGCGACACCGATCGCCGCCAGGGCGTCGTGGATGGCCGCGTACAGCGTCGTCTTCGCCTCGTCGGTGCGCCCGCGCTGCGTGAAGACCTGGATCACGACGACGCCCTCGGTGCGCTCGAACCCCAGGCCGGCGTCCTCGGCGATGATCTGCTGCGCCGGGTGTTCGGTGATCACCTGGAACCGGTCGCGCACGGGGATCGCGTACACGTCGACGATGGCCTGGTGGATCGCGTCGGCGATGGCGCGCACCGCCTGCGGCGTGCGGCCGGTGGCGAGGTCGATACGGACGAGCGGCATGGTGCCTCCTGCAGTTCGGGACTTTGTCCTGACAAACTAACATGGATCGAGACCCGGCAACAGACGGACTGGAGGCGCGGTGCCAGCTGGCACCGCGCCTCCTGTCCGTCGTCCGCGACCGCCTAGAGCACGGGAGTCGCCGCCGCGTAGGTGAGCGGCCCGTCGACGCGCGCGACGTCGTGCCACGCGCCGTCGGCGAGGGACGCCTCCGCCGCCTCGACGATCGACGCAGCGGCCAGGCCGTCGGCGACGGACGGGGCGAGCTGCTCCCCGCGGCGGACGCTCGCGACGAACTGGGCGGCCTCGATGGTCTTCAGGTCGTCGTAGCCCATGGCCGTGCCGGCGCCGGGCTGGAAGCGCGCGAACTCACCGTCACCCGCGGCGACGTAGTGCGTGGCGTAGCCGTCGACCTCTTGGCCGTCGAGGTACACCTCGAGCTCGTTGAGCCGCTGGAAGTCCCACCGCACCGAACCCTTGGCGCCGTAGATCTCGAGCGTGTACTCGGCGTGCGGTCCCCGCATGACGCGGCTCGAGTCCATGGTGCCGACGGCGCCGTCCTCGAAGCGGAAGAGCAGGGCTGCGTAGTCCTCGTTCTCGACGCGGCCGAGTTCGCCGGTGGCGGCGGCGCTCCGGTCGACGATGCCCGCGGCCGGCTTCGGACGCTCCTGGATGAACGTCTCGGCGAGCGCGCTCACGCTGGCGATCCGACCGACGACGTACTGCGCCAGGTCGAGGCCGTGCGAGAGCAGGTCGCCGAGCACGCCCGAGCCGGCACGCTCCCGCTCGAAGCGCCAGGTCAGCGGCGCCGCAGGGTCGGACGAGTAGTCGGCGAGCAGTGAGCCCCGCACGTTCGTGATGCGGCCGAGGCGGCCGCTGCGGACGAGTTCGCGGGCGCGCTCGATCGCCGGGGCGTGCCGGTAGTTGAACCCGACGCTCGTGATGACACCCGCGCGCTGGACGGCCTCGTGGATCTGCCGGGAGTCGCTGGCGTAGCGGCCCATCGGCTTCTCGATCCAGAACGGCTTACCGGCCTCGGCAGCGGCGACCGCCATCTCGCGGTGCAGGAAGTTCGGCGAGCAGATCGAGACGACGTCGACGGCCGGGTCGGCCAGGACCTCGTGGTAGTCGGCGACCGCCCGCTCGTAGCCCAGGCGGGTCACGGCCTGGTCGCGTGCGGCCTCGATCGGGTCCGCGGCGACGACGAGCCGCGGCTGCACGCCGAGCTCGGGGAAGTGATCGGGCAGGGCGCGGTAGGCGCGGGAGTGCAGCCGCCCCATCCAGCCGACCGAGACGAGGCCGACGCCGATGCTGTCCATGGGAACTCCTTCGTTCGTGGGCGCCGATTGGAGCGCGCCAACCATCGTACGGGATCGCTCGTGGTTTGTCAGTACAAATGCTGTGAGCAGAAGACGTCGGGTCACCTGGGGCGACCCGACGTCGTCTGCTCACGAAGTCGCTCGGCTCAGTTCGGCGGGAAGATGATGTCCCGCACCAGGGCGTCGAGCTGCGCGTCGGCGTCGAGGAACTGGCGCAGCGTCGTCACCGTGGCCCCGAACCGGTCGAACTCGTCGATCGTCATGCCGTCCACGTCGTAGCCGCGGGCGAACTCCGGCGTCGCGGCCCGGAGCGCCTCGATGACGTGCACGGGGACCTCGTCGTCGATGGCGTGCGGACGGAACGGGAACGCGTTGTCGTTGATGTCCTTCGTCCACTGGAACGGCGGCGACACCACCAGGTCACCGCCCTGGAACTCCGACCACTGCAGTGCGTTGCGGAACGCGGCGACCAGCACGCGCGAGCGGAACCCGCGCTCCTGGAAGACGCGGTAGGCGTTCTTCACCGCGGCGACACCGGCCCACTCGAGGATGCCGGGGTCGACCATGACGTGGTCCCGCTTGACGACGGTCTTCAGCCAGTCGTCGAACCGGCCGGCCATCAGCGTGACGACGTGGCCGAACTCCTGGTCGGGCAGCCCGTCGGCGGCACGACGGTCGAGCGCACGCTCGATGGCCTCACCGACGGCGACGACCTGCGGCACCGTGAAGGACACCGTCGCGTTGATCGAGACCCCGCGGTAGGCGGCCTCCTCGATCGCGGCGATGCCGACCTTGGTGGCGGGGATCTTCACGATGATGTTCGGGGCGAGCTGCGAGAACCGCACGGCCTGCTCGACCAGGGCATCGGCGTCGCGGTGGAAGCGCGGGTCGGTCTGCATCGACAGGCGACCGTTGCGGCCCCCTGATGCCTCGAACGCGGGCAGCAGCTGCCCGGCCGCCGCGACGGAGAGCTCCTCGACGGCCTTCCAACCGATCCAGGACTCCCCCGCCGTCGGGTGTTCCGCGGCGATCTCGCGGATGCGCGGCACCCAGGTCTCCGGGTCCTGCTTGATGCAGGTGTACGCGATCACCGGGTTGCAGGTCGCCCCGACGGCGCCGTACTCGTGGATCGCGGTGGACAGTTCGCGCGGGTCGGCGGAGTCGTTCCACAGGGCGGTCACGGTCTGCGACGCGGCCTGCAGCGTGACGGGTCGGACGTCGGCGTCGGTGATCGCCGGTGACGAGAGGGTGTCGGTCATCGTGTGAGTCCCTTCTTGATCGTGTCGAGCTGGAAGCGCGAGACCTGGTCGGCGTTCTCGTCCTCGGCGAAGACGCTCGACACCGCGACGGTGTCCTCGCGTGCCGTGAAGCCGACCCGGTCGAGAGCAGCCCAGAAGGCGTCGAAGTCGACGTCCGCCTGCCCGACCGGCAGGTGCTGGTGCACGCGGACCGGGTTGCCGGGCGGGTTGGTGATGTAGCGGAGGCCGTGCGACCGGTGGTGGTCGTAGGCGTCGGCGACGTGCACGAGCTGCAGCGAGTCGCCCGCAGCGTCGATGATCTCGTCCATGTTCCCGCCGTAGTGGAACGTGTGGCAGGCGACGTAGACGAAGCCGATGCTCTTCGAGTTCAGCCCGCGGATCACCCGGAGCGCCTCGAGCCCGTCCTCGACGAAGTCGTCGGGGTGCGGATCGATGAGCACCCGGATGCCGGAGTCCTCGATGATCGGCAGGAGCTCCTCCATCGCCCAGTGGAACTGGTCCTCGGACTCCTCGGCGCGCTCGGGGCGGCCGGAGAACTCCGTGTTGATCGTGTCCACGCCGAGGCGCTTCGTGATCTCGATGACCCGCTTCCACTTCTTGACGGCGGCCTCGCGCGCCTCCTTGTCCGGGCCGGCCCAGCGCAGGACGGGTAGGACCGACGCGACCTGGACCCCGGCCGTCGTGCACGCCGCGGCGAACGCGTCGACGAGGTCGTCGTCGGCCGTGGGGTGCCGGTAGAAGGGGATGAAGTCCTTGTGCGGGGTGAGCTGCAGGTACTCGTAGCCGAGGTCGGCGACCTTCTGCGGGAACTCCAGCAGCGACAGGTCGTGGTGGTACGGCGTGGGGTCGAGTGCGATCTTCGGCATCGATCAGGCCGTCTCGTAGAACGCGGGCTTCGCGGTGGCGTACGTGATCGGCTCGAGCGCACCGGACTGCTGCGCTCGCACGGCGACCTCGGCGACGACCGAGGCGGTGTACCCGTCCCAGGCGCTCGGGCCGTCGATGCCACCGGTGCGCGCCGCGTCGACCCAGCGCTGCACCTCTTCGTCGTACGCGGCACCGAAGCGCTCGACGAACGACGGGGTGACGCCCTGCCCGGAGACGCCCTGCGACACGAGGTTGAGCGAGGTCTCGCGGCCGATGTACGCGACCCCGGACTCGAACACCGCGTCGGTCGTGACCTGGTAGCCGAACTGGGCGTTCACGTTGATCTCGACGATCGCCATGGTGCCGGACTCGGTGGTGAACAGCACGAACTGCGGCTCGGGCAGGTCGGCCGGCGCGAGCGAGTTCTTGCGCGGCTTCTTGACCTCGACGCTCGTGATCGCCTCGCCCGTGATGAACGGGATGATGTCGATCTCGTGGATCACCGAGTCGTGGATGAGCATCGACTCGCTGAAGTTCGGCGGCGTGGTCGGGTTGCGGTGCGCGTGGTGCAGCGCGAGCAGGGCGCCGTTGGCCCCGGACTCGCGCAGCGCGCGCAGCTCCTGGTAGCCCTTGTCGAATCGGCGCATGAAGCCGACCTGGATCTTCGGGCGGTCCGACGTCGCCTGCTCGAGCTCGACGATCCGCAACGAGTCCTCGGCCGAGGTCGTCAGCGGCTTCTCGCACAGGACCGCGAGACCGCGCTCGATCGCCGGCACCAGGACCGGCTCGTGCAGGAAACCGGGCGTCGCGACGATGACGGCGTCGATCGAGGTCGCGTCGAGTGCCTCCTCGAACGACGCTGCGGTGATCGCGCCGGGCGCCTTCGCCGCGGCCGCGGTCGCGCGGCCGGTGTCGGGGTCGACGATCGCGACGACGTCGGCGCCGGCAATGGTCGAGGTGATGCGACGGATGTGGTCGCTGCCCATGGCGCCCGCGCCGACGACGGCGACGCGGAGGTTGTCAGTGGTGCTCATGGCGGTGCTCCTGGGGTAGATGACGCTGCGTGGACGGCTGCTGGGCTGGTCAGGACACGCGGGCAGCGGACGTGGATCCGAAGATGTGCTGGAAGGTGCGCTCCGCGATCGGGCCGGGGGCGTCGACCGAGCAGCCGTACATGTCCTGCTCGACGATGCCGAAGACGTCCGGGTTGATCTTCGCGACGGCCTCGATGATCGGGGCGAGCTCGGGGGTACCGTGCGGCGGCTCGGTCATGATCCCCTGCGACACGGCGGTGGCGAACGGCACGTCGTTCTTCAGCACGTCGAACAGCAGGTCGGTGTCGACCTGCTTGAGGTGCAGGTAGCCGATGCGCTCCGGGTGCGCGGCGATGAGCTTGAGGTTGTCGCCGCCGTAGTACGCGAAGTGGCCGGTGTCGAGGCAGAGGTTCGTGTAGGCCGGATCCGTCTCCGACAGGAACCGCACGGTCTCCTTGTAGGTGCCGACGTGGCTGTCCGCGTGCGTGTGGAACTGCTGGTGGACGCCGTACTCCTCGAGCAGCGCCTTGCCGAGCTGGTCGTGCCCCTTGCCGAGGCGGTCCCACTGCTCGTCGGTCAGGGTGCGCGACTCGAGGACCTCTTCCGTGGCGTCCGAGCGCCACAGGTCCGGGATCGTCACGAGGTGCTGGGCGCCGAGCTTCGCCGCCAGACCCGCGACCGCCACGGCCTGGTCCCAGGCGCGCTGGAACTGGTCCTCGCCCTTGTGGAACCCGGTGAACACCGTTCCGGCGGACAGCTTCAGCCCGCGCGACTCGAGCTCGTCCGACAGCTGCGACGGATCGGTCGGCAGGTAGCCGTACGGTCCGAGCTCGATCCACTCGTACCCGGCGGCGGCCGCCTCGTCGAGGAAGCGCTTCCACGGCACCTGGCCGGGGTCGTCGGGGAACCAGACGCCCCACGAGTCGGGGGCGGTGCCGATCCGGATGGCGTCGGTGGCGGTGGCGGTGTCGGTCATGACGTCGTCGTCTGCTCTCTGCGTGTGGTGTGTGTGGTGGACGGTGGTGCTCAGCCGAGCAGCGGGCGCTGGGCGGCGACCTGCTGCTCGTACTCGGCGCGGGCGGTCTGCGTGCTCGACAGCGTCGAGGTCTGCGCCACCGGCACGTCCCACCAGCCGTCGCCCTCGGGGGCGTAGACCAGCGGGTCCGAGTTGATGTGCACGAGGGTGGTGTGGTCGTTCGCCTTCGCCTGGCGCACCGCGGCCTTCAGGTCCTCGATGCTGTCCGGGCCGGGCTGGACCTCGATCACGTCGACGCCGTACGACCGCGCGTTCGCCGCGAGGTCGACCGGCAGCGGGTCGCCGTTGTCGAACGACTGCGTCTCGTCCAGGTAGCGGTACTTCGTGCCGTAGCGCTCGGACCCGACGGTCTCGGACAGGTGCCCGATCGACGCGTACCCGTGGTTCTGGATGAGCACGACGATGATCTTGATGCCCTCGGCCACGGCGGTGACGAGCTCGGTGTGCAGCATGAGGTAGCTGCCGTCGCCGACCATGACGATCGCGTCGCGGTCCGGGGCGCCGCGACGGACGCCGATGCCGCCGGCGATCTCGTAACCCATGCACGAGAAGGCGTACTCGACGTGGTAGCCGAGGGCGTCCTGCACGCGCCAGAGCTTGTGCAGGTCGCCGGGCAGCGAGCCGGCCGCCTGGATGACGACGTCGCGCGGGTCGGACACCGACTGCACGGCGCCGATGATCTCCGGCTGACCGGGCAGGTCCGCGCCGGACGGCGCGAACGCGCCGTCGACGGCTGCGTCCCACGCCGCCTTCAGCGACGCGATCTCCGCAGCGTAGGCGGCGTCGACGACGAACGCGGGCTCTGCAGGTGACGATCCGGACGACGCGAGCGACGCGGTCAGCGCGACCAGGGCCTCCCGGGCATCCGCGATGAGCGGCAGCTGCGAACCGTGCTTGTACGCGTCGAACGCGGCCACGTTGACGTTCACGAACGCGACGTCCGGGTTCTGGAACGCGGTCCGCGACGCGGTCGTGAAGTCGCTGTAGCGCGTGCCGATCCCGATCACGACGTCCGCCTGCGCGGCGACCGCGTTGGCGGCGGCCGTGCCGGTCGCACCGATGCCACCGAGGTACTGCGGGTGGTCCCAGACGAGCGAGCCGCCGCCGGCCTGCGAGGTGCCGACCGGGATACCGGTGGCCTCGACGAAGGCAGCGAGCTCGTGTTCCGCGCCGGAGTACAGCACGCCACCGCCCGCGACGATCACCGGACGCTGCGCGCCCCGGATCGCTGCGACCGCACGCGCCAGCGGCCCGTGCTCGGGCAGCGGCCGACGGATGTGCCACTCGCGCGGCTGCAGGAACGCGACGGGGACGTCGAACTCCTCGGCCTGCACGTCCTCGGGCAGGGCGATCGTCACGGCACCGGTCTCGGCCGGGTCGGTGAGCACCCGCATCGCGGCGAGCGCGATCGAGAACAGCTGCTCGGGGCGCTCGACGCGGTCGAAGTAGCGCGACAGCGGACGGAACGCGTCCGTCACCTGGATCGAGGTGTCGTGCGGCAGCTCGATCTGCTGGAGCACCGGGTCGGTGGTCCGCGTCGCGAACGTGTCCGACGGCAGCAGCAGTGCGGGCAGGCGGTTCGTCGTCGCGAGTGCGGCAGCGGTGAGCATGTTCGCAGCGCCCGGGCCGACCGACGCCGTCGCCGCGAAGGTCGCACGGCGGCGGTGCATGCGGGCGAAACCGACGGCCTCGTGCACCATCGCCTGCTCGTTGCGCGCCTGGTGGTACGGCAGCAGGCCGGGCTGCTCGACGTGGAGCTGCTTGATGGCCTGTCCGACGCCGGCGACGTTGCCGTGCCCGAAGATGCCGAAGATTCCCGGGATGGTGCGTTCGCGGACGTCGCCGTCGACGGTCCACTGGTTCGCCAGGAACTCGACGAGTGCCTGGCCGACGGTCATCCGGCGCGTCGCGCCGGCTTCGCGCGTGGTGGTGGTCACGCGGACTCCTTCTCGTAGGGCAGGCGCGGGTCGAGCTGCTCGCTCGCCCATGCCTGGCGGACCCAGCCGTGGGCCGGGTCGTCGGTGATGTTCCAGACGCGCTCCGGGTCGGGCCCGGCCATCACGTTGAGGTAGTACATGTCGTAGCCCGGAGCGGCGACGGCGGGACCGTGCCAGCCGTGCGGCACCAGCGCGACGTCGCCGGTGCGCACCTGACGGAACTCGTCGATCGGACGATCGTCCGAGGCGTACGTCCGGTGCAGCGCGAAGGGGTCGGCGGTGGCCGGAGCGGAGAGTCCGCGTGCGACCGCGGACTCGTAGTAGTAGATCTCCTCGAGGTTCGACTCCTCGCCCGGCACGTTCGTGTCGTGCTTGTGCGGCGGGTACGACGACCAGTTGCCGGCCGGCGTGATCACCTCGCACACGATGAACTTGTCCGCGTCGAGGGCCGCCGGGGTGCCGAAGTTGTGCACCTGCCGGCTCGACTGCCCGGCACCGCGGAGCTCCACCGGCACGTCCTGCCGGGCCACGTAGGTGGTCGGCTTGACGGTGTCGGTGGGCGCCTCGGCGACCGCGAACCGGCCTGCGCCGGTGATCGTCGCCGCGGTGCCGGACCCCAGGTACAGGACGTCGGTGGGGCCCTCGAAGACACTCGCGCGCCCCTGCAGGGCCTGCTCGCCGTCACCGGCGGCGCCTGCGTAGGTCACGTGGAACGACCCGGCGAGCGGCACGACGATGCGTTCCACAGCGTCGGCCGGGAGGCGCAACTCGCGCGTACCGGTCGGGTCACCGTCCGTCAGGGTGCCGGTCCGGAGCCCGGTGTGCGCCCATCCTGCGATGCGGCCGTCGACGACGTCGGTCCAGCCGGCCTCCGGCCGGCTCCCCTTCGGGATGAACCACTGGTCGTGCTCGTGCTGTTCGTTCGCCATGCTGCGGCTCAGTTGTTCGACGGGAAGCCGAGGTTGATGCCGCCGTGCGACGGGTCGAGCCAGCGGCTCGTGATCGCCTTCTGGCGGGTGAAGAAGCTCACGCCGTCGGCGCCGTACGCCTTGTGGTCACCGAACAGCGAGTTCTTCCAGCCGCCGAACGAGAAGTACGCGACCGGCACGGGGATGGGGACGTTGATGCCGATCATGCCGACCTGCACGTCGCGCTGGAAGCGACGGGCGGCGCCGCCGTCGTTGGTGAAGATGGCGGTCCCGTTGCCGTACGCACCGCTGTTGATGAGCTCGAGGCCCTCTTCGTACGTGGCGACGCGGACGACGCTCAGCACCGGGCCGAAGATCTCCTCGGTGTAGACGCGGCTCGTGGTGGGGACCTGGTCGATCAGCGTCGGGCCCAGCCAGAAGCCGTTCTCGTCGCCGTCGGGTCGGACGGTGCGGCCGTCCACCACAACCACCGCACCGTCCTGCTCTGCGACCTCGATGTACGAGGCGACCTTGTCACGGTGCTGCTTCGTGACGAGCGGGCCCATGTCGCATCCGCGACGACCGTCGCCGATGCGCAGGGTGGCCGCGCGGTCCTTGATCTTCTGGATGAGCTCGTCGGCCACCGGCTCGACGGCGACGACGACCGAGATCGCCATGCAGCGCTCGCCGGCGGAGCCGAAGCCCGCGTTGATGGCGTTGTCCGCGACCAGGTCGAGGTCGGCGTCCGGCAGCACCAGCATGTGGTTCTTCGCGCCGCCCAGGGCCTGCACGCGCTTGCCGTGCTTCGTGCCGGTCTCGTAGACGTACTGCGCGATCGGCGTGGAACCGACGAACGAGATCGACTCGACGTCGGGGCTCGTGAGCAGGCCGTCGACCGAGAGCTTGTCGCCGTTCAGGACGTTGAAGACGCCGTCGGGCAGACCGGCCTCGGAGAACTTCTCGGCGAGCCAGATGGCGGCGCTCGGGTCCTTCTCGGACGGCTTCAGCACGACGGTGTTGCCCGCAGCGATCGCGATCGGCAGGAACCACAGCGGCACCATCGCCGGGAAGTTGAAGGGGCTGATGATGCCCACGACGCCGAGCGGCTGCCGGATCGAGTACACGTCGATGCCGGTGCTCACCTGGTCGCTGAACTCGCCCTTGAGCAGGCTCGGGATGTTCGTCGCGAGTTCCACGACCTCCTGCCCGCGGGCGATCTCACCCAGGGCGTCGTCGATGACCTTGCCGTGCTCGCTCGTGATGATCTCGGCGAGCTCGCCCTTGTCGCGGTTCAGGATCTCGCGGAACGAGAACAGGATCTGCTGGCGCTTGGTGAGCGACAGGTTGCTCCACGCCGGGAACGCCGCCTTGGCGCTCGCGATGGCGGCCTGGATCTCGTCCTCGTTCGCCAGGGCGACCTGCTTCGTCGCGACGCCCAGGGCCGGGTCGTACACCGGCGCCGTCCGCCCCGACGACGACGGGACGCGTGCCCCGCCGATCCAGTGCCCGACGGTGGTGGTGGTGTCGGTGAGCGTCATGCGTTGCTTCCTTCCGAGATGGACGAGTCCATGGTGGTGGCGCCCGCGAGCCGAGCGGCTGGGTCGTGAGCATCTGTGGAGAACCCGCCCCGGGCCTCCTGGCTGTGGACGAGACCGGCGGCCACGTCGACCGCGGCGGCGACGTCGCCGTCCGGCGGGTAGAGCAGGGTGCGGCCGACGACCAGACCGCGCACGCCGGGGAGTGCGAGGGCGTCGGCCCACTTCGCGTAGGTCTCGAGCGGGCGCGAAGCCGGGTCGCCACCGAGCAGGAGCGTCGGCAGCGTCGTCGCGGCCATCACCCGCTCCATGTCGTCGACGACCGGGATCTTCAACCAGCTGTAGGCGCTGGACTCCCCCAGGCCCGCGGCGATCGCCATCGAGGTGATGACGGCGTCGGCGGTCAGGTCGTTCACGACCCGGCCGTCCTGCCATGCGGACATGAACGGCTCGAGCATGATCGGCAGTTGGAGCGCGGCGGCCTCGCTGACGGCGCGGGCCGTGGCCTCGAGCGTCGGGGCCGTGCCCGCGTCCTCGAGCGCGATGCGCACCAGGAGCTTGGCGAAGTCGAGTCCGGAGTCCTTGATGGCCTGCGCCGAGTACGCCGTGTAGCGGTCGTCCATCTCGAACGTCGCCCCGCGCAGCCCGCCGCGGTTCATCGACCCGACGACGACCTTGCCGTCGAGGGCGCCGAGCAGTGCCAGGTCCTCGAGGATGTCGGGGGTGCCGAGCACCCCGTCGACGCCGGGGCGACCGAGCGCCGTGACGAGCCGCTCGAGCAGGTCGTAGCGGTCGGCCATCGCGGACTCGTCGTTCCGGACCGCCAGGGCGCCGCGTGCCGGGTGGTCGGCGGCGACGATGAAGAGCTTGCCGTCGTCGGCGAGCAGGGAGCGCCTGTGCCGAGCGTCGAGCACGGACCGCACCAGTTCGGGCTGTCCGGCGCGGATGTCCCGGAGGCGCTGGAAGTCAGCGGGGCTGAGCTCAGGCATGGGTCTTCTCCTCGGTGTGCGTCGTTCCCTCGGCGGGGTTGTCGGTCAGGAACTGCTCGATCTCGTCGCTCGTCGGCATCGCCGTCGAGCACTCGAACCGGGTCGCGACGATGGCGCCGGCGGCGTTGCAGAAGGCGAGGATCCGCTCGAGGCCCCAGCCCTGCAGCAGGCCGTGGGTCAGCGCGCCGCCGAAGCCGTCGCCCGAGCCGAGCCCGTTGACGACGTCGATGTGGTGCGGCCGGAACTCGACGAACTCGTCGCGGGTCTTCGCCAGCACGCCCTTGGGGCCCTGCTTGACGATGGCGATCTCGACGCCGCGCTCGAGCAGGGCGTCGGCAGCGCGGACCGGGTCGGTCTCACCGACGGCGACCTCGCACTCCTCGCGGTTGCCGACGGCGACCGTGGCGTGCTCGAGGGCGACGGCGACCTCGCGCGTCGCGGCCTCGGGACTCGACCAGAACATCGAGCGGTAGTCCAGGTCCAACACGGTGTGCGTCTTCGTGCTGTTCTGCGCGGCTGTGCGTGCTTCGTACGCGACGTGGTGTGCTTGCCGGCTCGGCTCCTCGCTCAGGCCGGTCACCGTGGTCCAGAAGATCTTCGCGCGCTCGATCTCGTGCAGCGGCAGGGACTTCGCCGTGATCATCAGGTCCGGTGCCTTCGGGGCCCGGTAGAAGTAGAGCGGGAAGTCGTCCGGCGGGAAGATCTCGCAGAACGCGACGGGGGTGTTCAGCCCCTCGACCGTCTCGACGAAGGCGTTCGCGACGCCGAACTCCGGCAGCGTGCGGGCGATGTACCGGCCGAAGGGGTCGTTGCCGGTGCGGGTGATGACCGCGGCGTCGGCCCCGTGGCGCGCTGCGGCGATGGCGACGTTGGTCGCGCTGCCGCCGACGGACTTCGAAAACGTCGTGACGTCTTCGAGCGGGCCGGTCTGCTGCGGGTAGATGTCGACGCTGACGCGTCCCATCGTGATCACGTCGTAGGCGTGGGGAGCGTGGTTCGTCATGCGACGTGGTGGACCTTCCGTGCGGCTTCATCGGCGGACGTTCACGACTGTACACCGTGTTTGCCCTAATGTCATGACATGGTTTTCGGGGCTGATCCCGCCGGGCCCGTGGGCGCGTCGGTGTGCCGGGAGGCCCGGTGTCGGTGGGCCGGGAGGCCCGGTGTCGGTGGGTCCTGCCAGGGTCACGACATGCAGATCCTCGCCCTGGTCATCGGTCTCGTGATCGGCATCGCCGTCGGTGCGGTCGTCGCCTGGTCGCTCGCGCGGTCGCGCGCCGGCGTCGACGCCGCCGCGTCGCGCGCGAGCGCCGAAGCGCTCCGCACGCGGCTCGACGAGGTCCGCCGCGACGCCGAGGAACGCCTCGACGCGCAGGACGCCCAGTACCGCCGACAGGTCGACTCCCTCGAACGGCGCTCGGCCGAGCTCGAGCACCTCGTGCAGCGCATGCACGGCGCCGACTCGGCCCGGAACCAGAACGAGTCGAAGGTGCTCTCCGCCCTCAGCCCCGTCGCGCAGACCCTCGACGTCATGCGCACGAAGATCGCCGAACTCGAGCAGTCCCGCAGCGAGCAGTACGGCGCCCTGTCCGCGCAGCTCCGGTCGGCCGCCGAGTCCGAGGAACGCCTGCGCGCCACGGCCGACACCCTGGCCAGCGCCCTGTCGTCGAACAGCACCCGCGGGGTGTGGGGCGAGACGCAGCTCCGCAACGTGGTCGAGGCCGCCGGTTTGCTCGAACGGGTCGACTTCGACGTGCAGTCCTCGGTCACCACCTCGGCCGGCACCGCCCGACCCGACATGGTCGTGCACCTGCCCGGCGGCAAGACCATCGCCGTCGACGCCAAGGTGCCGTTCAGCGCCTACCTGCAGGCCGCCGAGATCCCAGCGACCGCCACCGGCGCTGAAGGTGCTCGCCGCGAGGCGCTCATCGGACAGCACGTCAAGGCGCTCCGCGCGCACGTCGATGCCCTGGCCGCGCGCGAGTACTGGACCGGGTACGACGCCTCCCCCGAGCTCACCGTCGCCTTCATCCCGTCCGAGTCGCTCATCTCGAGCGCCCTCGCCGCCGACCCAGGCCTGCTCGACCACGCCTTCCGCAAGCGCATCGCCCTCGCCTCACCCGTGACCCTGTGGTCCGTGCTGAAGACGGTGGCCTTCTCGTGGCAACAGGACGTCGTCTCGCAAGAGGCGCACGAGCTCTTCCGCGTCTCGCGCGAGCTCTACGGGCGGCTGTCCACGATGGCGGGGCACGTCGACAAGCTCGGTCGTTCGATCCGAGGCTCCGTCGTCGACTACAACCGGTTCGTGGGGTCGCTCGAGCGGCAGGTGCTGCCGAGCGCCCGTCGGTTGTCGTTGCTCGACGAGTCGAAGGTGATCGCGGACCCGGCGTCGATCGAGGACGAGCCGCGGTTGCTGACGGCGCCGGAGCTCGTCGGCGTGTCCGACGTGCACGACGCCGACTGACGCGGGGCCGCGCGCGGCACGCGCGGCACGCGCGGCACGCGGCACGAGGCGCGCGAGGCGCGCGAGCCGCGCGGACGACGCGCCGCGCGGCGCGCGCCGCACAACCAAAAGCCGTCCGAACCAGGCGTTTGCGCGGTTCGGGCGGCTTGTGGTTGGGCGGAGTCAGTCCGAACCGCGACTCACCCGGCCCCGGCGGGCGAACCGCCGCGCGACGCGTCAGCGGATCAGAACCACTTCTCCGCACGGTGGTCCGCCTGGATCCGGCGGATGGTGTTCGACCGCGACCGCAGTACGAGCGAGTCGGTGTGGATGACGCCGCGTGAGCGGCGGACACCGTCGACCAGCACGCCGTCGGTGACTCCGGTGGCGACGAAGAACGTGTTGTCGCCCGTGACCAGGTCGTCCTGGTCGAGGACCTTGTCCAGGTCGTGCCCTGCGGCGATGGCGCGCTCGCGCTCCTCGTCGTCCTTCGGCTGGAGCTTGCCGAGGATCACGCCACCGAGCGCCTTGATCGCGCACGCCGTGATGATGCCCTCGGGGGTGCCACCGACGCCGACGCACATGTCGATCGTCGAGCCGGGCAGGGCCGCGGCGATGCCACCGGCGACGTCACCGTCGAGCAGCAGACGCGTGCCGGCACCGGTCGCACGGATCGCGCGGATCAGCTCGTCGTGGCGGGGACGGTCGAGCACGGCCACGACCATGTCCTCGAGGTCCTTGCCCTTGGCCTTCGCCAGCGCACGGATGTTGTCACCGATCGGCTTCTCGAGGTCCAGGACCCCGCGGCCCTCGGGCCCGGCGGCGATCTTGTCCATGTAGAACACGGCGGACGGGTCGTACATCGAGCCGCGGTCCGAGACGGCCATGACGGAGATGGCGTTCTGGCGGCCGGCGGCGGTGAGCGAGGTGCCGTCGATCGGGTCGACCGCGATGTCGCAGGCCGGGCCGTGGCCGTTGCCGACGTGCTCGCCGTTGTAGAGCATCGGGGCGTTGTCCTTCTCGCCCTCACCGATGACGACGACGCCGTCGAAGTTCACGGTGCCGAGGAACTTGCGCATCGCGTCCACCGCGGCGCCGTCGGCGAGGTTCTTCTCGCCGCGCCCGACCCACGGCTGCGCACGGATCGCGGCGGCCTCCGTCGCACGCACGAGCTCGAGGGCCAGGTTGCGGTCGGGCTGGAGGAACAGGGAGCCGGTTTCCGTAGAGGGAGTCACGACCCGAGCTTACCGACCGCCGTCGAGTCACACTCCAGTCCGGCTGACTACGATCGGCGGGGACATCACCGAAGTCGAAGGAGATCCACGTGCCCATCGCAACGCCGGAACAGTACGCCGAGATGATCGAACGCGCGAAGGCGGGCAAGTTCGCGTACCCCGCGGTCAACGTGTCCTCGTCGCAGACCATCAACGCGGTCCTCCAGGGCCTGCAGGAGTCCGGCTCGGACGGCATCCTCCAGGTGACGACGGGCGGTGCCGACTACTTCGCCGGCCAGACGGTCAAGAACCGCGCCGCCGGTGCCCTCGCGATGGCGAAGTTCGCCCACGAAGTCGCGAAGAACTACGACATCACGGTCGCGCTGCACACCGACCACTGCCCGAAGGACGCCCTCGACGGCTTCGTCCTGCCGCTCATCGCGGCGAGCGAGGAAGAGGTCCGCGCCGGCCGCAACCCGATCTTCCAGTCGCACATGTGGGACGGCTCGGCCGTGCCGCTCGACGAGAACATCGAGATCGCGAAGACCATGATCGAGAAGACGCGGAACATCAACGCGATCCTCGAGGTCGAGATCGGCGTCGTCGGCGGCGAAGAGGACGGCGTCGAGCACGAGGGCACGAACGACGCGCTCTACACGACTCCGAACGACGTCGAGAAGGTCGTCGACGCGCTCGGCCTCGGCGACAAGGGTCGTTGGATCGCCGCGCTCACCTTCGGCAACGTGCACGGTGTCTACAAGCCGGGGGGCGTCAAGCTCCGCCCCGAGCTCCTCGGCGAGATCCAGGCCTCGGTCGCAGCCAAGCACGGCACGGGCGAGAACCCGCTCGACCTCGTCTTCCACGGCGGCTCCGGCTCGACCGACGACGAGATCCACGAGGCCGTCCGCAACGGCGTCATCAAGATGAACATCGACACGGACACGCAGTACGCGTTCACGCGCTCGATCGCCGACTCGATGTTCCGGAACTACGAGGGCGTCCTGAAGATCGACGGCGAGGTCGGCAACAAGAAGCAGTACGACCCCCGCGCTTGGGGCAAGGTCGCCGAGTCCGCCATGGCGGCTCGCGTGGGCGAGGCCGCGAAGGTGCTCGGCTCCGCCGGTCACACCCAGGGCTGACACCGGGGGCGACTGCCAGGAGGAACGGGGCGCGTCCGACGGACGTGCCCCGTTCTGCATCCGGTCGACTCCACCGCATGCCACGATGGGCAGGTGACCGTCGACGCCATCGCCTCCGAGTTCGCCCAGTTCGTCACCGAGTCGCCCACCGCGTTCCACGCGGCAGCGGCAGCGCGCGACCGCCTCGTCGCAGCCGGGTTCACCGAGCTGTCCGAGCTCGACGCCTGGCCCACCGGACCCGGTGCGTACGTCGTCGTCCGCGACGGTGCGGTCATCGCGTGGCGACTGCCGGAGGGTGCGACGGCGACGACCCCGTTCCGGATCCTCGGCGCACACACCGACTCCCCCGGGTTCCGCATCAAGCCGAACCCCGGGGTCCGCACCGGCGGGTGGGAGCAGCTGAACGTCGAGGTCTACGGCGGCGCGCTCCTGTCCACGTGGTTCGACCGCGACCTGCGCATCGCCGGCCGGGTCATCGACGCCGACGGCAGCGTGCGGCTCGTCAGCACCGACGCCGTCGCCCGCATCCCGAACCTCGCGATCCACCTCGACCGCGGGGTGAACGACGGCAAGGAGATCGACCGCCAGCGCCACACGCTGCCGATCGTCGGCGTGGACGGCGACGCCGGCGGGACCTCGGCCGTGGAGTGGTTGCGCGCTCGGCTCGGAGACGATGCCGTGTCGTGGGACCTCTTCCTCGCCGACACCCAGGCCCCCGCCCGCATCGGTATCGAACGCGAGTTCCTGGCGTCGGGCCGGATGGACAACCTGACCAGCGTGCACGCCGGACTCCGCGGCATCGTGGACGCCCCGGTCGACGGCGACCACATCCCCGTGTTCGCGGCGTTCGACCACGAGGAGATCGGTTCCTCGACCCCGTCCGGTGCCGGTGGCCCGTTCCTCGAGGACGTCCTCGGCCGCGTGCAGGAGGGCCTCGGCGCCACCCGCTCCGAGGCCGCCCGGGCGTTCCGCGCCTCGTGGCTGCTGTCGAGCGACGCCGGCCACCTGGTGCACCCGAACCAGCCGGAGAAGCACGACCCGACGAACCGTCCGCGCCCCGGTGCCGGTCCGCTGCTGAAGATCAGCGCGAACCAGCGCTACATGACCGAGGCCAAGGGAGAGGCCGTCTGGGCCGCCGCGTGCGACACGGCCGGGGTGCCGTGGCAGCCGTTCGTCAACGTGAACACGATCCCCGGTGGCTCGACCATCGGCCCGATCGCGGCGACCCGGCTCGGGATCCCGACGATCGACATCGGCGTCGGGCTGCTGTCGATGCACTCGGTCCGCGAGCTCGTGCACGTCGAGGACCTGGCCTCACTGCACGGCGCCGTTGCCGCCTTCCTGGCCGGCTGAGCCCTGGCCGGCGTCCGCGGACCGGCTGAGCCCTGGCCGGCGTCCGCGGGCCGGCGTCCACGGGCCGGCGTCCACGGGCCGGGGTGGTCACGACTCCCCGCGCGCGCAGCACCGAGTGGTCACGAACTGTCGGTCACGCCGGTGCCGGACGACACTTCGTGACCGCTCGACGGCGGGGCCGCGGGGTGTTGCGACCACTCGACGCGCGGATACCGGCGCCGCGAGCACCCCGGCGCCGCGAGCACCCCGGCGGTCAGGCGGTCAGGCTCCGGCCTGGCGCATCATGAACTCGACGAACTGCGGGTCCTGGAACACCACGACGACGAACGCGATGGTGCTCACGAACGTCGCCACGACCGCGCCGACGATCGGTACCCAGAACGTGCGCTTGCGTGCGCGGAGCCGGCGGATCGACCACCACGCCACGAGCGCGAAGACCACGACGTTCGTGATCGCTCCGATGACCGCGGCACCGCTCAGTGCACTCGGGTCGTTCAGCGCCGTGTACTGCGTCTCGAGGGTCCGACGCACCGTCGACGCGACGTTGGTCACCGCGAGGGACTGCACCACGGAGATGAGTCCGAAGGCGAGCAGCCCGACCGTCAGGACGAAGTCGGCGGGCGTGCGTCCGAACCGGCTCGTCGACGCGGAACGCTGCGGCCCGCCCGTGGTGGGGTCGCCGGCTGCGCCGGGTCGGCCCGGAGGCGCGGTGCCGGTCGGCGCACCGGCACCGGACCGGTACGCGGTCGCGCCGTCCTGCCCGGCCTGGCTCGCCGCCTGCTGGCGGCGGTCGCGCTCCTGCTGCTCGCGCTCCTGTCGTTCCTGTTCGACCAGGACCGGGTTGACCCATCCCTCGGGCGCGTACTCGCCGTACGCGGGGGCGGGTCGGCCGTGGACCCGGCCGCTGACGGCACCGGCGGCCGTCGTCGGGGACGTGCCCCGGGCCTCCTGGCCGGCTGCCGCCGTGTCGTCAACGTGACCCGGCTCACGCTGCGGCACCGAGCCCCAGCCGTCCGCGCCGCTCATGCCCGACGCCCGCCGAGCGCGCGCGTCGGGTTGCCCGACGCGTCGGTGCGGAGCTCCTTGGGGAGCGAGAACATCAGGTCTTCGTGTGCGGTCACGACTTCTTCCACGGCGCCGTACCCGGCGTCGGCGAGTTGTTCGAGGACCTCGGCGACGAGCTCTTCGGGGACGGACGCACCGCTCGTGACACCGACGGTGGCGACGCCGTCGAGCCACTCCTGGCGGATATCCTCGGCGTAGTCGACGCGGTGCGCGGCCTTCGCCCCGTGCTCCAGGGCGACCTCGACCAGACGGACGCTGTTCGACGAGTTCGCGGAGCCGACCACGATCACCAGGTCGGTGCCCGGTGCGACCTTCTTGATCGCGACCTGGCGGTTCTGGGTGGCGTAGCAGATGTCGTCCGACGGCGGGTTCGCGATCGTGGGGTACTTCTCGCGCAGCAGGCGGACGGTCTCCATCGTCTCGTCGACGCTCAGCGTGGTCTGCGACAGCCAGACCAGGTTGTCGGGGTCGCGGACGTCGAGCGCGGCGACGTCGTCCGGTCCGTTGACGAGGATCGTGCGGTCGGGGGCGTGGCCCATGGTGCCCTCGACCTCTTCGTGGCCGGTGTGCCCGATGAGGATGATGGTGCGCTCGGCCTTCGCGAAGCGGGTGGCCTCGCGGTGGACCTTGGTGACCAGGGGGCAGGTGGCGTCGATGGCGTGCAGGTCGCGGTCGGCAGCCCCTGCCACGACGGCCGGTGAGACGCCGTGGGCGCTGAAGACGACGTGTGACCCGCGCGGGACCTCGGCGACGTCGTCGACGAAGACCGCGCCGCGCTGCTCGAGGGTCGACACGACGTGGACGTTGTGGACGATCTGCTTGCGGACGTAGACGGGCTCGCCGTACTGCTCGAGCGCCTTCTCGACCGCGACCACCGCTCGGTCCACCCCGGCGCAGTAGCCGCGTGGTGCCGCGAGCAGCACCTTCTTCGGACCGGCGACCGGCTCGTCACGCAGTCGCCCACGCGCCGCGTGCACACGCGGAGGGGCGAGCGGGACCGTGTGGCCGTTGGTGATCGTCACGTCCCCGATGATAGGTGAGCGGGACGCACGCGACCTGGGCGCGGGCACCGTCGGTGGAGAACCCACCGCGCGCCCGCTGTCACCGGTGTCGGGCACGATGGACGTCCCGCACGAGAAGGAGCGACATGGCGATCGAACAGGGCCCGCCGACGGCCGACAACCCGTGGCCGGTCGCGCTCCTCGGCGCGAAGCTCCGCGACTGGATCGACCGGCTCGGCACCGCGTGGATCGAGGGCGAGATCACGCAGTGGAACGTCGCGGGCGGCAACGTCTACGGCAAGCTCAAGGACGTCGAGGTCGATGCGACGGTGTCGTTCTCGATCTGGTCGAGCGTGCGGTCCCGGGTGCCGGCGGACATCAAGCAGGGCGACCGGGTCGTCGCGGCCGTCAAGCCGAACTACTGGGTCAAGGGCGGCTCGCTCACCATGCAGGTCGTCGAGATGAAGCACGTCGGCCTCGGGGACCTGCTCGAACGGCTCGAACGCCTGCGCCGCACCCTGGGTGAAGAGGGACTGTTCGACCCCGCACGCAAGAAGCGGCTGCCGTTCCTGCCGCACCGCATCGGCCTGATCACGGGCAAGGACTCCGACGCCGAGAAGGACGTCAAGCGCAACGCGCAGCTCCGGTGGCCGCAGGTCGAGTTCCGCACCGTCCACACCGCGGTGCAGGGCGAGCGCACCGTGGGCGAGGTCACGGCGGCGATCCTCGAGCTCGACGCCGACCCGACGGTGGACGTCATCATCATCGCCCGTGGCGGCGGCGACTTCCAGAACCTGCTCGGCTTCAGCGACGAAGGGCTCGTCCGCGCAGCAGCAGCGGCGAGCACCCCGATCGTGTCGGCCATCGGGCACGAGGCGGACCGTCCCATCCTCGACGAGGTCGCGGACCTCCGCGCCTCCACCCCCACCGACGCCGCCAAGCGCGTCGTGCCCGACGTCGCGGAAGAGCTCGCGAACGTCCGGCAGGCCCGTGCCCGCATCGGCCTGCGGTTGTCGCAGACGCTCGCGGTCGAGGCCGACCGGATCGCCGCGCTCCGGTCGCGCCCGGCGCTCGCGTCCACGGCGTGGCTCGTCGACACCCGTGCGGAAGAGGTCGCCCGCGACCTCTCCCGATCGCGGGAGCTGCTCGACCGTCGGCTCGAGCGGGGCCACTCCGAGGTCGGGCACCTGACCGCCAGGCTCCGTGCGCTGTCCCCGCGCGACACCCTGCGCCGCGGCTACGCGATCGTGCAGCGGGCCGACGGCGGCGTGGTGCGGTCGTCCGACGACCTGACCGGGCAGACGCCGGTACACGTCACGCTCGGCGCGGGGACGGCGACCGGGACGCTCGAGCCGGACGGACCGGGTCCGGACGGTGCGGGTTCGGCCGGGTCGGGTTCGGCCGGGTCGGGTCCCGCCGGGTCGGGTCCCGCCGGCTCGGGTCAGGCCGCCTGACACGTCGGGGTCGCCGACGGTCTGCTCACCAGCCGCGGTCGCGCAGCCAGGCCGTCGCCAGTGTGCTCCACGCCTCGGCCGGCCCGAGACCCTCGGCGAGCCCGATGCCGTGCACCCCGCGCTCGAACACGTGCAGGTCGAACGGCACCCCGTGCCGCGCCAGCGCGTGTGCGTAGGACAGCGAGTGCGTCACCGGTACGTGCTCGTCCTCGGCCGTGTGCCACAGGAAGGTCGGCGGAATCCGGTCGTCGACGAGCAGGTCCGCGTCGACCGCGGACCGCTCGCGGACGCTCGCGCCCGGTCCGAGCAGGTTGTCGGCGCTGCCGACGTGCGGGTGGTCCGTCATCGACGTCACCGGGTAGCAGAGCACCGTCAGGTCGGGTCGGTCGTCGACGTCCGACACGGCGCGCTCGGCCGGCGTCGGTGCGTTCGACACGAGGGCCGCCAGGTGCCCGCCTGCCGACGAACCGATCACGACGATCCGCGGATCGGACGGGAGGCCCGCCCAGCGTCCGGCACGCAGGTCGCGGACGAGCGCTCGGGTCGCCACCACGGCGTCCGGGTGGCGGTGCGGGGCGAGCGGGTACGCGAAGACGACCGCGTCGACACCGATCCCGTTCAGCCAGCGGGCGTACCCCTCACCCTCGTGCGGAGCGTGCATGCCGTACCCGCCCCCGGGCAGGACGACCGCGAGCGAGGGGCGGTCCGGCAGCCCGTCGCGATCCGCGCTCGTTCCGTGCGGTGCCGGGTACCAGTCCACGCCCTCGGGGAGATCCGTCATGGCGCGACCCTACCGGCCGGTGTTCTCCCCAGGCGCAGCGGGCACGTCGGTCAGTCGGTGGACGCTCGGTAGGATCGAGTCGTGCCATCCCAGCAGGAACCCGAGCAGACCGACGTCCAGTCGCTGAGCTACGAAGCAGCCCGCGACGAACTCGTGCGCGTCGTGAGCGAGCTCGAACAGGGCTCCGCGACCCTCGAGCGCTCGCTGTCGCTCTGGGAGCGCGGCGAAGCCCTGGCCGCCCGCTGCGAAGAGTGGCTCGTCGGAGCCCGGGCCCGGCTCGACGCGGCCCGTGCGGCCAGCAGCGCCGAGGACGGCTCCGCCCGATGACCGACGCGAACGGTCGCCCGATCGTCGCCGAGCTCGGCCGCCCCGAGACGGCAGAGGAGACCTGGGCGCGCAAGGACGCCGCACGCACCGCTCGCCGCCAGCACCAGACGGCCTTCAACCTCGTGATCGCGCTGATCGCGTCGCTCGGCATCGTGCTGTTCCTCGTCGCCGTGGTCGTGCGGCCGAACACCACGGTCGACCGCACCGTCGACTACCAGCAGATCGCGGCCGACGCCCACGTCGGTGACATCACCCTCGCCGCCCCCGACCTGCCGAGTGGCTTCACGTCGAACCGGGCCGACTTCTCCGACAAGACCTCGGACGACGTCGACGTCTGGACCGTCGGGTTCGTGACGCCGGACAAGCAGTACCTCAGCCTGCAGCAGGGCGTGGCCGCCAACGGCTCGTGGGTGTCGAACCAGCTCGACCAGCGACCGTCGACCGGCACGCGCGTCATCGACGGCACGAAGTGGACCGTCTACGACCGACGGGCCGAGGGCTCCGACGCCGGCAACCACGCGTACTCGCTCGTGTCGACGTTCGGCACCAACACGATCGTGCTCTCCGGCACCGCCGACGACTCGTCGTACCGCACCGTGGCCACGGCCGTGACCAAGCAGTTCTCGCAGTAGCGACCGCCGGACGGATCCTGCCGGACACCCCGCAGCCCGACCACTCGACCTGATCCGACCCGATCCGAGGAGCCCCATGCCCGACCGCGCCGCCTCCACCCCGTCCGACGCCCTGCGCCTGCTGGTCGACGGCAACGCCCGCTTCGCCGCCGACAAGCGCCGCATGGGTCGCACGGACCCCGACCGCCGCACCGAGCTCCAGGGCTCGCAGGCGCCGTTCGCGACCGTCCTCGGCTGCTCCGACTCGCGCGTGCCGTTCGAGCACGTGTTCGATGCGGGCATCGGTGACCTCTTCGCCATCCGCAACGCCGGGCAGATCGTCGACGACGTCGTGCTCGGGTCGATCGAGTTCGCGGTCGTCGCGCTGGGCACTCCGCTCGTCGTCGTCCTGCGCCACACCCGGTGCGGTGCCGTCGCTGCCGCCCGCTCGGGTGAGCCGGTCCCCGCGCCGCACCTGCAGGCCCTGGTCGACGCCATCGCCCCGAGCGTCGAGAAGGTCCGTGCCACCGACGCCGAGCTCCCGCAGGAGGCGATCGGCGCCGCCCACCTCGAGGCCACGCTCCGCCAGGTGCTCGAGCGCTCCGGTGCCGTCTCCGACGCGATCGCCGAGGGCCGGCTGGCCGTCGTCGGCGCGACCTACGACCTCGGCACGGGCGAGGTCACCATCGACACGGTGGTCGGCAACGCCTGACGCCCCCCTCGGCGCCGCACCCACACGTCCCACATCCGTCGCACCGGTACAGTCGAACGAGACGCCCGGCGCCGGTTCCGTGACCCACGGAGACCTCGTGCGGCGGCGCAGTCCCCCGACGCGACCGCGTCCGGCCAGCACCCCAGGAAGGACCACGACGACGTGACCGACACCACCGAGACCGAGTTCCGCATCGAGCACGACACCATGGGCGAGGTGCGGGTGCCGAAGTCGGCGTTGTACCGCGCCCAGACCCAGCGCGCGGTCGAGAACTTCCCCATCTCGGGCACCGGGCTCGAGTCGGCCCAGATCGTGGCGCTCGCCCGCATCAAGCGCGCCGCGGCGATCGTGAACGGCGAGCTCGGCATCGTCGAACCCGCCGTCGCCGACGCCATCGCCGGCGCCGCAGACCTGATCATCGGCGGGCAGCACCACGACCAGTTCCCGGTCGACGTGTACCAGACCGGCAGCGGCACCTCGTCGAACATGAACATGAACGAGGTCCTGGCCACGCTGGCGTCGGACATCGGCGGCACCGCGGTGCACCCGAACGACCACGTCAACGCCTCGCAGTCGTCGAACGACGTGTTCCCGACCTCGGTGCACGTCGCCGTCACCGAAGCCCTGCTGCGCTCGCTCGTCCCCGCGCTCGAGCACCTCGCCGAGTCCCTCGAGGCCAAGGCGACGCTGTGGGCCGACGCCGTGAAGTCCGGCCGCACGCACCTCATGGACGCCACCCCGGTCACCCTCGGCCAGGAGTTCGGCGGCTACGCACGCCAGATCCGCCTGGGCATCGAGCGGGTCACCGCGACGCTCCCCCGCGTCGCCGAGGTCCCGCTCGGCGGCACCGCCGTCGGCACCGGCATCAACACCCCGAAGGGCTTCCCGCAGCGGGTCATCGCCCAGCTCGCGAGCGACACCGACCTGCCGATCACCGAGGCCGTCGACCACTTCGAGGCCCAGGGCGCGCGCGACGCACTGGTCGAGGCCTCCGGGGCCCTCAAGGTGCTCGCGGTCAGCCTGACGAAGATCAACAACGACCTGCGCTGGATGGGGTCGGGCCCGAACACCGGGCTCGGCGAACTGCACATCCCCGACCTGCAGCCGGGCTCGTCGATCATGCCCGGCAAGGTCAACCCGGTCATCCCCGAGGCGACCCTGATGGTGGGCGCGCGGGTCATCGGCAACGACGCCACCATCGCCTGGGCAGGTGCGTCCGGTGCGTTCGAGCTCAACGTCGCGATCCCGGTCATGGGCACGGCACTGCTCGAGTCGATCCGCCTGCTGGCGAACAGCTCGCGGGTGCTGGCCGACAAGACCATCGACGGGCTGCAGGCGAACCTCGAGCGAGCCCGGGCCTTCGCCGAGTCGTCGCCGTCGATCGTCACCCCGCTCAACCGGGTCATCGGCTACGAGGCCGCCGCGAAGGTCGCGAAGTACGCCGTCGCCGAGGGCATCACCGTCCGCCAGGCCGTCGTGGCGCTCGGACACGTCGAGCGTGGCGAGGTCACCGAGGAGCAGCTCGACGCGGCACTGGATGTCCTGTCCATGACCCACCCGAACTGAGCTTCTGACGCGGGCAAGTCTCGCGGTGAGCGACAGTCCTCGCGCCGGTGCGCGCGAGAACTGTCGCTCAGGCCGAGTCTCGGCCGACGGACCTAGACCAGGTCGGGCGAGTCCAGCAGGTCCGTCACGAGGGCGGCGATCGCGGAGCGCTCCGACCGGGTCAGTGTGACGTGGGCGAACAGCGGGTGGCCCTTCAGCCGCTCGATGACGCTCGCGATGCCGTCGTGCCGTCCGACCCGGAGGTTGTCGCGCTGCGCGACGTCGTGGGTGAGCACCACGCGGGAGTTCTGCCCGATGCGGGAGAGCATCGTGAGCAGCACGTTCCGTTCGAGCGACTGGGCCTCGTCCACGATCACGAACGCGTCGTGCAGGGACCGACCGCGGATGTGCGTGAGCGGCAGGACCTCGATCAGGCCGCGTTCGACGACCTCGTCGAGGACGTTGTCGGACACCACCGAGCCGAGGGTGTCGTAGACCGCCTGCGCCCAGGGGTTCATCTTCTCGCCGGCGTCGCCCGGCAGGAACCCGAGGTCCTGGCCACCCACGGCGTACAGCGGCCGGAACACCATGATCTTCTTGTGCTGCTGTCGTTCGAGGACCGCTTCGAGCCCGGCGCACAGGGCCAACGCGGACTTGCCCGTACCGGCGCTGCCACCCAGGGACACGATGCCGATCTCGGAGTCGAGCAGGGCGTCGATCGCGAGCCGCTGCTCGGCGGACCGGCCGCGGAGCCCGAAGACCTCACGGTCGCCGCGGACCAGGGCGACGGAACCGGCGGTGTGCACGCGACCGAGGGCCGAACCGCGCTCGGAGTGGATGACGACACCGGTGTTGACCGGCACGCCGTCGAGCTGGACGGAGCGGATCTCTTCCTTCTCGTACAGGTCGGCCATCTGCTCGCCGGACACCTGCAGGTCGGCGATGCCGGTGTAGCCGGAGTCGACGGCGAGCTCGGCGCGGTACTCCTCGGCCGCCATGCCGATCGACGACGCCTTGACGCGCAGGGGCAGGTCCTTCGACACGACCACCACGTCGAGCCCGTCGTTCTGCAGGTTCGAGGCGACGGCGAGGATGCGGGAGTCGTTGTCGCCGAGCTGCAGCCCGGACGGCAGGACGGACTGGTTGGAGTGGTTCAGCTCGACGCGGAAGGAACCGCCGTCACCGAGCGCGATCGGGAAGTCGAGCCGTTCGTGTTCGATGCGCATCTCGTCCAGCAGCCGCAGGGCCTGCCGCGCGAAGTACCCGATCTCCGGGTCGTTGCGCTTCGACTCGAGTTCGCTGACGACCACCACGGGCAGGACCACCGCGTGCTCGGCGAAGCGGAACAACGCCCGCGGATCGCTGAGGAGCACCGATGTGTCGAGCACGTACGTGCGCTGGGCGACCGATGTGGACGAGTCCGCGGTGTGCTGGTGCTGGGTTCCGCGAGAGACGTTCTGAGAGGTCACGACCACTCCATCCCCGGGCCGCGAGCAGCCCGGTCCATGTCCTCGAACGCGGCCGTGGAGCGGGTCCCGAAGCACCGACTGTGGCCGCTTCGATCGGGCGCGGTGCCCGATGGGGACAACGTACGTCCGCCCTCCGACACCCCGCCAGCGACACGCGGTTTCCGGCGTTACGGTCACGTGAACAACGTGACACCGGCAGTCGACCGGTCACGAGCTGTCGGCTGCGGACGTGCCGCCCGACAGACGGCGACCAGTCGGCGGACGTGCGCGGTGCGTCGTGACCGCTCGCGGGTGGCGGACGGGAGGCCCGTGGCAGCCTGATACCGCGCCTCCAGGCTGCCCGCTGGTCGCGACTCGTCGCGCGGGACGGCGTCGAGTGGTCACCAGCTGTCGGCTGCGACCGCGCGAGCCGACAGGTCGTGACCACTCGACGGAGGGGAGGCCCGTGGCGGCGCCGCCCCGCGCCTCCCGTCCGGCGGGCGCGCGCTACTGCAGCGTGGCGTACGAGACGCAGGCGTCCCGGAACATGTCCAGCGTCTCGTCCGTCGTCGAGGCGAACACCGACACCCGCGCGACGCCGAGCCGCGTCGTCGCGGTCACGCCGTGGTTGTGCAGCGCCGCGGACAGCGCGGTCAGGCGCCCCTCGGCCGGCCGCAGCACGACGATGCCGGCGCGCTCGCGCGGGTCGCGGCTGGACTCGACCTCGAGCCCGAACTCGTCCGCGATCGCGAACACGCGCTCGACGCGCTCGGTGACGCGCTCCTGCACGGCGGCGACACCGACGGCGGTCAGCCGGTCCAGCGACACCGCGAGACGCGCCTGCGCGATGGGGTCGATGCGGGTCATCTGGTACCCGGCGGCACCCGGGCGGACGGCGGGGACGTCCACGGGCCAGCCGGTGGTGCCGTGCGGGCCGGACAGGGCCGGACGCAGGCGGTTCAGGGCACGGTCACTGAAGGCGGTGAAGCCCGTGCCCCAGCCGGCGTGCAGCCACTTCTGGCCGCCGGTCGCGACGACGTCCGCGATCTCGTACGGGGCGTCGACGACGCCGAAGCCCTGGATCGCGTCGAGGATCAGCAGGCGGTCGCCGATGACCTCGCGGATGCCGGCGAGGTCGGCCAGGTAGCCCGTGCGCCAGTCGACCAGCGACACCGCCACGGCCGCCACGTCGTCGGTCAGGCGCTCCTGGATGAGCGAGGGCGTCATCCACCCGGCACCGGACTCGATGACGACCGGCTGGACGCGGCCGCCGGTCGCCGAGGCGGCGCTCGCCAGTGCGAGCGGCAGCGAGGGGTACTCGTCGGCCGACACCAGCACGCCGCCGGTCAGTCCGAAGGCGGTGTGGAGCAGGCCGGGCGTCGTCGCGGTCTGCGAGACGACCTGGTCCTCGCGGCGACCGACCAAGCGGGCGGCGACCGTTCGGACGCGGGCGTCCTGCTCGTCGAGGGTCTCCATGGCGCCGAAGCGCATGTGCTCCTGGATCGTGCCGAGCACGCGCTGCTCCTCGAGCACGGCGGTCTGCACGGGGCCGAACGCAGCGTGGTCGAGGTAGCCGGGGTCCTCGGAGAAGCCGGCGGCGTACTCGTCGATGTTCACAGGGGGTGCACCTTTCACAGTGTCGAACCCTGAGAGCCTACTGGGACGGGGCTGCCGCGGCCGACGCGACGCGGGACCTGGCCAGCCAGCTCGTCAGCGTCAGTCGGGTCCCGGGGGCAGCCGGCTCAGCCGCCTCAGCCGCCTCAGCCGCCTCAGCCGCCTCAGCCGCCGAAGCGTCGCGACCGGAGCCCGAAGTCGCGGACGGCGCGCAGGAAGTCGACCTCGCGCAGGTCGGGGTAGAGCGCCTCGACGAAGTAGAACTCGCTGTGCGCGCTCTGCCAGAGCATGAAGTCGGACAGTCGCTGCTCGCCCGAGGTCCGGATCACCAGGTCGGGGTCGGGCTGGCCCTGCGTGTACAGGTGGTCGCCGATAAGCTCGGGGGTCAGGACCTCGGCCAGGGTGTCGATCGTGCCGCCACCCGCGCCGTGCGACTCCACGATGCTGCGCATGGCGTCGGCGATCTCGCGGCGTCCGCCGTACCCGACGGCCAGGTTGATGTGGAGTCCGGTGCGGCCGGCGGTGCGCTCCTCGGCCTGCGCGAGCGCGGACACGAGCGAGTCGGGCAGGCCCTCGTTCGACCCGACGTGCTGGACGCGCCAGTCCGTGGTGTCCGCGAGCACCCCGGCCAGGTCGCCGATGATCCCGACGAGCTCACTGAGTTCCGCTCCGGCACGACCGGTTAGGTTGTCGGCGGAGAGCAGGTAGAGCGTCACGACCTCGATGCCGAGCTCGTCGCACCAGGTCAGGAACTCGGGGATCTTCGCGGCGCCGGCGCGGTGACCGTGCGCGGCGGACTCGAGCCCGAGCTGCTTCGCCCACCGACGGTTGCCGTCGACGATCATGGCGACGTGCTTCGGCTTCGCGCTGCCCTCGATCTGGCGGCGGATGCGGCTCTGGTAGGCGCGGTAGAGGATCCCTCGTCCTGCCCATCCCACCCTGCCGGTCACGCACCGAGCGTAGTGCACCGTCGGTCGGAGCGTCCCGAGTGCGGCTCCCCCAGGACTCGTGGCATCCGTTCGGGCGCGGGGCTTACAGTCGGCACATGCAGGACGAGCACGAGACCGCCACCCTCCCCCACGTCCCGTTCACCGAAGAAGCCGCGACGACCACGGAGGACACCCGCCCCGCCTGGCGCGGCTGGATCCACCTCGGTGCGTTCCCGTTCGCCATCGCGATGGGGATCGTCCTCATCGCCCTGGCCGACAGCACCGCGGCGAAGGTCGGCAGCGCGGTGTTCATGGCGACGTCGCTGGCCATGTTCGGGGTCTCCGCGACGTACCACCGGTTCCCGTGGGGGCCGACCGTCAAGGCGGTGCTCAAGCGCATCGACCACACGAACATCCTGCTGCTCATCGCCGGCACCTACACGCCGATCGCGATCTGCGCCCTGCCGCACACCCTGATGGTGGTCGTGCTCTGGGTGATGTGGTCCGGCGCCGCCCTCGGCATCGCGTTCCGGGTGCTGTGGATCAACGCGCCCCGGTGGCTCTACGTGCCGATCTACCTGGTGCTCGGGTGCGCGGCGCTCGGGCTGCTGCCGCAGTTCTTCGCGGCGAGCGTCCCGATGACGGTGCTCATCCTGTCCGGCGGGGTCGCCTACATCGTCGGCGCGCTGGTCTACGGCTTCAAGCGGCCGAACCCGGTGCCCACCCAGTTCGGCTTCCACGAGGTGTTCCACGCCCTGACGGTCGTGGCCTTCGGCGCGCAGTGGGTCGGCGTGCTCATCGTCGCCCTGGACCCGGTGCGCTGACCGTCCGTCGCACGTTCCTTCCCAGAACGCTTGCGATGCCTGGTCGTTCCGGGCGTAGTCACCCGAAACTTCCGACCAGGTACGCCCGATCCGACCAGGTACGCCCGGATCCGGCCGGCGCGCGGGTGCGCGTCAACCGCGTTCGGTGTCCTCCCCGACGTCGGCTCGGCCGTCCTCGGCCGCACGGCGCTCCGACTCGTCCGTCGCCGGACCGTCGACCGCGGTGCCGTTCGCCTCTGCCTCGAGACGCTCGCGGATCTCCGACCGGTAGCGCGTCCGCCGGATGCGCCGGGTCATGTCGACGACCAGGACGATCGTCGCGACGGCCACGAGCGCGATGGCGATGAACCCGACGACACCGGGGGTGACGTTCACGTCCGGCACGACGCTGGGGCTGGGACTGGGGGTGGCGGCGAGTGCCGCCGCGATGGAGCTCACGGGGTCGGTTCCTTGTCGGCAGGGATCCCGGCGAACAGATCGGTCTCCGGGAGCTCGGTCGGCACGCGGGCCTCCACGAGCTGGTAGTCCTCGGTCGGCCACACCGTGGCCAGGAGGTCGTTCGGCCAGTAGAAGAACGCACTGTCCGGAGCCACCTGGCTGGCATGGGCACGGAGCGCGGCATCGCGCTGGTCGAAGTACTCGTGCACGTCGACGTGCGTGGTGGCGAGGTCGGGCCGGTCGGCGAACCGCTCGACCCATTCGCGCAGCTGCTCGATCGCGGGGCTGTCCGGGTCGCGGTCCTGCAGCGCCTCGAAGATCGTCCGGAAGCGGCGCGGGTTCATCGTGCGCTCGTAGTAGAGTTTCGCGATCGACCACGGTTCGCCGGCCGCGGGGTACGCAGCGGGGTCGGCCGCGGCGCTCCACGCGGCGACGGACACCTCGTGCGTGCGGATGTGGTCGGGGTGCGGGTAGCCGCCGTTCTCGTCGTAGGTGACGAGCACGTGCGGACGGAACCGGCGGATCACCCGGACGAGCGCCTCGGTGCTGTACTCGAGCGGCACGGTCGAGAACGTGCCGGGTCGGACGGTCTCGCCCTTCTCGGCGTCGGGCAGCCCGGAGTCGTGGTAGCCGAGCCACAGGTGGGCGATGCCGAGCGCTGCCTGCGCGGCGGCCATCTCACCGCGGCGGTACCCGGCCATGTCGCGGTGCGCGCGGCTCGTCGCGGGCTCGCCGAGCTGGTCGTTGAGGATGTCGCCGGCCTCGCCCCCGGTGCAGGACACGACCAACACCTCGTGCCCTTCGGCCACGTACTTCGCCGCGGTCGCCGCCCCCTTGCTCGACTCGTCGTCGGGGTGGGCGTGGACGGCCAGCAAGCGGTACGGCACGGGACTTCCTCACGTGGGTGAGCGTGGGCGAGCGGAGGACGAGCGGGGACGGGAAGTGCACAGCGACGCGTGAACTACCCTGGGATCAGGATAATCACCCCGGGAGCCCCGAACTGTCCGAACAGCACCACACCGCCACCCTCGACGACCGCTACGGCCGCACCCCGGCCCGCGCGCGCCGCAGCAAGGCCGTCGCGATCACCGCCGCCATCGCCGTGGTCGTGGTCTTCGCCGCCTGGGTGATCTGGGCGGGTCTCGACCAGTCCGACCGCGGCCTGACCGACGACGTCGTGGGGTACGAGGTCCTCTCCCAGCACAGCACGGTCGTGCACTCGCAGGTCTCCGTCGATCCGGGCGTCCGGGCGAAGTGCGCCGTCCAGGTCCTCGACAAGAGCTACTCGATCGTGGGCTGGAAGGAGATCACCCTCGCCCCGTCCGAGCAGCGCACCCGCAGTGTCAGCACCGAGGTGACGACCACGACCCGTGGCGTCACCGGCTTGATCCACGACTGCTGGATTCCCTAGACTGTCCTGATTCGCCTCTCGAGACCGACCACTCGGCCGGTCTCGTTTTTCATGGTCGAAGGGACAGAAGATGAGCAACGACACGCAGGTCACCTGGCTGACCCAGGAGGCGCACGACCGTCTCCAGGCGGAGCTCGACGAGCTGAGCGGCGAGGGCCGTGCCGAGATCGCGCGCCGCATCGAAGCCGCTCGCGAAGAGGGCGACCTCAAGGAGAACGGCGGCTACCACGCCGCCAAGGACGAGCAGGGCAAGATCGAGGCGCGCATCCGCGTCCTCACGAACCTCCTCAAGCACGCGACCGTCAGCGAAGCCGTCTTCGACGGCACGGTCGAGCCCGGCACCGTCGTCACCGCGGTCATCGCGGGCGACGAGTCGACGTTCCTGGTCGGCAGCCGCGAGATCGTCGCCGAGGGCTCCGACCTGACGGTCTACAGCCCGGTCAGCCCCGTCGGCGCGGCGATCGTCGGCCTCAAGGCCGGCGACACGGCCACCTACACGGCGCCGAACGGCAAGGAGATCGCGGTCGAGGTCGTCAAGATCGAGCGCTACGAGCCGTAGGCAGCACCACAGACGGACAGGAGGCCCGGGGCGACACCGCCACGGGCCTCCTGTCCGTCTGTCGGTCGCGTCCACGGCCCCGCCCGCCGGGGCGCACCACGGATGCGACGGGACACGCGTCGAAGGACTCGTGGATCGTCGCAGGACTAGTGCTCGAGGAGCTCCGGGCGGAAGCCGACCTCGTGCAGGCGCTGGATGACCTCCTGCGCGTGCTCGGGGCCGCGCGCCTCGATCGACAGGTCGAGCGCCACCTCGTTGATGACCAGGCCCTGTCCGTGGCGGGTGTGCAGGACCTCGACCACGTTCGCGCCGGCGTCCGAGATCACCTGGGCGACCCGGGCGAGCTGGCCCGGACGGTCCGGCAGCATGATGCGGATGCCGATGTAGCGCGACGCGGCGACCAGACCGCGGGTGATCACGCGCTCCATCATGAGCGGGTCGATGTTGCCGCCGCTCAGCAGCACGACGGTGCGCCCGGTGTCGCGGACGGCGCCCGACATGATCGCGGCGACGCCGACGGCGCCGGCGGCCTCGACCACGAGCTTCGCGCGCTCGAGCAGCACGAGCAGGGCGCGGGCGGTGTCGTCGTCGGAGACCGTGACGATGTCGTCGACCAGGTCGCGGATGATCGGGAAGTTCAGGTCGCCGGGGCGGGCGACCGCGATGCCGTCGGCGATCGTCGGTGTCGTCGTGATCGTGACGGGCTCGCCGGCGCGGATCGACGACGGGTAGGCAGCGGCGTTCTCGGCCTGCACCCCGATGACCTTGATCGGTCGTCCGAGCCGCTCGGCCATGCCCTTGACGGCGAGGGCGATGCCGGAGATGACCCCGCCGCCGCCGATCGGCACGACGACGGTGTCCACGTCGGGTACCTGGTCGATGATCTCGAGGCCGAGGGTCCCCTGGCCGGCGATGACGGCGGGGTGGTCGAACGGCGGGATGAAGACCGCTCCGGTGTGCGCGGCGAAGTCCTTGGCGGCGCTCAGGGCTTCTTCCACCGAGTGGCCCCGCAGGACGACCTCGGCGCCGTAGTGGCGGGTGGCCTGCAGCTTCGGCAGCGCGACGCCGACCGGGGTGAAGATCGTCGCCGGGATGCCGAGCTCGCGGGCGGCCAGGGCGACGCCCTGGGCGTGGTTGCCGGCGCTGGCCGCGACGACGCCCTTGGCGCGCTGTTCCTCGGACAGGGTCGACAGGCGGTTGTACGCGCCGCGGACCTTGTAGGCACCGGTGCGCTGCAGGTTCTCGCACTTCAGGTGCACGGGCGACCCGAGCAGTTCGGCCAGGAACTGCGAGGTCTCCATCGGGGTGACGCGCGCGACGCCCGAGATGGTCTCCCGCGCCGTCTCGATGTCCGCGAGGGTGGGGATCGCGGCGAGCGTGTGCTGGGAGGCGCTGGTGTCGGTCACTCCCCCATCATCGTCGCTCCGGGCGTCCGCGGCGAACCCGTGACACGAGGGATCGTCCAGCGTCAGCCTGCCGTTCCCTTGACCGCGGTCGGCTGCTCGTCGGTGCCCGGCTTCGGGACGTCGCCACGGCGCTTGCGCAACTTGAGGATCTTGCGCCGGCGCTTGCTCCGGACGTTCTCGTCGTGCGCGTCCTGCTTGGCCTCGCGCACGTGGTCGGAGTCCATCGTCTTCCACCGGCCGCTCGAGATGGTCGTGACCATGGAGTTGACGGTGGCGATGAGCGGGACGGCGAAGAACGCGCCCGCGATGCCCGCGAGCCCCGACGCCGCAGTGACCCCGAGGACGACGGCGAGCGGGTGCACCTTGACGGCGCTGCCCATGACGAGCGGCTGCAGGATGTGTCCCTCGACCTGCTGGACGATGAGGATGACGACGAGCATCCAGACCGCCGCCACCCAGCCGTTGAACACCAGGGCGACGAAGACCGCCAGGAACCCGGTGACGATCGCACCGACGACCGGGATGAACGACCCGAGGAAGACGAACACGGCGATCGGCACGACGAGGGGCAGCTGCAGGATCGCGGCGCCGATGCCGATGCCGACGGCGTCGACGAACGCGACGAAGATCTGCACCCGGATGAAGCTCGTCAACGTCGTCCAACCGGCGACACCCGCGCCGTCGATCGCGCTGCGGGCGTTCTTCGGGAAGAGCCGGACCGTCCAGCGCCAGACGTTCTTGCCGTCGATGAGCAGGAAGATCACCGTGAAGATGACGATGAACAGGCCCGTGAGGATGTGCGTCAGCGACGACCCCGCGCTGGCCACCCCGGACAGGATCGAGCCGGAGTTGCTCTGCAGCCAGTCGGTCGCCTGGTTGAGGTAGGAGTTGAGGTCCTTCTGGCTGATGCCGAGCCCGGAGCTGAGGACGAAGTCGCGGATGTTGTCGTACTGCGACAGCGTGCGGTCACGGAGCGACGGGTAGGCGGCGGCGATCTGGTCGACGACGAGCCAGATGAGCGCCCCGACGGCGGCGAGCCCCCCGACGAGACTGACGATGACGGCGACCCACTTCGGCACGTGGTGGCGCTGCATCCAGTTCGACAGCGGGACCAGGAGCGCGGCGACCACGATGCCGATGAGGAACGGGATGAGGATCTCGCTGAAGAGCGTCACCAGGTAGATGACCACGGCGACGACGCCGACCACGACGAGGATCCGCCACGACCACGCACCGGCGATCCGCATGCCGGGCGGCACCGCGTCATCGACGACGACGGGATCCGTGTGCGGTGTCTTCTTTCCCCAGGCCATGGGCCGATCCTATCGATGCGCTCGGCGTCGCGTTCCAGATACGGCATACGTTCCGTCGCCGCGCTGTCGGCGGGGTTCGGTAGCGTCGCCGCATGGTCAGGTCCTCGCTCTCCGCCGCCGAAGCCCGCCGCGTCGCCCTCGCCGCGCAGGGGTTCGGTCGGCCACCGGCGACGGACGTCTCGACGCGTGCGGTGAACGCAGCGTTCGCCCGACTCGGGCTGCTGCAGATCGACTCGGTGAACGTGTTCGAGCGCAGCCACTACCTGCCGCTCTTCGCACGGCTGGGGGCGTACGACCGGTCCACGCTCGACCGTCTGACCCTCGGCCGGTCCGGGCCCTACACCGAGTACTGGGCGCACGAGGCCGCTCTCATCCCGCGCGACGACCTGCGGCTGTTCCGCTGGCGGATGGACGCCCTGCGGGAGCGCGACGCCGGTCCGACCCGGATCGACGGCGTCACCCGCACCGCCGGGGTCCGACGCGAGCTGCACGCGCTCCTGCGTGCCGAGGGGCCGATGCGGGCCAGCGCGGTCGAGCACGAGTCGAACGTGCGCCGGGGACCGTGGTGGGGCTGGAGCGACGTGAAACTCGGGCTCGAGCAGATGTTCCGTTGGGGCGAGGCCGTGAGCGCCGGACGGTCGGGCTTCGAGCGCGTGTACGCCCTGCCCGAGCAGGTCCTGCCGGCCGGATTCCTCGAGACGGCCCCACCGCGCGCTGCCGCAGTGCTCGAACTCGTCCGGCACGCCACCCGCGCCCTCGGCGTCGGCACCCGGGCGGACATCGCCGACTACTACCGACTGCGATCGGACGACACCGCCGGCGCCATCGCGGAGCTCACCGCTGCCGGCGAGCTCCTGCCCGTGCGGGTCGAGGGCTGGGGTGAGCGGGCCTGGCTCCATCCCGATGCCCGGGTGCCCCGACAGCTGACCGCCGACGCAGTGCTCAGCCCGTTCGACCCGGTCGTGTGGTTCCGCCGGCGGGCGGAGCGGATGTACGGGTTCCACTACCGGATCGAGATCTACACACCGGCGCCGAAGCGGGTGTTCGGGTACTACGTGCTGCCCGTGCTGCAGGACGACCGCCTCGTCGGCCGGGTCGACCTGAAGAGCGATCGGCAGCGCGGCGTGCTGCGGGTCCGGACCGCGTGGCAGGAACCCGGCGAGCACCTCGATGCCGAGCGGCTGGCCGAGACGCTCCGACGCACCGCCGCCTGGCAGGGACTCGACGAGGTCGAGGTCACCGATCGGGGCACGGCTGCGGCCGCGGTCGCCGGGGCGCTCGGCCTCTCGCTGGTCCCGCACGAAGCCGTCGACGACGCCGATGCCCCGGAACCCACGGAGCAACTCGACGCCGTCGAGGCCTGACCGGGCGTCAGAAACGGTCGGCGTTCGCCCGCAACCGTGCGATGCGGTCCGGCAGCGGCGGGTGCGTCGAGAACAGCCGGTCCATCACACCGGGGCGCATCGGGTCGGCGATCCACAGGTGGGCCATCGACGAGTTCTGCGTCTGCATCGGTCGGCCGTACGCGCCGAGCTTCTCGAGCGCCCGGGCGAGGCCTTCGGGGTGGCGGGTCGTCATCGCACCGGTGGCGTCGGCGAGGTACTCGCGCTGCCGGGACACCGCGGCCTGCACGCCCGCCGCGGCGATCGGCGCCACGACGACGGCCACGATGCCGGCGATGAGCAGCACCGGGTTCGTGCCGCCGCCGTTGTCCGAGTTGCGGTTCCGACCGCCGGACAGGCCGCTGAAGATCGAGATGCGCAGGAGCACGTCGGCGATCAGGCCGACGGCGACCACCAGCCCGAACACCATCGTCGACACCCGGATGTCGTAGTTGCGGACGTGCCCGAGTTCGTGGGCCATCACTCCCTGGAGCTCCTGGTCGTCCATGATCTGCAGCAGCCCGGTCGTCGCCGCGACCACGGCGTGCTCCGGGTCGCGCCCGGTGGCGAAGGCGTTCGGCGACGGGTCCTGGATGACGTAGACCCGGGGCATCGGCATGCCGGTCGAGATCGCGAGGTTCTCGACCGTCCGCCAGAGCCGTGGTTCGGAGGTGCGGTCGATCTCGATGCCACCGGCGATGGCGGTCGCCTGCCGAGCGGCGAAGAAGTACTGCAGCACCGCGTAGCCCAGGGCGACCGCGAGCACGATGACGCCGATCGAGACGTTCCCGGCAAGGTAGCCGCCCAGGAACCCGAGCGCGCCGATGATCAGCAGGAAGACCAGGACGATGACGACGGTGTTGCGCTTGTTCCGCGCGATGGCGCTGTACACGGCAGCTGCGAGGCTGGGGTCAGAACTGGACGCGCGGCGGCTCGGCGATGGCTGCCGGTTCGGCGGTCTCGAAGAACGTCGCCTCGGCGAAGCCCCGTCGCTTGGCGAACGTGGAGTTCGGGAAGACCCGGATCTTCGTGTTCAGCTCGCGCACGCCGCCGTTGTAGAAGCGCCGGGCGGACTGGATCTTGTCCTCGGTGTCGACGAGCTCCGTCTGCAGCTGCAGGAAGTTCTGGCTCGACTGCAGCTGCGGGTACCCCTCGGCGACCGCGAACACGCTCTTCAGCGCCTTCTGCATGTGCCCCTCGGCCGCGGAGGCCGTGCCGGCGTCACCGGCCGTCAGGGTCTCGGAGCGCGCCTTGGTGACGTCGTCGAAGACGGCCTTCTCGTGCGTGGCGTACCCCTTGACCGTGTCGACGATGGTCGGGATCAGGTCGGCACGCCGCTTCAGCTGCACCGAGATGTCGCTCCAGGCCTCGTCCACGCGGACCTTGAGCGTGACGAGCGAGTTGTACGTCACCCAGAGGTAGATCCCGATGATGACCAGGATCACCACCACCACTCCGACGACGATCAGCGTCGTGACGAGTCCGGTGTCCATGCGTGGGTGCTCCTTCTCGCGTTCGGATCCGCGGTGCTGCGTGGCCTGAACGGCCGTCGTGAAGTCTACCGACGCGTCCGCAGTGCTCGCGTCGACCGTCAGGGTTCACGGGCGATTCCCGAGTCCCGCACACCGGGCGTTCGGACTGCGGGGGGGGGGAAAGACGACCGGATGCGGGACATCATCCGCGAGGTGTATTGACCCAGCGGCCCACATCACGTGGGATGGAGACGGTGAGCACGCGAGGGGACAACGTGGACGACCGGGCCGTCGGGGGCGACGGCCCCCGTCGTCGTACCCGGTTCGTCGCGCTCGCCTCGGCCACCGCGGTCCTCGCCGCGGCGCTGCTGGCGGCGGCAGCCGGACCCGCGTTCGCCGGTGCCGCGAGCCCAGAGCAGTCGACCACCGCGAGCACCGAACGCGTCAGTGCTGCCAGCACCGCGACCCCCGCACCGAGCGAACTCGTGGGACCGCCGAGCAGCGGCCGCCCCGGAACTCCCACGCCCCCGCCCGCGTCCACCGGGCGACCGCCCGTCGCACCGACCATCGCCGACCCGGGGGACGTGACGAGCAGCACCGCCCGGTTCCACGGCACCGGCACCCCGGGGCACGTCGTCGGCGTCGCGGGGCCCGCGACGACCGGCTCGGCCGGGTGCTCGGCCCAGGTGCAGGCGAACGGTTCGTGGGCGTGCCTCGGTACGGTGCGGTCGGGTCCGCAGCAGGTCTTCACGGTGCGGGACGTCACCGCACCGAGCCAGCCGCCCGCGAGCGCCCCGGCGTCCGACGTCATCGTGCCGCCGACCGTCGCGTCCGACCACCCCACCAGCGGCGCGCTCTCCGGCACGGGCTTCCCCGGTTCCACCGTGGTGCTGTCGGTCTCCGGCTCGTCGACGCAGCAGTCCGCGCCGGTCGGTCCGGACGGGCGGTGGACGACCTCGCTCGTGCTGCGGTCCGACGCGACCGTCACGGTGACCGCGTCGCAGACCGCGAGCACCGCGCGCGGCTACCGCTCCGACCTGCGCAGCGCGTCCTCGGCCCCGGTCCGCATCACGGTCGACCGCACCGCGCCGGCAGCCCCGCGGATCACTTCACCGGACGACGGCGACCGCGTCGGTCCGCGCGCCACGGTCGTCCGCGGCACCGGCGAGCCCGGAGCCGACGTGACCGTCTACGTCGACCGCGCACCCGTCTGCCGGGCCGAGGTCGCTGCGAACGATTCCTGGTCCTGTTCCACCGCGGGTTCGCAGTTGCGGGCCGGTGCACACGACCTCACCGCGACGCAGCACGACGCCGCCGGCAACTACTCGCGGTCGTCGGCCGCCGTGCAGGTCACGGCGTGGTCGACCTCGGGCACGCCGAACGGCACCCCCGGCACCGGCGGGGACGCGCCGACCAACGGCACCGGCACCAACGGCACCACGACCGCACCTGGTGACGGCCAGAGCCCCGGCGACACGGGGACCCCGGCCGGCACCGGAACCGGGAACGCAGGCGGCACCGGCGACGACGGACCGGGATCAGCGGCAGCGCCCGGTGACGGCACCGAGCCGACCGGCACGAGCACCCCCGGGGCCGCGGGCTCCGGCGGCAGCCACATCGACTGGTCGGGCCCCGCGGGCGACTGGACCGCCGCGACCGCCTACGACCGCACCGTTCCGACGATCCAGGCCGCGTTCTCGTGGCGGACCGTCCTGATCGCCACGGCCGTCGCCGCTGGGTTCCTCCTGCTGATCGCCGCGCCCCTCGCGCTCGTCGCCGCCGCTGCCCGCGGGCGCATCCGCTCCCCCTTCGCCGGACTGCTCGGGCGGAACCGCTCGCGCTCGGACCGCTCCGGGTCCGACGACGTGCTGCCGACGTGGGTGTCGATCACGGTCGCAGTGACCGTCGCCGCGCTGTGCACGCTGCTCGGCGTGGGCGTCTCGCTCGAGGCCCGCTACGTCCGCCTCGCCATCGCCGTGCTGCTCGGCACCGCGGTGCTCACGGCAGCCGTGGTGCTCGTGACCCGGTGGGCAGCGGGGCCCGACCACCGTGCGGTGGGCTTCCGGGTGTCCCCGTGGCTGGTGCTCGCGGCGCTCGTGGCGTGCGGGATCACGCGGGCCGCAGACCTCTCCCCGGCCCTGATCGTCGGGGTGGTGCTCGTGCCGTCGGCACGCCCCGACCTGGACACCGCCGCACTGCGCCTCGGCTCCGGGATCGCTGCCGGTGCCCGGAACGCGACCTGGCGGACGGTCGCGCTGCTCGGACTCGCGACCGCGGGGTGGGTGCTCCACAGCCTGACTGCGGGCGGGGGCTTCTGGTCCGCGGTGACGTCGGAGTTCGCCATCACCCTGTGCGTCGGCGGGGTCGGTGCCGTCGTGGCGACGCTGCTGCCCTTCGCGGGTTCCGCCGGCAGTGCGCTCCTCGCGGCCTCGCGTGGCCGGTACGTGGCACTGGCGGTCGTCGCGGTCGCGCTCACCGCCGCGGTCTACTCGGGTCCCTCGGGGACCCACGCGTCGCCGGTGTTGCTCGTCGCGGTCGGCGCGACCTGCGTGGCGGGCGCGATCGGGGCCTGGTTCTGGGCGCGCACCACGCGACCGGACACCGCCGTCTGACCCGCACCGGGCCTCCCGTCCGCCGTCCCCGCGCGGCGGATACAGTGACGATCGGTGCGTGACGCGCCGTTCGACCGCCCCAGGGAGCGATGATGACCGAGACCCGATCCGACTACGACCCGACGCGGTTCCGCGAGGTGTTCGAGGGCAGCTACACGTACGCGAACGGCTTCGCGCGGAACACCCACCGCTTCGCGGACCGGCCCGCGCTGCGTGACCCGGACACGGGTCGGTCGTGGACCTACGCGGAACTCGGGGACGTCGTCGACCACATCGGCGGCTGGCTCGTCCGGCACGGAGTCGGTCGCGGTTCGGTCGTGATGGTCGAGCTGTTCAACTCGCCGGAGTTCGCGATGCTCTACCTGGCGTGCCACCGCATCGGCGCGGTGTTCTCGCCGACGAACTTCCGGCTCGCGCCCGACGAGGTTGCCTTCATCGTCGAGGACTCCGCGCCGGTGGTGCTGGTGCACGACGCCGCGCGCGGCGACGACATCGCCCGAGCGCTCGAGACCGCGCCGCACCGTCCCGACCACATCGTCGTCGTCGGTGGCGACGACCATGCCGCGCACCAGGACCGCGACGCGCACGACGACCACGCAGCACACGACGCGCGCGTCGCGTTCACCGCACTCCTCGCCGCCGACCCCGTCACGCCCGCCGAACTCGCCGCGACCGAACCCCGCAGCACCTACGACGAGACCACTCGGCTCTACACCTCCGGCACCACGGGGCGACCGAAGCCGGTGCCCCTGCCGAGCCTGGTCGAGGTGCTCAGCGCCCACGACGTCGTGATGCACTTCCCGCTCAGCCCCTTCGACAAGACGCTCAACATGTCGCCGCTGTTCCACCGTGGCGGCCTGTACTCGGGTGGCCCGAACCCGGTGTTCTACGTCGGCGCCGAGCTCACCACCCTGCGGCACTTCGACGCCGAGCGGGTGCTCGACCTGGTCGAGTCCGAGCGGCTGACGTTCCTGATCGGTGCGCCGCCGAACCTGGTGCAGCTCGCGAACGCGCAGGAGGGGCGGCCCCGCGACCTGTCGTCGCTGCACGGCATCGTCACGATGGGTGCACCGCTCGACCGCGCCGCCGCACTCCGCTACCAGGAGCTCCTGTCCCCGCGGATCTTCAACGGCTACGGCACGACCGAGACCTTCTGGAACACGTTCCTGCGTCCCGAGGACTTCCCCGACGGCGCCGGCTCCACCGGCCGTGCATCGACGGACGACGACGTCGCTGTGGTGCGCGTGTACGAGGACCGCCTGGCCGACCCGAGCGACACCGTGCCGAAGGACGGCTCCGAGATCGGCGAGTTCGCGGTCCGGACCGTGAAGTCCGGCTACTCGTACCGCAACCCGGGGCTCGAGGCGGAGAAGTTCGCGAACGGCTGGTTCTACCCCGGCGACCTCGCGACGTGGGACGAGCACGAACGCGTGACGATCGTCGGCCGCAAGGACGACATGATCATCTCCGGCGGCGAGAACGTGCACCCCGTCCAGGTCGAGGCCGCCCTGCAGGAGCACCCGGGCGTCGCCGACTCGATCGTCGTCGGGATCCCGGACGAGCGCTGGGGCGAGGTCGTCACGGCGTACGTGGTCCGTACCGCGGGACGGCTGCCGGACGACGACGCCGCAGCCGCCGCCGTGCTCGAGGAGTGGACGAGCTCGCACCCGGGGCTCGCGCGCTACAAGCGGCCGCGGCGGTACCGGTTCGTCGACGAGCTGCCCTACAACGCGACGGGCAAGAAGGTGCACTACCTCGCCAAGGCGACGGCAGCGGAGGACCAGGCGGCGGGCCGACTACTCGAGCCGTAGCGGGCCCGGCACGTGCGCGGCGTCGGACGGGAGGCCCGTGGCGGCCCCGCCCCGCACCTGCCGTCCGGCCGTCGGTCGCGCCCACCCCGCGCGCGGTGCTTTGCGGGATCGGGCGTACCTGGTCGAGACTTCCGACCAGGTACGCCCGATCCGGCCAGGTACTCCCCCGGTCACCCGGCGCTACGAGTGGCTCGGCGCGTTCCGGGCGAACAGGCCCGGCAGCAGCCCGCCGATCTTCGTCCCGATGCACAGGCTGACGAAGGTCGCCAGGGGTGTCGCGAGGGACTCGGCGTCGAACGTGGCCACCGCCACCAGCCCGACGGTCCCGGGGACGAGCAGCAGGAACGCCGGGAAGAACGACACCGTCGCCGGGATCGCCGGCACGAGCCGCTCGAGCAACCGGGTCGCGACGAACAGCAGCGCCGCCGTCGCACCGGTCGCGACGACGCTCCCCCACACCGGCGTCGTCCCGCTCACCAGGGCGTAGGCGGTGACCATGACCGCCACCGACACGAGCGTCAGCCGCCAGCCCGAGCGGAACACCAGGCCGAGGCCGACCGCCAGGACCACCACGGCGACCCACGACACCCAGTAGGACGGCACGGACTCCCACCCGGCGAGGTCCGTGCCGACGCCGGCGACCTCGCCGACGAGCGCCGCTGAGGACGGGTCGACGTGCAGCCCGGTCAGCGCGCTGCCCGAGGCGATGCCGGCCGCCATGAAGCCGAGCATGATGAGCCCCTGGACCAGCCGCGAGGACCCGGTCACGATGTCGGCGGCGGTCAGCTCGAGCAGGGCGTTGGTGATGAGGGCACCGGGGACGAACACCGCCACCGGGGCGCAGACGGCGAACAGCGGGACCTGCTCGAACCCGGCACCCGCGGCGACGAGTCCGACGATGGCCGTCGACACGAAGGCGGCCAGGAACGGGATGATCGCGACGGCCTCGCGGAAGCGCCGGAGCAGCAGGCCGATGACCCCGACGAGCGCACCGACCAGGAGCGCGAGCAGGATCGCCCACCACGGGCACCGGAAGACGACCGCGAGCCCGGCGGAGGTCAGCGCGTTGCCGAGGATCCACGGCAGTGCGGGCGGCGGGACGGTGCCGGCACGGATGGCCCGGACCCGTGCGGGGATCTCGGCGAGGGCGATGGAGCCGCTCTCCAACCCGAGCACGACCCGGTTCGCCCGTGCAGCCTGTCGCGACGACAGCTCGACGCCCTCGGCGTTCACGATCGTCGCCGCACCGGTCGAGACCTCGCTCACCATCACGAGCGCCGGCAGCACCCCGATCGCCAGGGTCGGACCGACTCCGGCGGCGTCGCGGGCCTTCTCGAGCGCCGAGCGGACGTCGGTGACGGAGCTGCCCGCGTCGAGCAGCAGCGCACCGAGCGTGCCGAGGAGCATGCCGACCGGAACGGTCTCGCCGTCGACGACCTCGACGTGGGCCTCGGGCCGACGGAGGGCGTTCTGCAGGTTCGCGAGTGCGCTTCCGAGTCCGACCACGCAGGCGATGTTAGCGATCGAGCGTGGCCTCGATGACCACGTTGTCGACCGAGGCGGAGCCGTCCGGCCGCTGCAGGCACGTGATGAGCAGGAGCCGGCCGGGCTCGTCCGCCCAGACGTCGGCATCGGCGGCCACGGTCGCCTTCGTGATCCGCTCGGAACCGGTCACCGTCCACCGCGCGTCGCCGATCCGGACGCTGCTGCCGACCGCGACCTCGGAGCGTTGCCCGTCGATGTCGATGAGCAGGTTGCCCGGGCCGATCGCACCGTTCCGCAGCGAGTGCATGACGACGAACACGGTGCCGTCGGCGCGGTCCGCCAGCGGTACCCCCAGGTTGCGGACCCGGTACGCCTCGCTGAACCCCGGCGGCGTGATCTGCCCGTCGACGGCGTCCAGTTCGCCGAGCGGCACGTCGAGCCCGACCGACGGCACCACGAGCTGGACGCCGGTGTCGGCGACGGCGTTCGACGCGGAAGCCGCCGTCCCCGACTCGCCCGGGTCGAGCGTGACCTGCTTGCCGTCGAGCGACGTGCCGGTGATCGCCGTCGGCGAGGCCGCTCCGGTGGTCGCCGTGACCACACCGACCACGCCGACGACGAGGGCCGCCGCGGCGAGCACGGCGATCGTCCAGAGCAGCGCGGTGCCGCGACGGCGGGGCCGCCGCCTGCGGGGCGTGGTGCGTGGGGTGGTCACGATGGGTTCCGTGGGTGGTGACGGACGTGTCGGACGGGAGACGCGCCTCCCCCCACCGGCACGGCCGGAGCGCCGCTGGCGCGTCGCTCCGGAACCGGCGGCGTGGGCCCAGTCCGACACCTGGGTGCCGGGATCCGCGTGGCGGGGTCGACCGACCCGCGGATCCCGGTGCGTCAGTCCTGCTGGGTGACGCGGCGGCGGTACGCGATGAACGCGACCGAGCCGAGGGCGACGACGCCGACGGCCGACAGCCCGATCCACGGCAGGGCCGAGGTGCCGGAGACGGTGCCTCCGGTGTTCACGGCTGCGCCGGTGGTGACGGCCGTGGTGGTGTCGACCGGGTCGACGACGACGGTGCCGTCAGCGGAGACCGTGATGGCGAGCGAGACCACGGCGGTGCCGTCCGAGGACTCCACCGCGATGGTGTGTGCGCCGGCCGGGGTCTCCGCGGGGATCACGACCGAGATCGCGAAGGCGCCGTCGGCGTCCGTGGTCACCGTGCCGAGGACGACGGGGTCGCTGTGCAGGACGATCGAGTACTCCGTCGCTGCCGGCAGGCCCTCGGCACGCAGCGGCACCGAGTCGCCGACCGTGAAGGTGGTGGTGCCACCGGTGCTGATCGACGGGGCCGGGGTGGTCGGGTCGGTCGTGGGCTCAGGGGTGCCGGGCTCGCTCGGCACGGTCGTCGGCTCCGGCGTACCGGGCTCGCTCGGCTCGGTCGTCGGCTCCGGGGTGCCGGGCTCGCTCGGCTCGGTCGTCGGCTCCGGCGTCACCGGGGTGGTCGGTTCGGGCGTGGGTGCCTCGGCCGCCGTGTAGGCGATGGAGATCGGCTGCGGCTTCTTGGCCGCGGCGTCGTTCGCGCCGGACGTGTACCAGTACGAGCTCTGACCGGTCTCGTTCTGGAAGTCGACGAAGTCCGCCGGCCACGAACCCCAGTCGGCGTTCGTCTTGTTCAGGCTCGTCGCCGACGCGGGCTCGACGCCCTGCCAGTCCGGGCTCACGGTGATGCCCGAGCTCGTGACGTCGACGTCGGTGAGGGTGGCGAGGTGCACCGTGCGCGGCGTCAGCGGCGCCCAGCTGCCCCCGTCGCGCGAGGCCGCGTAGCCCGAGACCGTGGCGGTGAGCTCACCCGTGCCGTCCGCTGCGACGTGCAGTTCCGGGTCCTCGGCGGACCAGTAGGTCAGGCCGCCGTAGAACGCGACCGTGAAGCCGCCGTCCCACGCGATGTCCGCGGTGCCGCCAGCGGCGTCGACGGTGCCGGTCCCCGCGGCGAGCGTCAGGACCCCGGCGGTCGTGGTGCCCGGGCGGACCGTGGCGCCGTCGCCGGTCTGGCACTTCGTGGCGAAGGTCGGGGTCGAGGTGCCGCCCGCGGTCTTCGGGTAGGCGATCGAGACGTTGCCGGCCGAAGCGGCGTAGCCGGGCGACGGGTTGGTCGCGGTCCACGGAGCCGAGGCACCCGAGTTGCCGGCGACCCCGGCGGACAGGAAGTTGCAGCCGCCGAAGTAGGCGCCGGCGTTGGCCTCGTTGCTGAGGCTCCAGGACAGCGACGCGTCGGTGACGTCGGCGGAGGCGGCGTTCGCGGGGGCGGCGCCGAGCGCGGCGGCTGCGGCGATCGTCGCGCCGAGGGCGACGGCGGTCGCGCCGGCGGCCAGACGCCGGGCGCGAGGAGAGGACAGGTGCATTCGGGTGGTCTCCAAGTTTGGGTAGCCTTACCTAACCCACTGAGCATATGGACAGGAGTTAGGTTAGGCAACCCTAAGCTGATATCCACCGGACCGGTTCGAGCGGGGGGCGGTTCGCACGCGTCAAAGCGACAGATGTGCGCACAGATGCGCCGTCGTACCCGCCAGGGCGACAGTGTGCCGCGAACAGTTGGCGGCACGATGTCGCTTTTGCGAGCCGCGCGGTGGTACCCCCGGTGGGACTCGAACCCACAACTCGGCGATTTTAAGTCGCATGCCTCTACCGATTGGGCCACGGGGGCGGGCCGCAACAGCCTACCGATGCGCGAGAGGCGGCCACCCCGAAGGGTGACCGCCTCTCGTGGACTGCTGCTGGGACTACTTGGCGTCGGCCGGGGCCTTCACGGGCTCGGCCTCGTTCGAGACGTCCTTGGCGGGCTCGCCGTACGCCGGGCCAGCGGCGCCGGCGGGCTGACCCTCCGCCGGGGCCTGAGCAGCAGCCGGAGCTGCCGGGGCCTCGGCCGCGGGCTTCGGACGGGACGCGAAGGCCTCGAACGCAGCGCGCGGGGTCTCACGGTCGTCGAGCGACGCGATGTCGCGGCCCAGGAAGAAGCCACCGACCCAGTCGCCGATGACGCGCCACTTGCGCTCCCACGACGGCATCGCCATGCCGTGGTAGCCGCGGTGCGCGCCCCACGCCAGGAAGCCCTTCATGGCGAACTTGCCGGACTGGAACACGCCGATGCCGAGACCGAGGCCCGCGACGGCGCCGAGGTTCTCGTGCTTGTAGTCGGTCGTGGCCTCGCCACGGATGGTCGCGACCAGGTTCTTCGCGAGCTGCTTCGCCTGACGGACGGCGTGCTGGGCGTTCGGCACGCAGAAGCCGCCGACGCCACCACCGGTGAGGTCCGGAACGGCTGCGACGTCGCCACAGGCCCATGCGTCCGCGATCACGCCGTTGTCGTCGACGACGCGCAGGTCGGGCTGCACGCGGATGCGACCGCGCTGCTCGAGCGGGAAGTCGGTGCCCTTGACCATCGGGTTCGCCATGACACCGGCGGTCCAGATGATGAGGTCGGACTCGATCTTCTCGATCGCGCCGTCGCTCGTCTTGAGCTCGCAGACGCCACCGACGGCCGAGGCCAGCTGGGTCTCGAGGTGCACGTTCGCACCGCGCTGCGCCAGGTTCTTGAGCACCCAGTGCGAGGTCTCGAGCGACACCTCCGGCATGATGCGGCCCATCGCCTCGACCAGGTGGAAGCGCGTCTCGTCGAAGGAGAGCTGCGGGTAGCTCTTCAGCAGGTCGGTGACGAAGGAGCGGAGCTCGGCGAAGACCTCGATGCCGGCGAAGCCACCACCGACGACGACGACGGTCAGCAGACGGTCACGCTCAGGACCGGCCGGCAGGTTCGCCGCCTTGTGGAAGTTCGTGAGGATCTTGTCGCGGATCGCCGCGGCTTCCTCGATCGTCTTGAGACCGATGGCCTCGTCAGCCACACCCGGGATCGGGAACGTGCGGGACACCGCGCCGGCGGTCATGACGATCTGGTCGTAGGACTCCTCCCACGCCTCGCCCTCGGCCGGGGTGATCGTGGCGGTCTTCGTCGCGTGGTCGACCTTGGTGACCTTCGCTGTGACGACGCGGGTGTTCTTGAGGTGGCGGCGGTGCGAGACGACCGCGTGGCGCGGCTCGATCGAACCGGCGGCGACCTCGGGCAGGAACGGCTGGTACGTCATGTACGGCAGCGGGTCCACCATGACGACCTCGGCTTCGCCCTGGCGAAGGTGCTTCTCGAGCTTCCATGCGGTGTAGAAACCGGCGTAACCGCCGCCGACGACGAGGATCTTGGGCACGGGGGATGATCTCCTTGGATGGGGGTTTCGGAGTCGAGTCAGACTTCGCCGCCACCCGCCCCGACTCCAGCGTCTGCACCGTCATCATACGCCCGGCACTCACACCGGGAGGGCGACCAGTCCGCGCGCTCGAGCGCGAGGTCGCCGATGGGGTTGACGCCGGGTCCGGCGGCGAGGGCGTGACCGACGAGGGCGTGCAGGCACTTCACACGGGTGGGCATGCCACCGGCGCTGATGCCGACGATCTCGTCGACGTGCTCGATCGACTCGCGATCGGCCAGGTAGGACTCGTGGGCCGCGAGGTACGCGGCCGCGGTGGTGTCGTCCTCGAGGAGTGCTGCCAGCTCCGGCATCACCTGGTTGGCCTCGAGGGTACTGACCGCGGCGGTGGCCGCGGGGTGGCACAGGTAGTAGAACGTCGGGAACGGGGTGCCGTTCGACAGTCGGGGCTTCGTGGAGACGACCGTGGGGTTGCCACAGACGCACCGTGCCGCGATCCCGATGACGTCGCGTGCCGGTCGGCCGAGCTGCGCCGACACGACCTGGACGTCGCGGTCGGAGGGCGGGTCGAAGGGAGGGGTCGTCACGGGAACGTGAGCCTACCGGAGACCCGGTGCCCCGCGCACCGTCGTGCCGGACGGGTCCGGCTCGGGGCTACTTGCTCTCGCCGGTCCCCGAGACGTCCGGGGCCACGAGGTCCGCGGCGGTCTCGTCGGTGAGCCCGGACTGCAGCACCGAGGACAGCATCGCCTGCACCCAGTCCACCTTCGGCGTCTGGACCTTCGTGCTGACGGGCGTGCCGGAGTCCGTGGTCGGCGTGGTCTCGGCCGAACGGTCCTCGGCCCCCATCACGAGGTAGCTCTCCTCACCCGGGTACACGTAGAGCAGGCGGTCGCGCGCCTGCGCCTCGATGTACGCGGGGTCGTCCCAGCGGGCGACGTCCTTCTTCTTCTGCGTGACGTCGGCCTTCTGGCTCGCGACCTCACGCTGCTGCTGAGCGATCTGCTCCTGCTGCTGGATGAGCGTGCGGAGTGACGGTGCGAGCACCACGACGAACAGCACGATGATCGCGAGCATCAGCAGGCTGAACCCGGAGAAGTGGATCGAGCGGTACCACGGCTGCGCCGACGTGCTGCCGTCGGGCATCGCCACGGGGACGCGGCGGACGCGGGGCTTCTGGCTGGGCACGTCCCGACGATAACCCGACCGACGCGGTGGGAGCGCCCGGCGCGCGGCCGTTCGGTGGCCTCTCAGCGACTCACGTCGTCCGCTCGATGCTGCCGGGAGGCGCGGCTTCAGTCCGCACCGTCCGGACTGCACACGGAGTGGTCACGACACACCGCCCAGCGTGCGTCCGGCGGTCACGTCCTGTCGGCCAAGCCTGGGCCAGCCGACGACTTGTGACCACTCGACGCAGCACGCGCGGCAGGTCCTGACCCCGGCACGGAGCCGTTCGGTGGCCTTGCAGCGACTCGCCGAGGCCCCGCACACGACGAGACGCCGTCCTCTCGGGAGAGGACGGCGTCTCGGTGGTGCCGGTACTGCTGGCCGGGCTGGTTACAGCGACTTGGCGCGCGGGAAGGCTGAGCGGCCGGCGTACACCGCGGCGTCGCCGAGCTCTTCCTCGATGCGGAGCAGCTGGTTGTACTTCGCGACGCGGTCCGAGCGGGCCGGGGCGCCGGTCTTGATCTGACCACCGTCGACCGCGACCGCGATGTCCGCGATCGTGGTGTCCTCGGTCTCACCGGAGCGGTGCGACAGGATCGAGGTGAGGCCGTGACGGTGCGCGAGCGAGACCGCGTCGAGGGTCTCGGTGAGCGTGCCGATCTGGTTGACCTTCACCAGGATCGAGTTCGCGGCCTTCTCGTCGATGCCCCGCTGCAGACGCTTCGGGTTGGTGACGAACAGGTCGTCGCCGACGATCTGGACCTTGTCGCCGAGCTCGGCGGTCAGATGCGACCAGCCTTCCCAGTCGTCCTCGGCCAGCGGGTCCTCGATCGTGACGAGCGGGTAGTTCGCGACGAGGTCGGCGAAGTACGCGGTGAACTCCTGGCTCGAGAGCTGCTTGCCCTCGAACGAGTACTTGCCGTCATGGAAGAACTCGGTGGACGCGACGTCGAGGCCGACGGCGATGTCCTTGCCCGGGGTGTAGCCGGCCTTCTCGATCGCGGTCAGCAGGAAGTCGAGCGCCGCACGGTTCGACGCGAGCTCCGGCGCGAAGCCGCCCTCGTCGCCGAGGCCGGTCGCGAGGCCCTGCTTCTTCAGCTCGCCCTTGAGGGCGTGGTAGGTCTCGACGCCCCAACGGAGCGCCTCGGAGAACGACTCGGCGCCGTAGGGCACGAGGAAGAACTCCTGGATGTCGACGTTGGTGTCCGCGTGGGCACCGCCGTTGACGACGTTCATCAGCGGAACGGGCAGCGTGTGCGCGTTCGGGCCGCCGAGGTAGCGGAACAGCGGCAGGTCGGCCGAGTCTGCGGCGGCACGGGCCACGGCGAGCGAGGCACCGAGGATCGAGTTCGCGCCGAGGCGGGACTTGTTCTCGGTTCCGTCGAGCTCGATGAGCGCAGCGTCGACGAGGCGCTGGTCGGTGGCATCGAAGCCCTCGAGCGCCGGGCCGATCTCGTCGAGGACGGCGTCGACGGCCTTGAGCACGCCCTTGCCGCCGTAGCGCGAGGCATCGCCGTCACGGAGTTCGTACGCCTCGAACGCGCCGGTGGAGGCACCGGAGGGGACGAGCGCGCGGGACACGACGCCGTCGTCGAGGAGGACCTCGACCTCGACCGTCGGGTTGCCTCGGGAATCGAGGACTTCGCGTGCGCCTACGGCATCGATCAGGGCCACGGGGTACTCCCTACACATTGGTTGTGGTGTTTGCGGGACCGATCCTAGCGAGCCGAGGTGAACACGACGTCGACCGTGACGCCCGGTGTGGACGACTCAGTCGAGCGGGCGGAACTCCACACCCTCGAGGGACGTCGTGTCGGTGCCGACGGTCGCGAAGGCGGAGAACCCCTGTGCAGCAAGACCGGCGAGCAGGTTCTTCGTGTTCTTGGTGCGTCGTTCGAGCCGCACGCGCCGGTGCGACCCGAGCGCCTCGGTCTTGAGGGCCGCGAGCCGGACCGGGTCGACGTCCTTGTCGTACACGAGCACCACGGCGTCCGACTCGGCGGACTCCGGGAGTGTCACGAGGTCGACCAGGCGCTCGAAGCCCAGCGAGAAGCCGACCGCGGGGACGTCCTGCCCGAGGAACCGACCGATCATGCCGTCGTACCGACCGCCGCCGCCCAGGCTGTAGCCGAAGTCGGGGTGCGCGACCTCGAAGATCGTGCCGGTGTAGTAGCCCATGCCGCGCACGAGCGTCGGGTCGAAGCGCAGGTCGACCCCGGGCAGCGCTTCCCGCAGACGCAGCAGGTCGGAGAACGCCTCGGCGTCGAGCCACGCAGCCCCGTCGACCGTGGTCCAGTCCGCGGTCTCGAGCGCACGGATGGTGTCCTCGAGCCCCGGCAGCTCCTGTCCGACGGTGCTGCGGAGCTCGGCGGCCACGCCGTCCGGGCCGATCTTGTCGAGCTTGTCGATCGTGATGAGCGCGCGGTCGGCGGCCGTCGGCTCCGCGATGCCCCACGACGCCAGCAGGGTCAGCAGGATCCGCCGGTCGTTGATGCGGATCGTGGTGCCGGTCACCCCGAGCGCGTCGAGCGCTGCGGTCGTCGCACGGATCAGCTCGATCTCGGCCAGCTGCCCGGGCTCCCCCAGGATGTCGATGTCGCACTGCACGAACTGGCGGTAGCGCCCCTTCTGCGGACGCTCGGCGCGCCAGACCGGCGCGATCTGCACCGACCGGAACACCGAGGGCAGCTCGGCACGGTGCGAGGCGTAGAAGCGGGCGAGCGGCACGGTCAGGTCGAACCGGAGGCCGAGGTCGGCGAGGTCGAGCGGCGCCTGGGCCGACTGCAGGTCCTCGGTGCTGAGCCCGCGCTTCATGACCGCGAACGCCAGCTTCTCGTTGTCGCCGCCGAGCCCGGAGTGCAGCCGTGCAGCGTCCTCGACCACGGGCGTCTCGATCTCGTCGAACCCGTGGCGGGAGTAGACGTCGCGGACGACACCGAGCACGTGCTCGCGTCGGGCCTTGTCCGCGGGGAGGAAGTCGCGCATGCCACGGGGTGCCGTCACGGTCGTCGCCATGGCGTCAAGTCTGGCAGATGCGCATCAACGAGTTGCGCGGCATGCGCTCTACTGGCATACTGCATTCAGTACCTCGGTTCGGAGCGTGCCTGATCCACTCTCCGGACCGATCGCGTGGGCACCGTGCTGCAGTGTGCCCCGCGACTCGAGCGGGTTCTGCGTGCACACCTCTCCCTGGGGGTGTGCCCACCCGCTCACGGGCGCCCTCCTTTTTCGGGTTAGGAGGGCGCCCTTCTCTTCTCCCGCGCACGCACGCACGCGACGGCTCCCCGCGCACGCACGACGCGGCGGCTCCCCGCGCATGCACTCCGCGACTCCCCGCGCACGCACTCCGCGACTCCCGGCACACTCACTCCGCGGCGCGGCCGGCTTCCTCGAGCGCAGCGACCGCAGCACGGAGACTCGCGACCGGGTCGATCCCGTCCCGCACCGCTCCGGCGACCTCTTCCAGCATCGCGATCCCCCACGCCGGGTCCACCGCCCCCGCACCATCGGCCGGTGCCGGTGCCGGTTCCGGTGCCGGTGCCGGCGACCCGACCGAGGCCCGAGCGGTCCCCGCCCCGGGTGCCGCAGCCGACGTGGCGGACGTGCCGCGGGCCTCCCGGTCGGCGGCCACGACCGACGCGACGGCCGCGACGGCCGCACCGTGCTCCTCCAGGCGCTCCAGCAGCTTGACGGCTCGCTCCAGCGGCGGCATCGCGCGCGGGACGCCGTCGAGGGCGCTCGTCCGGGCCGACTTCTCCGCTGCCTTCGCCGCGCGCCACACCCGGACCACGTCGTCGACGGTGTCCGCGGTCTCGTCGCCGAACACGTGCGGGTGCCGACGGACCATCTTGTCGCGGACCTCGGCGGCGACGTCCTCGAGGGTGAACTGCCCCGCGCGTTCGGCGATCCCGGCGTGCAGGACGACTTGGTACAGGACGTCGCCGAGCTCCTCGCGGACGTCGTCCGGGTCGCCGTCGTCGATGGCGTCGACGAGTTCGTAGGACTCCTCGACCGCGTACCGCGCGAGCGTGGCGTGGGTCTGCGCACGGTTCCAGACGCAGCCTCCGTCCTCGGCGAGCAGGCGGTCGACGACGGTCACGAGGTCCGGTACGGCGGTCATCGCGCCATCGTCTCACCCACGTATGCTGGCGGTGGTGTGTCGGGAAGTCTGGTCGACGGACAACCACCCGACCCCTCGAGACGGAGATCCATGTCGTCCCTCGTCCGTTCCCCCCGTTTCAGCGCCGTCGCGCTCCTGACCGCCGCCGTGCTCGGCCTGGTCGTCGCGAACTCGCCCGTCGGCCCCGGCCTCGAACAACTGCTCGACGCGCATCCGCCCCTGGGCGCAGTCGGCCTCGACCTGTCGATCGCGCACTGGGTCAGTGACGGTCTGCTGGCGGTCTTCTTCCTGCTCGTGGCGATCGAGCTGAAGCAGGAGCTCGTCGACGGTGAGCTGTCGAACCCGAAGACCGCGATCGTGCCGGCGATCGCGGCGGTCGGCGGCGTGCTGGTGCCGGCCGGGGTGTTCCTGCTGGTGACCGCGGGTACCCCGTACACGCACGGCTGGCCGATCCCGACGGCGACCGACATCGCGTTCGCCCTCGGTGTCCTGGCGATGTTCGGTCGCGGGCTGCCGAGCGGGATCCGGGTGTTCCTGCTCGCACTCGCGGTGCTCGACGACCTCATCGCCATCATCATCATCGCCGTCGTGTTCGCGCACGACACCGACTTCCTGGCCCTCGCCGGTGCCGTCGTCACGCTCGCGGCGTTCTGGCTGCTCGGCCGGATGCTCCGCCCAGGGCGCAACGGGCAGACGCTGCTCATCGTGGCGATGATCGTCGTCGGGCTCGTCACCTGGTGGCTCGTCTTCCACTCCGGCGTGCACGCCACGATCGCCGGCGTCGGGCTCGGACTCGTCCTGCCCCGGCGTCCGGGCCACACCCTGCACGAGCACGTCGAGCCGTGGTCGAACGCGATCGTGCTGCCGGTGTTCGCGTTCGTCTCCGCCGCGGTGGTCATCCCCGCCGTCGGCATCGGCGAGCTCTCCCCCACGTTCTGGGCGGTCGTCATCGCGCTGCCGGTCGGCAAGGTCATCGGCATCACGCTGTTCGGCGTCGTCGCCACACGACTCTTCCGCTCACCGGGGCGGTCATCGTTGTCGTTGTTCTCGATCATCACCGTCGGGGTGCTCGGTGGGATCGGGTTCACGGTCTCGCTGCTCATGAACGAGCTCGCGTTCGCCCGGAACGAAGAGGTCCTCGACGAGGGCGTGCTCGCCGTGCTCGTCGGCTCCGGCATCGCGATCGTCGCGTCGGCGATCGTGGTCACGCTGCGGGCGCGGGCGTACCGCGGGCGGCGCGAGCTGTCCGAGGCCGAGGCGACCGAGTAGCGGGGCGCGGGCCCGGGGGCCCGGGCGCGCACCACGCTTGCGACGATCCACGCGTCGATCGTCGCGTGGACCGTCGCGAACAGCGTGCGTGCGGTGGACGCGCCCACGTGCGGACGGGAGGCACGGTGCCAGCCCGCACCGTGCCTCCTGTCCGTCGCCGCTCGCGACCACACCGCCCCCTACGCGGCCGGGGCCTCCGCCGGCGTCGTCGCGCCGTACACGGCGGTGAGGATGCTCTCCACCCACTGGATCAGGGCGTCGTCCGGCAGCGCCTGGTCGTGCGGCCGCGGCATCGGGATGCTCGCCGCGTTCTGCTGCGGGAACCACTTCGCGTCCGGGAACATCCGCTTGAGCCGCACCTGCGACGAGTCGGCGAGCTCCTTGCCCGCCACGCGCAGGTTCGACCCCATGACGACCACGTCGGACAGCCCGACCTGCTGCGCCATGCGACGCAGGCGGGAGACCTCGACCAGCGTCTGCACGGCCTGCGGCGGCTGCCCGTAGCGGTCGGTGAGCTCGTCGAGCACCATGTCGATGGCGTCCCGCTGCGCCGTCGGGGCCGAGGCCGCCGACAGCTTCTGGTACGCCTCGAGCCGGAGCCGCTCGGACTCGACGTAGTCCTCGGGGATGTGGGCGTCGACCGGGATCTCGAGCCGCAGCTCGGTCTGCCCCTCGGCCACGTCACCGCGGAACTGCGAGACGGCTTCGCCGATCATCCGGAGGTACAGGTCGAACCCGACGCCCGCGATGTGCCCGGACTGCTCGCCACCGAGCAGGTTGCCGGCGCCGCGGATCTCCAGGTCCTTCATGGCGACCTGCATGCCCGCGCCGAGCTCGTTGTTCGCCGCGATGGTCTCGAGGCGGTCCTGTGCGGTCTCGGACAGGGGCTTCTCGGAGTCGTACAGGAAGTACGCGTACCCGCGCTCGCGCCCTCGGCCGACACGACCGCGCAGCTGGTGGAGCTGCGACAGCCCGTACTTGTCGGCCTTGTCGATGATGAGCGTGTTCGCGTTCGCGATGTCGAGGCCGGTCTCGATGATCGTCGTCGACACGAGGACGTCGAACCGGCGCTCCCAGAAGTCGACCATGACCTGCTCGAGGGTGCTCTCGGACATCTGTCCGTGTGCCACGGCGATGCGGGCGTCTGGCACGATCTCGGCAAGGTGCGCGGCGACGCCCTGGATGTCCCGCACACGGTTGTGCACGTAGAACACCTGACCCTCGCGCAGCAGCTCGCGGCGGATCGCTGCGGCCACCTGAAGGTCCGACTGCGGCCCCACGAACGTCAGGATGGGGTGGCGGTCCTCGGGCGGGGTGGCGAGGGTCGACATCTCGCGGATCCCCGTGACCGCCATCTCGAGCGAGCGCGGGATCGGGGTCGCCGACATCGCCAGGACGTCGACGTTCGTCTTGAACTTCTTCAGCTGGTCCTTGTGCTCGACACCGAACCGCTGCTCCTCGTCGATGATGACGAGTCCGACGTCCTTGAAGGTGATGCCCTGCGACAGGATCCGGTGGGTCGCGATGACGATGTCGACGGTGCCGTCGGCGAGCCTGGCGATGGTCTCCTTCGACTCCTTCTCGGACTGGAACCGACTCAGGGCGCGCAGGTGCACGGGGAACCCGGCGAAGCGCTCCTGGAACGTCTCCATGTGCTGGCGGACGAGCAGCGTCGTCGGCACGAGCATGACGACCTGCTTGCCGTCCTGCACTGCCTTGAACGCGGCACGGATCGCGACCTCGGTCTTGCCGTAGCCGACGTCGCCGGACAGCAGGCGGTCCATCGGGATCGGCCGCTCCATGTCGCGCTTGATCTCGTCGATGGTGGTGAGCTGGTCGGCCGTCTCGGCGAACGGGAACGCCTCTTCCAGCTCGCGCTGCCACGGGGTGTCCGGGCCGAACGCGTGCCCCTTCGACGCCATCCGCGCCGAGTACAGCTTCACCAGGTCGACGGCGATGTCGCGGACGGCCTTGCGGGCCTTCGACTTGGCGGCGGACCAGTCCGAACCGCCCATCTTCGACAGGGTCGGGGACTCGCCACCGACGTACCGCGAGAGCTGGTCGAGCTGGTCGGTCGGCACGAAGAGCTTGTCGCCGGGGTAGTTCCGCTTCGACGGCGCGTACTCGAGCACGAGGTACTCGCGCTGCGTCTTCACCGCGTTGCGGCCGCCGGAGCTGACCTCGCGGCTGACGAGCTCGACGAACTTGCCGATGCCGTGGGTCGCGTGCACGACGACGTCGCCCGGCTTGAGCTGCAGCGGATCGACCACGTTCTTGCGACGGCTGGCCAGCTTCTTGACGGTGCGCGCGCCCTGCTGGACGCTGCGGCCGTAGAACTCCGCTTCGCTGAGCACGACGATGCGCGGATCCGGGATGGCGAAGCCGTGCTCGACGGTGGCCGTCGTGACGATGGCGACACCCGGTTCGGGAGGCGCGGGCAGGGCTTCGGCACGGGCTGCGACCCCGGCGTCGGCGAGGACCTGCACCGCCCGCTCGACCAGCCCCTGACCCTGGGCGGTCACCACGACCGCCCACCCGTCATCGGTGAGCGCCTTGACGTGCGCGATCGCGCCGTCGGCGCTGCCAGCGAAGCTCGGCACCGCCTCGGCACGGACGCGGATGTACTCCCCCGCCTCGGCTGCTGCTTCGGCGTCGGTGAGCACGCGCGCGGTGTCGCCCTCGTCGAGACCGGAGTCGAACGGTGACACCGTCCACCAGGTGCGCTGCCCACGGGTGTTCTTGAGCTGCTGCACCGTCAGGAAGTTGCCGGCGTCGAGGTCGATCGGTGCCTGGGCCCCGGCGACCGCGGCGCTCCACGCGGCCTGCAGGAACTCGGTGTTCGTCTCGGCCAGGCTGTTCGCGCGACCGTTCACCCGCTCGGGCGAGAACAACGCGATGGTGGCGTCGTCGGGCAGGTACGAGGTCATCGGGACGAGGTCCTGCACGAGCGCGGGAGCGAGGGACTCCATGCCCTCGACCGGGATCCCCTCGGCGATCTTCGCGAGCATCTGCGACAGGTTCGGGAACTCGTGGAGCATCTCGCGCGCCCGCTGCCGGACGTCGTCGCTCAGCAGGAGTTCGCGTGAGGCCGTGAGTTCGACCGAGCCGAGGTCGTCCTCGGTCGTGCGCTGGTCGGCGACCGAGAACGCCTTGACGGCCTCGATCTCGTCGCCGAAGAAGTCGACGCGGACGGGGTGGTCCGCGGTGGGCGGGAAGACGTCGAGGATGCCGCCGCGGACGGCGAACTCACCGCGCCGCGTGACGAGGTCGACGCGGGCGTAGGCCATGTCGACGAGCTTCGCGGCGATGGCGGCCAGGTCGTTGCCGCGCGAGTCGGTGCGCAGCACGACCGGCGCGAGCGAGGTCAGGTTGGCGGCGATCGGCTGCAGCGCGGCGCGGACGCTCGCCACGACGATGGTGGTGCGGCGGTCGGCGGCGTCGGCAGCGGACCACGACGCGAGTCGGCGCAGGGTCGCGATGCGGGTGCCGACGGTCTGGGCACTGGGGCTGAGCCGCTCGTGCGGCAGGGTCTCCCACGCCGGGAACTCGAGGACGTCGGCGTCGGGGACGTAGCTGCCGAGGGCGTCGCGGACGGCTTCGGCCTCGCGCCCCGTCGCCGTGATCACGAGCACGCACTGCGGCCCGTTCCGCTCGGCGATCAGTGCTCCGAGCAGCGGGACCCGCAGGCCGTCGACGACCGAGAAGTCGGCGTCACGAGGCGCAGCGCGGAGCACGCGATCGAACGCGGAGGCGCGCGAGAGCGCAGGGATGATGCCCGAGATCGTCACTCAGGAGATGGTACCGGCCCCCACTGACACCGCCCGCGTGGTGCGCGACGGGCGAACACGGGCGGCCCGGTCAGGACGGTGCGTGTACCCGCTGCTGCGCGGCGACGAGTCCGACCTCGGCGATCGCCTCGACCGCGTCCGCGGCGTCGGCCAGCAGGATGGGCAGCGACTTCTTCTCGGCTGCGGAGAAGTCACGCAGCACGTAGTCGGCGGGGTCCTGACGACCGGGCGGACGACCGATGCCGACCCGCACGCGCGTGAACTCGTTCGTGCCGGTGGCCTTGATGATGTCGCGCAGCCCGTTGTGGCCGCCGTGACCCCCGCTGCCCTTGAGGCGGACGGAGTCGAACGGCAGGTCGAGCTCGTCGTGCACGACGACGAGGTCGGCCGGGGTGGCGCTGTAGAACCCGAGGACCGACGAGACCGGTCCGCCCGAGGTGTTCATGAACGAGCCCGGCTTCGCCAGCACCAGGCGCGGACCGCCGGGCACCAGGCGCCCCTCGGCGACCTGGTTCGGCGTCTTGTGCTTCTTGAACCGCGCACCCATGCGGGCGGCGAGTTCGTCGAGGACCATCTGGCCGACGTTGTGACGGTTGCCGGCGTAGTCGGGCCCGGGGTTCCCGAGTCCGACCACGACCAGCGTTCGATCCGCCACAGCGTCGACCAGATGCCTTCGAAGGGGGTGTTACTCGGAGTCGACCGGCTCGGAGCCGCCCTCGGCACCGGCTTCGGCACCGGCCTCGGCCGAGGCCTCGTCCGCAGCGTCGTCGTCGGCGGTGCCACGCGGGGTGACGATCTGTACGACGAGCGCCTCGCCGTCGGTCTCGAGCTCGGCGCCCTCGGGGAGGGTCAGCTCGGCGGCCGTGATCTGCTTGCCGTCCTCGAGGCCTTCGACGTCGACGACGACGTGCTCCGGGATGTCGGTCGCGAGGACCAGCAGGGAGACGGTGTTCAGGTCCTGCACGTGGATCGTGCCGGAGAAGGACTCGCCCTCGACGACGACGGGCACGTCGACCGTGACCTTCTCGCCGCGGCGCAGGACCACGAGGTCGATGTGCTCGATGATCTGACGCACCGGGTCACGCTGGACGTCCTTGACGAGGGCGAGCTGCGCCGCACCCTCGATGTCGAGGTCGACGACCGCGTTGGCGGTACGGACGAGCAGCATGGTCTCGTGACCGGGCAGCGAGATGTGCTTCGGCTCGGTGCCGTGGCCGTAGACCACCGCGGGGATCTTGTCGGCGGCGCGGAGCTTGCGCGCTGCACCCTTGCCGAACTTGGTGCGGACGTCCGCTGCGAGCTTCGTGTAGTCGGCCATGGTGCCTCCTGGTCTCGGGGGTCGACACCGGCGGTCCGGCATCGTGGGGGTCTGTGGTGTTGCAACTCGAACGCGTGCACGCGTGAGGAACGTTCCCTGGGCTGGGCCGGGTCTCCCACCGCGTCGATCACGGCCGCTGTCGCGGCCCTCGCCGAAGTCAATCACCCACTCTACCAGCACCCGTCGGGCGTGTCGTGCCTCAGTGCCCGGCGGCCACCGCCTCCTTCGGCACCTTGAGGAACGACAGCACCACGAAGGCGAGGACGTAGAGGCCGACGAACGTCCAGACCACACCACCGGGCCCACCCCACGGCAGGACGGCGCTGACCACGGCGTTGCCGAGGAAGGTCGCACCGCCGGCTGCCGTGGCGTACATGGCCATCGCGGCACCGCGGCGCTCCTCGCCGGCGAACGCGGGGACGATCGCGCCCATGGGCGTGAACCCGGCGAGCATGATGCCGAACACCGTGCCCGCGGCGGTGGCGAGCCAGAAGCCCCACTCGGAACCGGCCGGCACCAGGTGCGGGACGTACCACCAGGCCAGCAGTCCGATCGCCGAGGCGCCGATGCCGAACCACTTGACGGTGCGGATCCAGCCGATGCGGTCGCCGAGTGCGCCGAAGAAGGCGTTGAACAGGATGTTGCCGGCGTAGACGATCACCGTCATCGTGAGCCACTTCGACTGGCCCCACCCGAGCTCGGTGCCGATGATCGCGGGCATGATCACGAACATGCCGAACTCTGGTGCCGTGTTGACGAGCCGGATGACGACGGCGAGCAGGACCTTGGGGCGGGTGATGCAGACCTCGATGCCGCTGGCGATGACCCGTGCGGCGGAGTGCGAGCGCGGGGCGATGCGGCCGAGCCCGGTCCGCTCGTGCACGCCGAACCGGACGATCACCCAGCCGGCCACGACCAGCACGAGCGACAGGGCCATCGACCACGTCTCACCCGCGTGGCCGCCGCCGAACGCGGGGATGCTGCCGATCGCGATGAGCGATCCGAGCGTCGGCAGGCCACCGGTGAAGACGACGTAGAACCAGCCGACGGCCGTGGCGTTCCGGTCGCGCGCAACGGTGTGGTTCACCCAGCAGAGGAACGAGAAGGCGAACAGCGGGAACCCGAGTCCACGGAGGAAGTACGTCAGGGCGATGAGGCCGACCGACCCGGTGGGCAGCGCCGCGAGGAACGCGACCTGGAACACCACCCAGAGGACGGCGCCGATCGTCATGACGCGACGCGGGCCCCACAGCTCGGAGAGCACGCCGGCGAAGTAGGACGCCACCAGGACGGCGACGCCGTAGATGCCGATGACCATCGCGGCGCTGTCCGTGCCGCCCGAGCCGAGGGCCGCGGCGATGTGCGGAGCGATGAAGTTCGACTCGATGCCGTCGCCCGTCATGAAGACGAGGACACCGAGGAAGCCCCAGCGCAGCGGGTGCGGGATGCCGAGGCGGGCGATGAAGCCCTCGCGCTCGGCGGCCGGTGGTGCGGCCGTGGGTGGAGCAGTCGTCACGCCGTTCGGCGGGGTCAGGGTCGTGGTGCGGTTGGTGCGGGGTTCCGACATGTGTCGTCTCTCCTGGAGGGGCCCCGGAGTGCTCGACCCGGCATCGCGGCATGTCTCCGGGGTGCGCCGCGCGCCACGCACCCGACCGCCCGCGCAGTGGCTGCGGGCGGTCGGGGCGTCGGCGATGATGCGAGTCCTGTACCCGGGGCGCCCCGTGCTGGTGCGGAGACGGATCCCGGCGGACCATCGCCGGCCCGAAGCATGGTGACCGACGTTAGACCGCTCCAACGCCGCTCGTCAAGAACGACAACTGTTGTGTAACGATCGGCGGTCGTCTCGGGCGGAGGAGGTCGTTCCGGGCGTAGTGGGTCGTTCCGGGCGTAGTTGGTCGTTCCGGGCGTAGGTGGTCGTTCCTTTCGGCCGAGGACGCCCGATTCGACCTTCCATCGCGCGCGTGATGGGAAAGAACGCTCCGCGAGGATCAGCGACCGAGGCTGCGCCGGTGCTCCTGCGCGGCCGCCAGCAGCTCGCGGGCGTCGTTGCTCGTGACCTCGGCGGCGTCGCGAGCGCGTTCGAGTTCCTCGATCGTCGCCGCCGCCCGCTCGAGCTCGCGCTGCAGGTCGGCCCGGCGTTCCTCGGCCGTCTCGAGCTCCGACTCCGCCGCGTCGAGTGCGGCGTCGGCGTCCCGCGACTCGCTCCGGGCAGCGGTCTCCGCCTGGCGCGCGGCCTTCCGCTCAGCGGCCGGGTCACGCTTCGGCTCCGGCTGGGCGTCCGGCTCCGGTCGGTCCTGTGGTGCGGTCTCCGTCGACCGGGAGGCACGGCTCGCCTTCCGCGCGCCCCTCGCCTCGGTGATCGGGATGGGTGGGGCATCACTGCCGGACCAGGCGTCCGGCACCGCGTCCGGATCCGCGAGCACCCCGTCCAGGTCGACCGCGTCGAACCCCACGCTCTCCAGCGGTGCCACGAGCAGCCCCGAGCGCACGGCGGCTCCGGCGTACGGGTCGGCCATCGCGGCCTCGATGGTCGCGCGCACCTGGTCGAGCACGGCGGGCGTCGCGGGGTGTCCGGCGTCCGAGGCGAGGTCGGCGCCGGCCTGCGCCAACGCCTCGATCACCTCGGAGCGCTGCTGTCGGAGCGTCCGGATCGCAGCGGGGTCGGCGTCCGCCTGGGCCTTGCACAGCGCGGGGCCGAGGTCGACCGCGTCGTCGAGGGCGCCGTCGTGCGCGAGCAGGTCCACGACCCACGCTGCCGGTGCGGGCTTCCGGAGCTTCCCGATCGCCGCCGCCAGGTCGCGGTCGTCCTTCCGGACCGCGCGCTGGCGGGCCGTGCGCTCGGCGACGAAGTCCCCCGGCGCGACGAGCAGTAGCTCCTTGGCGACGTCCGCGAACTCCATGCCACCAGCTTGCCCGCTACCAGTCGTGGACGGTGCCGTCGGCCAGACGGTTGAACGGCAGGTAGGCCTGCTCGTAGGGGTACTTGCCGGCCTCGTCGACGTCGAGGCTGACCCCGAGGCCGGGCTCGTCACCGGGGTGCAGGTAGCCGTCCGTGAAGGTGAAGGTCTGCTGGAACACCTGGTTCGTCTGCGGCCCGTGCTGCATGTACTCCTGGATGCCGAAGTTGTGGATCGCCATCCCGAGGTGCATCTGGGCTGCCAGGCCGACGGGCGAGATGTCGGTCGGCCCGTGGAACCCGGACTTGATCTGGTACATCGCGGCGTAGTCCATCGTCTTCTTGAGCGGGGAGATGCCGCCCATGTGCGTGACGGCTCCGCGGACGTAGTCGATGAGCTGGTCGCGGATGATGTCCTTGAAGTCCCAGATCGTGTTGAAGACCTCGCCGATCGCGAGCGGCGTCGTGGTGTGCTGCCGGACGAGCTTGAGCGCCTCCTGGTTCTCGGCCGGGGTGCAGTCCTCGAGCCAGAACAGGTCGTACGGCTCGAGCGACTTGCCGAGCTTCGCGGCCTGCAGCGGGGTCATCCGGTGGTGGCCGTCGTGCAGCAGCGGCAGTTCGGGCCCGAACTCGCTCCGGACGGCCTCGAACACGGTGGGCACGTGGCGCAGGTAGGCGCGGGTGTCCCAGTCCTCCATGGCGGGGAAGGCCCCGCGCTGTGCGGGCTCGAAGTCGTACCGGACGCCCTCGTTGCCCTCGGTGGTCTTGTTCGAGGCGATGCCGTAGATGCTCTCGAGGCCGGGGACGCCGGTCTGCACGCGGATCGAGCGGTAGCCCTCCTCCTGGTGCTCGCGGATCGAGTCGAACAGCTCCGGGAGTTCCTTGCCCGAGGCGTGCCCGTACGCCATCAGCCCGGTGCGCGAGGCGCCGCCGAGCAGCTGGTAGAGCGGCATGCCGGCGACCTTGGCCTTGATGTCCCAGAGCGCCATGTCGACGGACGCGATCGCCGCCATCGTGACGGGGCCGCGGCGCCAGTACGACGAGCGGTACAGGAACTGCCAGGCGTCCTCGATGCGGCTGGCGTCGCGGCCGATCAGCAGCGGCACGACGTGCTCGGACAGGTACGCGGCGACGCCGAGCTCGCGGCCGTTCAGCGTCGCGTCACCGAGGCCCGTGACGCCGTCGGCGGTCGTGATCTTCAGCGTCACGAAGTTCCGGTTCGGGCTGGTGACGATGACCTCGGCGCGCTCGATGAGCTGGCCGCGGTCGGCCGACGCCCACGTGTCCGGACGCCCGGAGGTGTGCCCGGTCGCCGCACCGGTGTCGGCGGCGCCCGGCACCGGGGCCGCGGGGTTCGTGGTGGTGTCGGTCATGCGTGGACTCCTTCGTCGGTGCTGGTGGTGGTGCGTGCGGCAGTGCTCGCCGCCCGGATGTCGTCGGCCGCCGCGGTGATCGCGTCGACCACGTCGGTGGTGTCGAGGTCGGGGGCGATGACGCGCAGCACGTCGTGCACGTCCGAGTCTGCCCCGGGGGCTCCGTCGTCGTCCACGAGGTCGGGCTGCGTCGTGACGTGGAGCCACCACGCGGCGATCGCGGTCGCGGCGCCGGGACCGATGCCGGCGGACGGCTCACGCTCGAGGCGGTGCCGCACGACGTCGACGACCCGGACGGGCAGCTTCTGCGATCCACCGGAGGCGATCTGCCGCAGGGTGTGCCGGATGCGCGGGTTCGCGAACCGGTCCTCCAGGGCAGTGCGGGCGGCGGCGACCTCGTCGGACGGCAGCGGCAGTTCGCGGGCTGCCTCGTCCCACAGCTGCTCGACGGCGGCACGGCACACCGGGTCGTCCATGGCCGCGGCGACGGTCTCGTGCCCGCGCTGGAGCCCGAGGTACGCGAGCAGCGAGTGCGAGCCATTGAGCAGCCAGAGCTTCCGCTGCTCGTACGGGGTGACGTCGTCGACGATGCGCACGCCGGCGGTGTCCCACGCGGGGCGGTCGATCCCGTCGAAGGCGTCCTCGAGCACCCACTCCGCGAACGGCTCGGTGACGACGGGCGCCCGGTCGCCGGCGAGCGCTCCCGGCAGGGCGGCGAGGCCCTCGACGTCGGCGTCGGTGGTCGCGGGGGTGATCCGGTCGACCATCGACGACGGGAACGAGACGGTCGCCTCGATCCACGCGCGCAGTGCGGGGTCGGTGGCGGCACCCAGCACGGCCTCGCGCAGCACCGCACCGTTGTGCGTCAGGTTGTCGAGGCTGACCAGTGCGATGCGGCCGCCGCCGGCCCTGCGCCGGGCGTCGAGCCCCGCGACCAACCGGGCGGGGACGTCGGAACCGGACCGGTAGCCCTGCTCGGTGACCGTCAGCGTGACGATGGTGGTCTCCGGGGACGCGACCACGTGCCTCCAGGCCGTGTCGTCGCTGCCCGGGTGGGCGGCCATGATCGTGTCGACCACCTCGGCGTCGTCGCCGGTCGCTGCACGCGTGACCAGCGTGTAGCGGCAGTCCTGTGCGGTGAGGGCGTCCGCCGCCGCGGGCGAGCGGCCGGTGAAGGCGGTGATGCCCCACGGCTCCCCCGCGGAGTGGGCGGTGTACCAGGCGAGGTGGGCACGCGCGAACGCCCCCACCCCCAGGTGGACGATGCCCGGTCGGCGATCGGTCATGCCGACACCGGGACGAGGGACCGCAGGTACGCCAGGTTGTCGGCGGTGCGGGCCTCGAGCGGCAGGTCGGTGGAGAAGTCCTCGATGGTGACCCAGCCGTCGTAGCCGACCTGGCGGAGGGCGTCGAGGTACTCGGAGACGGACGCCTGCCCGGTGCGCAGCGGCGCCCACTCGTTCTGCCAGATCGTGCTGCCGTCGGCGCGGGTGTCGCCGGTGTCGACCCAGCGGGCGTTCTTCACGTGGGCGTGCGCGAGGTACGGGCCGAGGAGCTCGAACGCGGCGAGGTGGTCCTCCTGCCCCTCGATGACCAGGTTGCCGAGGTCGTGGATGACGCCGATGTGCTCCGGGTCGAGGCCATCGACGAGCCGCAGCGCCGCCGAGGCCGAGGGCGTGATCGTCATGTGGTGCAGCTCGACGAGCGCCTTCACGCCGAGCTCGGTCGCCCGGGTCACCGCCCACTCGAGGTCGGCACGGGTGCGGTCGAAGACCTGCCCGTACGTCTCGCCGGTGCGTTCCTTCTCCTGCCGGTACACCGGCATCGAGATCCGGACCTGGCGGGCGCCGAGCTCGCTCGTGACGCGGAGCATCGTCTCGACGCCCTCGTGGTCCGACGCCTGCTGGTACCCGCCGATGCCGGAGTACTCGAGGCCGGCGGCGTCGGTGATCCGCGCGATCTCGCCGACCTGGTCCTGGATGCCGGTGAACTGCCACGTGGAGTTGTTGCCGGCCCAGAACGAGCGACCGGCGGGCACGACGGTGCCGTCCGCGGGGCGGTCGTCGACGATGCGCCACTCGACGCCGTCCCAGCCCTGCTCGGCCAGCGTCGAGGCGGCCTGCGACGGGGTCCAGTCGGGGGTCGAGGCGGTGAACACGGAGAACTTCATCGGGATGCTCCTTCGTGGGCGCCCACCACGGGCACCACATCGTCGTACTTGCCCTCGATCACGTCGTCGATCCGGACGGGCTGCCCGAGCGTCGCGCTGACGTACAGCCCGCGCACGACGGCGAGCGACACGAGGGCCGCGTCGACGGTCACGCCGGGCGCACGGCCCTCGCGGATCGCGGCCACGATGTCGGTGTACTGCCGGCCGTGCCCCGCGGCGAAGTGGTCGGGCTCGGCCGGCCCGCCGACGACGTGCTCCGGCGGGACGACCTCGTCCTTCTGGTCGACCGCTCCCGCGACCGCCGAGGCGTTCGAGGTGGTCGAGGCGGACTCGAGCGTCGCGGCGTCGGGTGCGATGTGGAAGTAGGCCAAGCGGTCGTCGTCGACGATCGCGGACCCGTGCGTGCCGTACACGGCGTAGCGGGCGGAGAGGCCCGGGTACGCGGCGGTCGTGCAGTGGATGACGCCGAGCGCGCCGCCGGCGAACCGGACGGTGGCGACGGCGGTGTCCTCGACCTCGATGCGGTCGTGCGCGAGCAGCCCGGTCTGTGCCGAGATCTCGACCGGACGGCCGAGTGCCCAGACGAGCAGGTCGACGGTGTGCACGCCCTGGTTCATCACGGCGCCACCACCGTCGAGCGCCCAGGTGCCGCGCCAGTCGCCGGAGTCGTAGTAGCCCTGCGACCGGTACCAGGCGACGCTCGCCAGGCCGGAGGTCACGGTGCCGAACCCGCCGTCGTGGGCGGCTGCGGCGACGGCGGCCGAGGCCGGGTCGAAGCGGTGCTGGCTGATGACGCTCGTGACGAGTCCTCGGTCGCGGGCCGATGCCGCGAGCGCGGCGATCTGCCGGGCCCGGGGCATCGTGGTGTCGAGGGGCTTCTCGATGACGACGTGCTTGCCGGCGGCCAGGGCGGCCTCGGCGAGCTGGACGTGCATGCCGGAGGGCGAGCAGATCGCGACGACGTCGATGTCGGTCTGCGCGATCGCCTCCTCGATGGTGGCCGTCGTGATGGGGCGGGCGACGCCCATCGCCTCGATCTCGTCGGCGGCGCTCGTGGCGGCGGCGGGGATCGCGTCGACGAGGGCGACGACCTGCAGGTCCGGGTGGTGGACGGCGACCGTGGCGTGGTGGCGTCCGATGACGCCGGCGCCGACGACTGCCAGCTTCAGTGGGGTGGTCATCGCAGGGTGACTCCGATCTGGTCGGTGAGGGTGCGGAGGGCACGACCGGCGCGACCGAAGGCCGCGGGGCCGGAGAACCCGCCGAGGGAGGTGAAGTCGCTGAGGTGCGGCTCGAGCGAGGCGTAGCCGGAGTACCCGGCGTCGCGCAGCGCGGTGAGGGTCTGCAGCAGTTCGCCGTCGCCCTCACCCGCGGGGACCACCGACGAGTCGGCGGCCAGGGCGTCCTTGACCTGCAGGTAGTCGACGTAGGGCTCGAGCTGCGCCCACCCGTCGGTGAACGGCTTGACGCCGCACTGCACGTAGTTCGCGTTGTCCCAGGCCAGTCGGAGCGCCGGCGACCCGACGCTCTCGACGATGTCGAGCACGCGGGAGGGGACGTCGCCGAAGATGTCCTTCTCGTTCTCGTGCAGCAGGGTCACGCCCTCGCGCTCGGCGAGGTCGGCCAGGGCGCGCATCCGGACGAGGACGTCGTCGCGGACGTCCTCCGGCTGCCGGCCCTCGAAGTAGAACGAGAAGATCCGGATGTTCGTGGTGCCGAGGGCGTGCGCGGCGGCGATCGCGCGACCGAGCCGTCCGACCTCGTGCTCGACGGGCTCGTCGACGGAGACCTTGCCGATCGGCGAGGCGATGGCGGACACGGTCTGTCCGCGCTCCTCGAGCAGGCGGTGGAGTCCGGCGAGCTGGTCCTCGTCGAGGTCGACGACGTTCACGCCCCAGGCGCTGCGGACCTCGATGGCGCTCGCGCCGAGCGCCTGCAGGACCGCGACCTGGACGACGGGGTCGGCGTCGATCTCGTCGCCGAAGCCGGAGAGTTCCCACGTGGGCTGGTCGGTCATGGTGTCCTTTCGTGTCGGACGGGAGGCGCGTGGCGGGGCCGCCACGGGCCTCCAGTCCGGTTCTGGGTTGCGGTGACTGCCGCGCTCACTTGACGGAGCCGGCCGTCAGACCGCCCACCAGGTAGCGCTGGAAGATGAGGTACAGGGCGACGACCGGCACGGCGCAGACGATCGACGCGGCCATCATCTGGCCGTAGATCGGGACCGCACCGCCTTCCTGCGCCGTGCCGAGCACCTGCAGGACGACGGCCACCGTCCGGGTGTTCGGGGTCGTCATGATCGTGGAGAACAGGACGTCGTTCCAGCCGAGCAGGAAGGCGAAGATCGCCGAGACGACGATGCCGGGCCACGACAGCGGCAGGACGATCTTCGTCAGGATCTTCGTGCTCGAGGCGCCGTCGATGCGGGCGGCCTCCTCGAGTTCCTTGGGCAGACCACGCAGGTAGGTGACCATCACCCAGGTCGAGAACGGCAGGGCGAACGTCAGGTAGGTGACGAACAGACCCCAGCGGGTGCCGATGATCTGCACGCCGGTGGCACTGGCGATGTTCGAGAACACCACGAACACGGGCAGCAGCAGGAGCGTGCCGGGGATCGACTGCAGCGCGAGGAGCCCGCGCAGGATGGTCAGGCGGCCGAGGAACCGGAACCGGACCAACACGTACGCGGTGGACACGGCGAGCGCGGCGCTCGCGATGGCGACCGCACCGGCGGTGAGCATCGAGTTGACCAGCCCCTCGCCGAGGGCGACCGTCGACCAGATCTCGACGTAGTTCGACAGGGTGAACTCGGACGGGAAGTACTCGCCGCGGGCGACCGCGACGTCCGAGTTCACCGAGCCGAACAGGATGTACAGGACCGGGACGGCGATGAACGCGATGATGATCGCGATCACCACGATGAGCAGCCAGCGGGGCAGGAGCCGGGTGACGTCGGTGTCGTAGGGGCGTTTGTGGGGCTGCCTGCGGTCTCCGGTCGTGATGCTCTCGGTGAGCGTCGCGGTGGGGCGGGTGCGGGTGCTGAAGGTCGAGCTCGGTGTGCTCATGCGCGTGCTCCGTCGATGTCGGCGGCGGTCGGGGCGGCGGCGAGCGTGGCGCGGTCGGCGCGGCGCTGCTTCCGGTTGGGGCCCGCGTCGTCACCGGTGTCGAGCTTGACGGCTCGCAGGTAGACGAACAGCGGGATGGCGACGATCACGAGCGAGCAGATCGCCATGGCCGCTGACAGGCCGAAGCGGAACGACTGGAAGCTCGCGATGTAGGTCAGGACGGGCATGACCTCGACGCTCGACGGCAGCGGGATGCCGAACAGCACGAACGGCAGGGTGAAGTTGTTGATGTTGTGCAGGATCGCGATGATCACCGCCAGGCTGAGCGGCCCGCGCAGGTACGGGAAGATGATGTAGCGCAGCTTCGCCCACCAGGTCACCCCGTCGAGCGCGGCGGCCTCGTGCACCTCGTTGTCCACGGCCTGCAGTCCGGCGAGCGACAGCAGGTAGACGAACGGCCAGCTCGTCCAGATCATCACGCCGGTCAGCGCCCAGTAGGACGCGGAGCCGTTCAGCCAGAGCACGTCGGTGTGCAGGATCGAGTTCACGACGCCCTGCGGCTGCAGCATCGTGCGGAAGAACGTGCCGACGACGAACGCGGGCAGCACGTACGGGATCAGGTAGATCGACCGGACGAGGCCGCGCCCCGGGAACCGGTTCTGCGTGGAGATCGCCGCAGCGACGCCGATCGGGACGGTGACCGCGGTGACCAGGACGGACAGCGACACCGAGATCCAGATCGAGTGGAGCAGGGGCGAGTTCGTGAAGGCCTCGGTGAAGTTCGCGAAGCCGACGAACGGGGCGCTGAACCACTGCCGCAGCGTGTACTGGTCCAGGTCGAGCATCGCGATGAAGAAGCCCACCAGGAGCGGCACCACGATGACGGCGAGCATGAGGACGCCGCCGGGGATGAGCATCCAGAGCGGACGCTCCTTCTTGTACAGCGGCGTCGTGCCGTGCGGGCGGACCGTCTGCTCCGTGCGCTGTGGCGGTCTGGTCTGGGTGCTGGTCATCACAGACCTCCGTTCTTCTGACGGTCGAGGGTGGACTGGGCGTCCTTCTGGGCGTCCTGCAGACGCTTGCGGAGCTGGTCGTCGGTGACCTCGCCGCTCTTGAGCGACGGGATCGACTGCACGACCACGTCGACCAGGGCGAGCTGGATGTCGGACCAGGCGCCGGTGAAGGCGGTGGGCTTCGACAGGCGGCCCGCGTCGATGATCGGCTTGAGTTGGGGGTTGTCTGCCGCCAGGTCAGCGGCGGCGGACGCGTTGGTCGGCAGGTTGCCGAACAGGTCGTAGTACTCGAGCTGCGCCTTCGGTGCGCTGAGCTGCTTGACGAAGTCGAAGGACAGCTGCTGCTTGGTGCCGTAGTCGGCCACCACCCAGTTGTCGCCGGACAGGATGCTCGCGGCCTCGATGCCGTCGGCGGGGCGTTCGCTCGCACCCGGCGGGACGGTGGGGAGCAGGGCGAACTCGTACTTGCCGTCGACCTTCGTGTCCTTGAACGAGTTGATCGCGGTGGTGGTCGTCATCGGGAAGAACGCGGCCTTGCCCTCGGTGAACTGGGCCAGGGCCTGCGCGTTGTTCCAGCCGATCGCGGCCTTGTCGACGACGCCGTCCTTCGTGACCCAGTCGAAGTAGGTCCGGTACGCGTTCTCGACGGCATCGCTGTCGATCTCGGCCTCGGAGCCGTCGACGATGGTGTTGCCGGCGTTCTGCGCCATGCCCCACACGAACTTCCACGGGTCGAAGCCGTCGGCGTAGGCGATCGCCATGCCGTGCACGTCACCGCTGGTGGTGGCCTTCGCGTCCTCGGTCAGCTCGTCCCACGTGGTCGGCATGTCGGTGATGCCGGCCTTCTCGAGGAGGTCCTTGTTGACCGCCATCACGAACGGACGGCTGGCGAACGGGATCCCGATCTGCTTCGAGTCGCTCGGACCCGAGATGCCGAACGAGGCCGGGTCGAACTGGTCCTTGCCGCCGATGGCCTTCCACTCCTTCGATCCCATCTCGACGAAGGCACCGGTGGCGTAGGCGGTCGGGGTGAACGTGGTGCCGATGGCGTAGACGTCAGGGCCCTGGCCGGAGATGACGCTGGTCTGGATCGCGGTCAGTTCCTCCTGTGCGGACGAGTAGGTCTCCCACTGGATGTCCGCACCGGTGGTGCGCTTGAACTCGGCAGCGGTGTCCTGCTGCCACTGCTTGCGCTCCTTGGGGTACGTGGTGTCCGCGCCCATCATCACGCGGAGGGTGTTCGGGTCGTCACCGCTGCCGTTCACGACGGCGCAGCCCTGCAGGGAGAGAGCGGCGAGGGCGATCACCGCGACGGCACCGACGAGGGTGCGGGGCTTCAGCCGTGTTCTGTTCATCCGGGGGCTTCCTCCTCGAGACCTCCTCCGGGCGGCGCTGCCCGGTGGCACCACTGTTCCGCCGTTGGCAACATCCGGCAACCGGTTGCCACTTGTTGCCAGACGCGAATACGTTCGGCCTCGTGAGCGACACAGACATCGACGTCTCCGGTGCCGGCGGCGGCTTCGGCACCGACGCCGACGCGAGCGCCGGCACCGGTTTCAGCGCCGCCCGGCGCGTGACCATCCGGGACATCGCCGACGCGACCGGCGTGGCCCCGTCGACCGTGTCCCGCGCACTCTCGCTGCCCGACCGCGTGAACCACACCACGCAGGAGCGCATCCAACGAGCGGCCCGCGAACTCGGCTACGTCGCCAACTCGCAGGCACGCGCCCTGACGTCCGGCCGCACCCGGGCCGTCGCCGTGCTCGTCTCCGACATCACGAACCCGTTCTACTTCGACGTCATCCGTGGCACGCAGCACCAGCTCGCCGGCGCCGGGTGGACGCAGTTGCTCGTCGACACCGAGGAGTCCGCCGATGCCGAACTCGCCACCCTGAGCTCGATCGGCGCGAAGGCCGACGGCGTCGTCCTCACCGCCTCGCGCCTGTCCGACGCCCAGATCGCCCGGTTCGCCGAGCGGATCCCCCTGGTCGTCGTCAACCGTCGCCCCGCCGGGGTGCCCTCGGTGCTCATCGACACCCCCGGCGGCGTCGAGCAGGCCGTGCAGCACCTCGTCTCCCTGGGCCACCGCGACGTGCTCTACGTCGCCGGTCCGGACAGTTCGTGGTCGAACGAACGCCGGTGGAAGGCGCTCGTGCGCGTCGCGAAGCGCCTCGGGGTCCGCGTCGCCCGCATCGGGCCGCACGCGCCGTTCGTCGACTCCGGCGCCGCAGCCGCCGACGCCGCCGTGCACGCCGGGGCCACCGCCTGCATCGCCTTCAACGACCTGATCGCGATCGGCATGCTCGCACGGCTGCGGGAACGGGGCGTCCGCGTCCCCGAGGACATGAGCATCGTCGGCTGCGACGACATCTTCGGTGCCGACTTCTGCAACCCGCCGCTCACCACCATGACCTCGCCGATCGAACGCGCCGGCCGGGTCGCGATCCGGATGCTGCTCGGCCGGCTCGGTGCGATCCCCGCCGACGAGCTGCCCGGTGAGCACATGACCGGCGCCGTCGCACTGCCCACCCACCTGACCGTCCGGGAGTCGACGGGTCCAGCGCCCGCCTGACGCTCGCGCACGCCCGCTGCACCCGCCGGCCCCCGCCGCGCCCCGCCGTCCGTACCGTTCTCGAAGGAGTCGATGATGACCCAGACCAGCACCGCCACCCGTCTCGCCCCGCACCCCGACCGGCTGCTGCCCGCCGACCCCGGTGCACGTCAGGTGGCGCGGACCGTCTACGACGCGGTCAAGGACGCACCGATCATCTCCCCGCACGGACACGTCGATGCGGCGCTCATCGCCGCCGACCAGCCGTTCAGCGACCCCGCGTCGCTGCTCATCACGCCCGACCACTACGTGCTCCGGTTGCTGCACGCGAACGGGGTGGACCTGGCCGCGCTGGGACGCGCCGACCTGTCGGGGACCAGCCCCGTGCCTCCCGGTCGCGCCATCTGGCGGAACCTGGCGGACCACTGGGACGACTTCCTCGGCACCCCCGTCCGCTACTGGTTCGAGACCGAGCTGCACGACGTCTTCGGACTGACGGAGCAGCCGTCGGCGGCGAACGCCGACGCCCAGTACGACCACATCGCCGGTCTGCTGGCTTCGCCCGCCTTCCGCCCGCGCGCGCTGTTCGACACCTTCGGTATCGAGGTCCTCGCCACCACCGACGGTCCCGCCGACGACCTCGCCGCGCACGCGCAGCTCGCCGCCGACCCCGCGTTCACCGGCCGGGTGGTCCCCACGTTCCGCGCGGACGCAGTGTTCGACCCGTCGCGGCCGGACTGGAGGCCCGTGGTCGCGTCCGTCGGCGAGGCCGCCGGCATCGACACGGGCACCCACGCAGGACTGTTGGCAGCACTGCGCGCACGTCGCCAGTACTTCATCGAGCACGGCGCGACCGCCACGGACACCGGGGTGCTCGACGCCGGGTCCACGCCCCTGTCCGTCACCGACCGTGAGCGCATCCACGCAGCGGCGCTCCGCGGCGACGTCTCGACAGCCGACGCCACCGCGTACCGGCACGACATGCTCTACCGCTGGGCCGAGATGAGCGTCGAGGACGGCCTCGTCATGCAGCTGCACCCCGGCGTCATCCGGAACCACCACGCACCGACGCTCGAACGCTTCGGCCCGGACACCGGCCACGATCTGCCCGCCGTCGGGTCCTTCACCACGCCGCTGCGGCCGCTCCTGGAGTCGTTCGGCACCGCTCCGGGCTTTCACCTCGTGCTGTTCACCGTCGACGAGACCGTCTTCTCGCGCGAGATCGGCCCCCTCGCCGGCTTCTACCCCGCCGTGTACGCCGGAGCTCCGTGGTGGTTCATCGACACCCCGGCGGCGATCGGCCGCTACCGCTCCGCGATCACCGACTCGGCGTCGTTCACGAAGACCTCCGGGTTCATCGACGACACCCGGGCGTACTGCTCCATCCCCGCGCGGCACGACATGGCGCGGCGAGCGGACGCGGCGTACCTGGCGTCGCTCGTCGTCACGCACGAGATCTCCGAGGAGGACGCCGTCCGCACCGCGCGGCGCATCGTGTCCGACATCCCACGGGCGACGTTCAAGCTGTAGGGGTGCGGGGTGCCGCGTGGTGCGAGGTGAACCAGCCGAGGCGGTACGGTCGGGCGCATGACCGAGCGGGTGACGGCTGCCTACGGCGCTCGCGCTGCGGAGTACACGGCAGTGCTCGGATCGATGGACGCCGTCCACCCCGACGACCGCGCGCTCGTCGACGCCTGGGCAGCGGGACGCCGAGATCTGCTGGTCGACGCCGGGTGCGGCCCCGGTCACTGGACGGCGCACCTCGCTCGGAACGGGTACCGGGTCATCGGGATCGACGCCGTGCCGGAGTTCGTCGAGCACGCACGGCAGACGCACACTGCCTCGGTCGACTTCCGGGACGGATCGATCGATGCGCTGCCGCTCGCGGACGGCAGCGTCGGCGGCGTCCTCGCCTGGTACTCGGTGATCCACCACGAACCCTCGCGGGTCGGCGTGCCACTGGACGAGTTCCGGCGGGTGCTCGCCCCCGGCGGTGGGCTCCTGCTCGGGTTCTTCGAGGGCCCCGCGGTCGAGGCCTTCGACCACGCGGTCGTCACCGCGTACCGCTGGCCGGTCGCGTCCCTGGCAGCGCGGCTGGACGGAGCGGGCTTCGACGTGGTGGACGTCCACACCCGGTCAGCGCCCGAGCACCGACCGCACGGGGCGATCAGCGCGGTGCGCCGCTGACGGATCCCGTCGGCCGTGCCTCCCAGCCGGGGTGTCCCGCGAACCCGTCTGCACGGTGCGAGGATCGTCGCCCGGCGCGAGGTGGGCGGTTCCGTGCTGGGTTGCCGCGCGGCACGGAGCGATCAATGTCGCACGGGCCGACCGGAGTTGCACCGTGCGGCGCGCGAGCAGTTCAGGCGGAGGTGACGACGAGCGCAGCCACGATGTCCCGCACCGTGTCGTCGACCGGCCCGTCGATGGAGACGTCGACGGCAGCCTCATCGGGCTGCGGCCGTTCGAGCGTCGCGAACTGGGAGTCGAGCAGCGACGACGGCATGTACTCGTGGTGCCGGTGCGCCTGCCGCTCGGCGATGAGGTCGTGCGAGCCGTCCAGGAACGCGATGACGAGGCCGGGCGCCGACTGCCGGAGCCGGTCGCGGTAGACGCGCTTGAGGGCCGAGTTGGCCATCACGCAGCGGCTTCCGGACGCCTCGACCGCGGCGATGCGCGCGGCGCAGGCGTCGAGCCACGGCCACCGGTCGTCGTCGGTGAGCGGGATGCCCTGCCGCATCTTCTCCTTGTTCGCGGCCGGGTGCAGGTCGTCGGCGTCGACGAACACGGCCGGCTGGCCCTGCTCGGCGAGGGCGTCGGCGAGCGCCTGCCCGATCGTGGACTTGCCGGAACCGGAGACGCCCATGACGAGGACGGGTGGGAGGACAGCGGTGTCGGTCATCCCTCCACAGTATTGACGGGGTGGACAGTCATCCCCAGTTGCCGTAACACCCGTGCGATCCCGAGCCGCGGACCGTAGGTTGGTGGCGAACGTCAGGACAAAGGAGACCTTCGTGGCAGACAACAAAGGACAGGCGAACATCGGCGTGGTCGGTCTGGCGGTGATGGGGTCGAACCTCGCGCGCAACCTCGCGTCGCGTGAGGGCAACACGGTCGCGGTGTACAACCGCACCTACGCCCGCACCGAAGAACTCATCAAGGAGCACGGTGACGCCGGCTTCATCGCGTCCGAGTCGATCGACGACTTCGTCGCCTCGCTGTCCAAGCCGCGCACCGCCATCATCATGGTGCAGGCCGGCAAGGGCACCGACGCCGTGATCTCGCAGCTCACCGAGAAGTTCGAGGAAGGCGACATCATCGTCGACGGCGGCAACGCCAACTTCCACGACACGATCCGGCGTGAGCACGACCTGCGCGAGAAGGGTCTCAACTTCGTCGGCACCGGTATCTCCGGTGGTGAAGAGGGCGCGCTCAAGGGCCCGTCGATCATGCCCGGCGGCTCCGCCGAGGCATGGGAGACGCTCGGGCCCATCCTGAAGTCGATCGCAGCGGTCGCCGAGGGCGAGCCCTGTGTGACCCACATCGGCACCGACGGCGCCGGCCACTTCGTGAAGATGGTGCACAACGGCATCGAGTACGCCGACATGCAGCTCATCGCCGAGTCCTACGACCTGCTCCGCAGAGTCGGCGGGCTCTCCGTCGAGGACCTGGTCAAGGTGTTCCAGGAGTGGAACGGCGGCGACCTCGAGTCCTACCTGATCGAGATCACGGTCGAGGTCCTGAAGCAGCGCGACGCCGACTCCGGCAATCCCCTCGTCGACGTCATCCGCGACGAAGCCGGCTCCAAGGGCACCGGCGTCTGGACCGTGCAGAACGCGGTCGGGCTCGGCATCCCGGTCTCCGGCATCGGCGAAGCGGTGTTCGCCCGCGCGGTGTCGTCGAAGCCGTCGCAGCGTGCCGCGGTGCAGAAGGCGTTCCCGGACCGGCCCGACATCGCCGAGGTCCCCGACGGCTTCGAGGACGACGTCCGGGCGGCGCTCTACGCCTCGAAGGTCGTCGCCTACGCGCAGGGCTTCGACCTCATCATCGCCGGTGCCAAGGAGTACGGCTGGGACATCAACCTCGGCAACGTGGCGAAGATCTGGCGGGGTGGCTGCATCATCCGCGCCCAGTTCCTCAACCGCATCGTCGAGGCGTACGACAAGAACCCGGAGCTCGAGTCACTGCTCGTCGACCCGTACTTCGCGAACGCCGTGCAGGAGGGCGAAGCCGCCTGGCGCCGCATCGTCGGGATCGCCGCCGCGTCGGGGATCCCCGCACCGGGCTTCTCGTCGGCGCTGTCGTACTTCGACTCGCTCGCGTCCGAGCGGCTGCCCGCCTCGCTCATCCAGGGGCAGCGCGACTTCTTCGGTGCGCACACCTACCAGCGCATCGACAAGGACGGCACCTTCCACACGCTGTGGTCCGACGACGACCGTCGCGAGGTCGACCAGGAACCGTCCACCCACTAGACCGCGGCACGACCGCACCCTCGAAGGGCCCTGCCGATCGGCGGGGCCCTTCCCACGTCCGACCGCTGTGTGCTCGGTTCAGGCGACGATGCGCTCGCGCGCGAGGTCGGCGACGAGCCGGTCCAGCCGCTGCCCGCGGCCGAGCAACCGACGGGAGCCCGGAGCCGTCCGGACGAAAAAGGTCGCGACCGCCGGGGTGTCGTCCGGCCGGACGTAGTGGATCGCGACCGCGCACGCCCGACGGGCATCGGCGCGGTCACCGTCGCCGCGGACGTCCTCGATCCCGACGTGCACCACCCTGCTCCACCGGATCACGAGCAACCGCGTGGCCTTGCGGTCGTCGAGTTCCCACAGGGAGGCCTCGGTCGCCCCGAACGCCCAGGTCACGCGGGCACCGAGGCTCACCTCCGGCCGGACCTCGGCGATCGCGTCGCGCAGTTCGGTCGTCGGAGCCGCCGGCACGAGCCAGACCGTGGGGTCGATGCGGCGGATGGCGAGCGCGAGGGCCTCGTCAGCGTGCCGGCGTCGCACCGCAGCGGCACGGACGACCGCGACCACGATGACCGTGACACCCAGCGCGATCGCACCGAACTCGACGATCCCGAACCAGGACAGGTCGACGTCGGGCGCCGCCCCGACCACGATGATCCGTGCGGTGAGGAGTGCCGCCCAGATACCCACGATCACCCACCGCAGCGTGGACAGGCGCTGTGCAGCGGACATCGGTGTGCGGTCGGATCGGCGGGCGCGGCCGGGGCGCGGAACGGGATCTGGACGCCTCGGCACACCCCGATCCTCGCACGACCCGATCGGCAGGTGCTGGCCGGGGTCGGTGAACGACCGGGGAACCGCACGCACAGCCGACGAGCGGCCGGGCGACCTACGCTCGGGCGGTGACCACCGAACGCACCACGGACGTCCCGACGCCGGACGACCCATCGACGGACGAACGTCCGGCCGGAGCCCCGCTCCGCCGGCCCGCGGTCCTCGCAGCGGCCGTCGGTCTCGTGGCCGCCGCCGCCTTCCTCGGGATCGCCGAGTTCGGGGCGCTGCTCCTCGGTGGTGCCGGCAGCCCGTTGGTGGCCGTCGGATCAGCGGTGATCGACCTCGCACCGGCCGGGGCCAAGAACCTGATGGTCGCCCTGTTCGGCACCGGCGACAAGGTCGCACTCTTCGCGCTCATGACCGTCATCGTCGCCGCGATCAGCGCCGGGGCCGGGGTCCTCGAGCGCGCCCGGCCGCCCTTCGGGGCACTCGTCTTCGCCGTCGGCGGCGTGCTCGCACTCATCGCGGTGAGCACCCGTTCCGGCAGCGGCACGTTCGACGGCGCTCCCACCGTGTTCGGTGTGGCAGCCGCCGTGATCACCCTGCGGCTGCTGCTCCGCCGGCTCCGGCGCTGGGAGGCCGCAGCGGCCGTCCCGTCGGCGTCACCGCGACCGGCCTCGACCGAGCGCCGCGCGTTCCTGGTCTGGGGCGTCGCGACCGCAACGGTCGCGATCGTGGTGGGCACTGCCTCCCGGGTGGGGTCGTCCGCGATGCAGGCGGTCGCCGCTGCCCGACGAGCCGTGCGCCTGCCCGTGGCGGCGACGCCCGCACCGGCCGTGCCGGGCGGCGCCTCGCTCGACGTCGACGGGATCACGCCGTACGTCACGCCGAACGCCGACTTCTACCGGATCGACACCGCGCTGCGCGTCCCCTCGATCGACCCGGCCGACTGGAGCTTGCGCATCCACGGCGCCGTCGAGAACGAGGTGACGCTCACGTGGGACGAGCTGCTGGCCCTGCCGCTGGAAGAGCACATGGCCACTCTGAGCTGCGTGTCCAACGAGGTCGGCGGCGACCTGATCGGGAACGCGCTCTGGCTCGGGTACCCGATCCGGGAGCTGCTGGCCCGCGCGAAGCCGACCGGGGACGCCGACATGGTGCTGTCCCGCAGCATCGACGGGTTCACCGCAGGCACGCCGTTGGACGTCCTGCAGGACGAGGGCACCGAGGCACTGCTCGCCATCGGCATGAACGGCGAACCGCTGCCCACCGAGCACGGGTTCCCGGCACGGATGGTCGTGCCCGGGCTGTTCGGGTACGTGTCGGCGACGAAGTGGGTGACCGAGATGGAGGTCACGCGCTTCGCCGATGCGCAGGGGTACTGGACGCCGCGCGGATGGTCGGAACGCGGGCCCGTGAAGCTCGAGTCGCGCATCGACACCCCGCGGAACGGGACGAGCGTGACCGTCGGCGAGCAGGTCGCCATCGCCGGGGTCGCCTGGCAGCCGCACACCGGGGTGAAGGCCGTGCAGGTCCGGGTCGGCTCGGGTGCGTGGCAGCAGGCAGAACTCGCCGAGTCGGCGTCTGCGGACACCTGGCGCCAGTGGGTGCTGCGCTGGACGCCGACCGCGGGGTCGCACCGGATCGAGGTCCGCGCGGTGAGCGCCGACGGCGAGGTGCAGACGAGCGTCGAGCGGCCGCCCGCGCCGAACGGGGCCTCGGGCTGGGCGTCGGTCACGGTCGACGCGAAGTAGCGCGGGCGTCGGGGTCGGGTCGGGGCCGCGCGGCACGCCGTCTGCTGATCGCCGAGGTTCCGAGATCTCGGCATGTCGAGCGCTGGAAACGGCCGTCTGTGCGACCTCGGCGAAAGTGAGCGGCATGTCGCGACCGGTCGGCGAACCAGACGCCGGCCGAACTCGTGCGGGTCAGGCGGGGAGCGTCGCGACGACGCAGGTGCCGTCGACCTCGTCGTCCTGCTCGACGACAGCAGTGAACCCGGCGGCCAGGAACGCCGCAACCGAGACATCCGCCTGCGCCACGGACACCTCGATCACGACCGAACCACCCGGGCGCAGCCACTCCCCCGCTCCCGCGGCGATCCGCCGGTGCAGGTCGAGGCCGTCCGCCCCACCGTCGAGGGCGACGCGGTGCTCGTGCTCCCGCGCTTCGACCGGCATGAGCGCGATCGACGCCGTCGGGACGTAGGGGGCGTTCACCGCGATGACGTCGACGGCGCCGCGGAACCGGTCCGGCAGCGGCGAGAACAGGTCACCGGCGACGACGATCCCGCGGTCGCCGATGTTCTCGGCCGCGACGTCGACGGCGTCCGGGTCGATGTCCGTCGCCACGAGGTCGAGTGCGCCGACCCGGCCGAACAACGCCACCGAGATCGCTCCGGCACCGCAGCACAGGTCGACCACGCGGTCGTAGCGCTGCAACCGACGGGCAGCCTGCTCGACGACGACAGCGGTCCGGGCACGCGGGACGAACACCCCGGGGGTCACCCGGATGCGGTGTCCGTCGAAGGCGGCCCAGCCGAGGACGTACTCGAGCGGCTCCCCGCCGAGGCGACGCTGGAGCAGGGAACGCAGCCGGACGGGGTCACCGGCGCCTGCTTCGAGCAGGAGGTCGGCTTCGTCCTCGGCGAAGACGCTCCCCGCGGCCCGGAGCCGAGCCGCGAGGGCGTCACGCGCGGGATGGGTCACCAACGTTCCGCAGACACGTCACGTCGACGAGACGGTGAGGCGCCGTCGGCTGTGCCCATGGTTCGACGGCTCCGCTACGCTGCGCCGTCGAACATCGACGTGACGGAGCCGTCGTCGAAGACCTCGTGGATGGCGCGGGCCAGGAGCGGGGCGATCGGGAGGATCTCGAGGCGGTCCCAGCGCTTCTCGACGGGCACCGGCAGGGTGTCGGTGACGACGACGCGGTCGATGAACTCGCTCTGCAGCAGCTCGGTGGCCGGGTCGGAGAACACGGCGTGGGTCGCGGCGACGACGACGCCGATCGCGCCGGCCTCCTTCAGCGCCTCAGCTGCCTTGGCGATCGTGCGCCCGGTGTCGATCAGGTCGTCGACGAGCAGGCACCAGCGGCCGGAGACGTCGCCGACGATCTCGTGGACCGTGACCTGGTTCGGGACCAGCGGGTCGCGACGCTTGTGGATGATGGCGAGGGGCGCGCCGAGCTTCTCGGACCAGATGTCGGCGACGCGGACGCGGCCCATGTCGGGCGACACGACCGTCAGCATCGACGGGTCGAGGATCTCGCGGAAGTGCTCGAGCAGCACCGGCATGGCGAAGAGGTGGTCGACGGGGCCGTCGAAGAAGCCCTGGATCTGGGCGGCGTGCAGGTCGACGCTCATGATGCGGTGCGCGCCGGCGGCCTTGAACAGGTCGGCGACGAGGCGGGCCGAGATCGGCTCGCGGCCGCGGCCCTTCTTGTCCTGACGGGCGTACGGGTAGAACGGCGCGACGACGGTGATGCGCTTGGCCGAGGCCCGCTTCAGCGCGTCGACGATGATGAGCTGCTCCATGAGCCACTCGTTGATCGGCGCCGTGTGCGACTGGATGACGAACGCGTCGCACCCGCGGACCGACTCGTCGAACCGGACGTACAGCTCACCGTTCGCGAAGGTCCGGGCATCGGTGGGGACCAGGTCGACACCGAGTTCCTCTGCGATCTCGGCGGAGAGCGCCGGGTGTGCTCGCCCCGAGACGAGGACGAGTCGTTTCTGGCCGGTTGTCTTGATTCCGGACAAGTGCGGTGCTCACTCCCTGACCCGCGTGGGGTCGATGTCGACGACCGGTGGTCGCCAGGATCTATTCGCCGTTCGCGTGCCGAGCAGCCTCGGCCGCCGGTGTGCCGGGTCGGTGTTCCTCGACCCATCCGTCGGTGTTGCGCTGTGGGGCGTAGCTGATCGCGAGCGATCCGGCCGGGACGTCCTTGCGGACCGTCGTTCCGGCACCCGTGTACGCACCGTCACCAATCCTAACCGGGGCGACGAACACGTTGTGCGAGCCTGTACGAACGTGCGAGCCGACCTCGGTGCGGTGCTTGTGCACGCCGTCGTAGTTCGCGGTGATCGTGTTCGCACCGATGTTCGAGTCCTCGCCCACCTCGGCGTCGCCGATGTACGACAGGTGCGGGACCTTGCTGCCGCGCCCGATCTTCGCGTTCTTCGTCTCGACGAAGGTGCCGATCTTGCCCTGGTCGCCCAGGATCGTGCCCGGACGCAGGTACGCGAACGGCCCCACCGACGCTCCGTCACCGATCACGGCGAGGGTGGCGTCGACCCGGTTCACCGTCGCGCCGGCACCGACCTCGGTGTCGCGCAGCGTGGTGTCCGGCCCGACGACGGCACCGGCGGCGATGGCGGTCGCGCCGAGGAGCTGGGTGCCGGGCAGGACCTCGGCATCCGGTTCGATCGAGACGTCGAGGTCGATCCAGGTGGTGGCCGGGTCCTGCACGGTGACGCCGGCGAGCTGGTGCCGGCGGACGATGCGGGCGTTGAGCTCGCGGGCGGCGTCGGACAGCTGCGCGCGGTCGTTGATGCCGGCGACGAGCCACGGGTCCGTCAGGGTGACCACATCGATGCGCCCGCCTCGCGCACTGATCAGCGCAGGGGCGTCGGTGATGTACTTCTCGCCTTGCGCGTTCGCCGTGGTGAGCGACGGCAGGACAGCCCGGAGACGCGTGACGTCGAACGCGTAGATGCCCGCGTTCGCCTCGGCGATGGCCAGCTGTTCGGCTGTCGCGTCCTTGTGCTCGACGACGCCGACGAACGCGCCGTCAGCATCCCGCACGATCCGTCCGAGGCCGGTCGGGTCGGGGGCGATCGCGCTGACGAAGGTCGCACCGTTCCCCCCGCCGGCGTGGGCGTCGACGAGCAGGCGGAGCGACGCCGCGTCGAGCAACGGGACGTCGCCGGAGAGCACCACGACGGCTCCGTCGAAGTCGGCGGGGAGCGCCTGGACCGCGACCTCGACCGCGCGGCCGGTACCGGGGACGTCGTCCTGGTCGACGATGATGGCGTCGGGCGCACGCTCGGTGATCTCCGCTGCGACCAGGTCACGCTCGTGCCGCACGACCACGGCCACGTGCTCCGGCCCGAGGGACGACGCCGTCCGCAGGACGTGCGCGATGAGCGGCAGCCCGGCGAGCCGGTGCAGCACCTTGGGGGTGGACGACTTCATGCGCGTGCCCTGCCCGGCGGCGAGGACGACGACGGCGATGCGCTGGTCGGTCATGGGTCCATCCTGGCGCACCCGCACTGCGGAGTCCGGTGGAACCGCGGCCCTGTGCAGAACCGTGCGCACAACCGCACCGGTGACGTTCCTTCCCATCAACCTCGGGATGGAAAGCGGGATCGGGCATACCTGGCCGGAACGAACGACCAGCTACGCCCGAAACGACCAGCTACACCCACACAGCTACACCCACACACCTACGCGCGGAACGCCCGCGGCTCGGGCTTCACGAACGCCATGAGCACCAGCCCCACGACGAGCACCACCACGATCCCGAGGATCCCGAAGCGCGTCGAGCCGCCGACCGTCACCGCGACACCGAACAGCGCCGGCGCCAGGAACGACGCCGCCCGGCCGGTGGTGGCGTAGAGGCCGAAGAGCTCGCCCTCGCGGCCGGGGGTCGCCAGCCGCGCCAGGTACGCCCGCGACGACGACTGCACGGGCCCGACGAACAGCGCCAGGGTCAGCCCGAGCACCCAGAACCACTCCGTCCGAGTACCGACCGCCAGCACGCCGAGCCCGCAGGCAGCGAGTCCGATCAGCGACACCATGATGAGCGCGCGCGAGCCGAAGCGGTCGTCGAGCCGTCCGGACACGAAGGTGGCGACGCCGGCGACGACGTTCGCGGCGATGGCGAACAGGATGACCTGCGAGGCGCTGAAGCCGAACACCTGCGCCGCGATGATCCCGCCGAAGGTGAACACCGCGCCCACACCGTCGCGGAACACCGCGCTGGCGACCAGGAACGCGAGCACGTTCCGCCGCTCGCGCCAGAGCCGGGCGATGTCCCGGCCCAGGTCGCGGTACGCGCCGAACACACCGCCGGTGTGCCGGTGGTCGGGCGCGGCCTCGGGCACGACGATGAAGAGCGGGATCGAGCTGACCGCGAGCCACACGGCAGCGATGCCGATCGCGACGCGGACGTCCCACTGCCCGGTCGCGACGGTGGCCGGCAGCTGCAGCAGTCCGCCGACGACGCCGTCGCCGCGGAAGTCCTGGATGCAGAGCACGAGCAGCAGCACGAGCAGCACGATCCCGCCGAAGTACCCGGCGGCCCACCCGATCGCGGACACCCGTCCGGTGCGCTCCCCCGATGCGACCTGCCCGATCATGGCGTTGTAGCCCACGCTCGCGATCTCGTACGCGACCGTCCCGATGCCGAGCAGCGCGGCCCCGAGCACGAGGTACGGCTGGCTCGGCGCGACGAAGACCATGCCGCCGATGGACAGCACGATGCCGATCGTGGCGATGAGCACGGACCGGCGGCGGTGCCCGGACGAGTCCGCCAGGCGCCCGATCGCAGGTGCCACGAGCGCGACGACGATGCCGGCGATCGTCAGTGCCGTGGAGACCACCGCGGCGTTGTGAGCGAGTTCACGTTCCACCAACGCCGTGCCCGCGGCGGAGGTGTCGGACACCTTCGCCGGGTCGACGAACGCCCGGCTGGCCAGGTACGTGCTGAACACGAACGTGGTGACGACGGCGTTGAACGCCGCGGACCCCCAGTCCCACAGCGCCCAGGACACGAGCGCGCGCCGGTCGGTGCGCTGCGGCACGACGGCGGCCGGTGAAGCGGTCATGCGCGAACCGTAGCGCGTCCCGGTGACGCACCGGTGGCCCCGTTCCGGGTCACGTGCCGGATGGGAGGCCCGTGGCGGCCTGGCCACGGGCCTCCCGTCCGCCCTGTGCGGTGTCCAGGACCCGGCGCGCGTCGCGCACGTCGGCTCAGGCGGGGACGCCGCCGGGGTAGACGACCGACTTGAGGGACTCCGGGTCGGTGTCGCTCTCGAGTGCCTCGCGGACCTCGTCGAGGCCGAACCGACCCGTCACGAGCGAGTCGAGGTCGATCTGCCCGGACGCGACCAGGCCGATCGCGACGGGCCACGTGCCGGTGTAGCGGAAGATGCCGGTGACCGTGACCTCGAGGTTCTGGATGTGCTCGACGGGCAGGGTCATCTCGGAGTTGCCGAGCCCGACGAGCACCGCGGCGCCGGCCGGTCCGACGGCCTTGATGCCGTCGGACACGGCACGGGGAGCACCACTGGCGTCGATGAACGCGTCGACCGGGGCGATGTCCGAGGCGACGGACACCACGGTCGGGTCGACGACCTCGGTGGCGCCGTAGTGCACCGCGCGCTCCCGGCGCTCGGGGACCAGGTCGCTGATGACGATCCGGGTGGCGCCGAAGGCCCGCGCGGCCTGGGCGCAGATGATCCCGATCGGACCGGCGCCGGCGATGAGCACCGAAGAGCCGGGGACGATGCCGGCCTTGCGGACCGCGGCGATCCCGACGGACAGTGGTTCGAGCAGGGCGCCGGCCTCGAACGAGACGGAGTCGGGCAGGACGTGGGCGAACTCGGCCTCGATCGTGACGAACTCGGCGAAGGCCCCGTCGACCGGCGGCGTCGCGTAGAAGCGCATGTGCGGGCAGAGGTTGTAGCGGCCGGCCAGGCACTGCGCGCACCGGTGGCACGGGCGCTGCGGTTCGACGGCGACGCGCTCGCCGACGCGGGCGGGGTCGACGTCAGCGCCGACGGCGGTGATCGTGCCGGACAGCTCGTGACCGAGGACGAGGGGCTCCTCGACGACGAAGTCCCCGATGCGGCCGTGGCGGTAGTAGTGCACGTCGGAGCCGCACACCCCGACGGCGGCGACCCGGACGAGCACGTCGCCCGGGTCGACCTCCGGGACCGGGCGGTCCTCGACGGTCAGGTCCTGGGTCCCGAGCAGCACGCTGGTGCGCTGGCGCTGGATGGAGGTCATGGGGTTCTCGCTTCCTCGGCCGCGTCGTCGCGGTCGGACGTGTGGGTGGTGGAGCGGTCGGGCGTGTGGGTGGTGGAGCGGTCGGGCGTGTGGGTGGTCGTGGAGTCGGCTGGAGCGGGCCTCGGGACGAGCCGGGCCGCCGTCGGGTCGCGCAGCAGGTCGCGGAACCCGAGTTCGGCGGCGCCGCGGAGCAGGACGTCCCGCCCGAGGGCTGCCGGCACGACGCGCAGCCGGTCGGTCATGGCGGCCATCGTCTGCGCCCGGACGTCGTTCTCGACGCGGTCCCCGACGTGTCCGAGCAACGTGCTGAGGAACCCGCCGAGCACCACGACCTCGGGGTTGACGGTGTGGATCGCGTTGCGGAGCGCGGTGGCGAGGGCCGTCACCTGACGGTCGACCACCCGCTCGACCTCGGGCCGGTGCTCGGCGAGCGCTGCGGCGAGCGCGTCGAGGTCGTCGGGCGGTGTCCCGGTGACGTCGGTGAGCGCCGACCGCGACGCCTCGGTCTCGAGGCACCCGACGGCGCCGCAGTGGCACCGGATGCCGTTCGCCGCCACGAAGGTGTGGCCGAGTTCCCCCGCGTACCCGTCGGCGCCGCTGAAGGGCCGCCCGGCGCTGACGATCCCGCCGCCGATGCCGCTCGCGCCGCCGTTCAGGTACACGAGGGCGTCGACTCCGCGGGCGCTGCCGTACAGGCGTTCGGCCCAGGCACCGAGGTTGGCGTCGTTCGCAGCCCGGACGGGCAGGCCGAGACGTGCAGCGAGCGGCACCGCGAGCGGTTCGTCGCGCCAGCCGAGGTGCGGGGCGTTGCGGACGGTGCCGTCCTCGACGCGCACGATGCCGGGGACGGCGACGCCGACGCCGACGATCCGGGCGCCTGGGGCTGTCCTCGCCCGCGCGGCGGTCCGGGTGCTCAGGACGCCGAAGATCCGTTCGACCGCATCGATCGCCCGTTCTGCCGTCGGTACGGTGGCCTGCGGCTCGACGAGTCGGTCGCGCACGGTGCCGTCGAGGGCGACGAGGGTCACCCCGACCGCGTCGATCTCGACCGTGACGGCTGCGGCGAGCACGTCGCCGGACGCACGCACGACACCGCTCGGCCGTCCGACCCCGACGCCGGGGGCACCGGCGGACGGCATCTCCTCGAGCACGAGTCCGGCCTCGACGAGTTCGCCGACGAGCGCCAGGACCGTCGAACGGTTCAGGCCGGTGCGTCGGGTGAGTTCGGCGCGGGTGACCGGGCCTTCCTCGTGGACCAGGCGGAGGACGCGCGCGGCGTTGCCGGGTGTCGTGGTCGGTTGCCGGACCATGGGCCTCCTCGTCGGTCTGTTGGGCGGGTGCGTCGGTGGGTGGGCGGGTGGATGGGTGCCCGAGTCTCGCGCTGAGCGACAGTCCTCGCACTCGAGCGTCCGAGAAGTGTCGCTCAGCCCGAGTCTCGGCCCTGGCTCAGCCCCGGCTCACCCTCGCGACCGCGAGAACGCGGCGTCGAACGAGGCCGACGGCGGCGCGATCGTGCCGAGCTGCCGCACGAACGCCAGCGCCTCGGGTCCTCCGACGAGGCGGTCCATGCCGGCGTCCTCCCACTCGACGCTGGTCGGTCCGGTGTAGCCGATGTGGTTCAGCACGCGGAACACGCGCTCCCACGGCACGTCACCGTGTCCGGCGGTCACGAAGTCCCAGCCGCGGCGCGGGTCGCCCCACGGCAGGTGCGAGCCGAGCCGGCCGTTGCGCCCGTCGAGCTGCTTCACCGACTCCTTGCAGTGCACGTGGTACACCCGGTCGGCGAAGTCGAGCAGGAACGCAGCGGGGTCGAGGTCCTGCCAGACGAAGTGCGAGGGGTCGAAGTTGAACCCGAACGCCGGCCGGTCCGCGAAGAGCTCGAGGGTGCGCTCGGCGGTCCAGTAGTCGTAGGCGATCTCGGACGGGTGCACCTCGAGCGCGAAGCGGACCCCGACCTCCTCGAACACGTCGATGATCGGCGACCAGCGGTCGTGGAAGTCCTGGTACCCGGCGTCGATCATGCTCGGCGGGACCGGCGGGAAGCCCGCGACGGTCTTCCAGATCGACGAGCCGGAGAACCCGGTGACGGTGTCGGCGCCGAGTGCCGCTGCGGCGCGCGCGGTCCACTGGAGTTCCTCGGCGGCACGCTGCCGGACGCCCTCGGCCTCGCCGTCGCCCCAGACGTGCGGCGGCAGGATGTCCTCGTGCCGCTGGTCGATGGGGTCGTCGCACACGGCCTGACCGACCAGGTGGTTCGCGATGGTCCAGACACGCAGTCCGTTGCGTTCCAGGATCGCCTTGCGCTCGGCGACGTACGACGGGTCCGTCGCGGCGCGCCGGACGTCCAGGTGGTCGCCCCAGCAGGCGATCTCGAGTCCGTCGTACCCCCAGTCGCCGGCGAGCCGGGCGACCTCCTCGAAGGGCAGGTCGGCCCACTGTCCGGTGAACAGCGTGACCGGCCGGGAGGCCCGGGTCGGCTCCGCCTGGTCGCTCGCGTCCGTCGTCGTCATCGTCGTCGTCCTTCCGTGCGGTGGTCGAGGTGGGTGCTGTGGTCGAGGTCCGTGCTGTGGTCGAGGTCCGTCACCACGGCCCGGGTGCGGACCCGGCGGGGACGGCGGCGGGGCGGTCGACGCGCGAGTGCACGTCGACGACCGCGTGGTCGCGGGCCGCGGCCGAGACGGCCTCCATGATCTCGAGCACGTGGAACGCGAGATCGCCCGAGGCCCGGTGCGGACGGTCCGTGGCGATCGCGTGCGCCAGGTCGGCGAGCCCGTACCCGCGACCGGCGTCGGCGTACCCGGCGGAGACCGGCAGCTCTCGCCACTCGCGGTCGTCCGCGGTGGCGATCGACACCGGGTCCGAGAACCGGTTCGGGTCCGGGACGCCGAGGGTGCCGGCGGTGCCGTACACCTCGAAGAGCGGTGCGCGGGTCGCCCACACCTCGAACGAGACGGTGACGGTCGAGACGACGCCGTTCTCGTGCTCGAGGATCGCGACCACGTGGGTGTCGATGTCGACCGGGATCGCCGTGCCGGCGTTCGGTCCGGTCGCGACGGTCCGCTCGCGGGTGGAGCGGGTGGCACTGCCGCTCACCCGGACGACCGGTCCGAAGAAGGTGACGAGGCTGGTCAGGTAGTACGGGCCCATGTCGAGCAGCGGGCCGCCACCGGGCTGGTAGTAGAACGCGGGTGCCGGGTGCCAGAGCTCGTGGCCGGGGGCGCTCCAGGCGACGGCCGCGCCGACCGGGGTGCCGATCAGGCCGTCGTCGAGGGCGTCCCGAGCGGTCTGGATGCCGGTGCCGAGCACGGTGTCCGGGGCGCTGCCGACCCGCAGGCCCGCGGTCCGGGCGGCCTCGAGCACCGGTTCGGCCTCGGCCGTGGACATCGCCAGGGGCTTCTCGCCGTAGACGTGCTTGCCCGCGGCGAGCGCCCGGGTCGCGACGTCGGCGTGGGCGGCGGGGATCGTCAGGTTGAGCACCACGTCGACGTCGTCGGCCGCGAGCAGCTCGTCGACGCTCGTGCCGCGCACGCCCTGTGCGGCGCCGACCGTCTGCGCCCGGTCGACGTCGAGGTCGGCGACCGCGACGAGCGACAGGCCGGGCAGGGCCGGGAAGTGCTCGAAGTACTGCTGGCTGATCACGCCGACGCCCACCACCCCGACGCGGAGTACGGGTTCGTTCATTGTGCTGCCCACAGGAGGCCCCTCTCGATGATGGTGCGGAGTGGCTGCGACTCGACGACCTCGAGGCGGTGCCCGGGCGCGGAGACGAACACGCGGCCAGCACCCCACTGCCGTGTCCAGATCGCCGGTGCGGTGACCGGACGGTTCCAGGCGTCGAAGTCGCGCGCTTCCTGCGTGGTGGTCGCGAGGACGTCGTTGTACTCGTCGGACAGCACCCAGTACTGCTCGGTGACGAGGTCGAAGTCCTCGATGCCCTGCGTGATCGGGTGCGATCGTCCGAGGTCGGTGAGGTGCACCGTGTACGGGATGTAGTTGTCGGACTGCTCCCCGACGCGCTCGTCGGGGTGCTTGCCGGCGTGGTGGGCGAACTGGCCGCCGACCATGTGCAGGTAGTCGGCGGTGTTCCGGAACGCGTCCGCGATCCCGCCGTGCCAGCCGGCCAGTCCGGCGCCGCCCAGGACCGCGCGCTGCAGCCCGGCGAACTCGTCGTCGGCGATGGTCGACATGGTGACGACCTGCACGATCAGGTCGACCTCGGCCATGACGGACTCGTCGGCGTAGACGGCCGTCGAGTCCGATACCCGGACGGCGAACCCGTTGTCACGCAGGAACGGGACGAACAGGTCGGTGGTCTCGACGGGCTGGTGGCCGTCCCAGCCCCCGCGGACGACGAGGGCCTGACGTGTGCCGTCGGCGGCGGTCACGAGGTCGCCGTCCAGCTGCTGCCGTCGGCAGCGCTGCGTTCGACGGCGTCGAGCACCCGCTGCACGTGCAGGCCGTCCTCGAACGAGGGCGCCGGGTCGGTGCCGGCCACGATCGCGTCGACGAAGTCCTTCACCTGGTGGCTGAAGGTGTGTTCGTACCCGATGAGGTGTCCAGTGGGCCACCACGCCGCCATGTAGGGGTGCTCGGGTTCGGTGACCAGGATGCGGCGGAAGCCCTGCTCCCCCGCGGGTGCCGACGACTCGTACAGCCGCAGTTCGTTCATGGACTCGAGGTCGAACTGGATCGCTCCCTCGGACCCGCTGATCTCGAGCGTCAGGCCGTTCTTCCGGCCGGTCGCGTAGCGCGTGGCCTCGAACGTGCCGATCGCACCGTCGGCCGCACCGCCGCCGAGTCGGGCGGTGAAGAACGCGGCGTCGTCGACGGTGACCTGCCCGCGCTCGCTCGACGCCGTGCCGGAGAGTCCGACGCCGTCGGCGAGCAGGGGGCGCTCGGTCACGAAGGTCTCGAGCAGACCCGACACCCGGGTGAGCTCGGCGCCGGTGACGTGCTCGACGAGGTCGATCGCGTGCGCGCCGATGTCGCCGAGCGCACCGGAACCGGCGAGCTCCTTGTCGAGGCGCCAGGTCATCGGGCCGTCCGCGTCGGCGAGCCAGTCCTGCAGGTAGAGCGCGCGGACCTGGCGCACGGTGCCGATCCGGCCGTCCTGCACGAGCTGTCGGGCGAGGGCGATGGCCGGCACCCGGCGGTAGCTGAACCCGACCATGGCGCGGACCCCGTGCGCCCGGGCGGCTGCGGCAGCGGCGGTCATCGCCTCGGCCTGTTCGACGGTGTTGGCGAGCGGCTTCTCGCACAGGACGTGCTTGCCGGCCTCGAGCGCGGCGATCGCGATCTCGACGTGCGACGACCCGGGCGACACGATGTCGACGACGTCGATGTCCGGGTCGGCCACGACGGCGCGCCAGTCGGTCGACGCCGACTGCCAGCCGTACTGCACGCGAGCGGCCTCGGTGCGTTCCGGGTCGCGCCCGACGATCACCGCCATCTCGGGTTCGACCCCGAGGTCGAAGAACCTGGGGGCGGTCCGCCATGCCTGTGAGTGCGCGGCTCCCATGAAGCCGTGCCCCACCATGGCGATCCGCAGTCGTTCCTGTGCCATCCGCTCGCTCCTTTGCGATCACGTCCTTGCCACAGCCAACACTACCGCTTATGTTGGGCGCGGCAACATTTTGTTTCGACGACGAACGGTGACCACCATGGCAACGACGCCCACCCGTGCAGACAAGTTCTCCTTCGGTCTCTGGACCATCGGCTACAACGGCTCCGACCCCTTCGGCGGGCCGACCCGCCCGGCCCTCGACGTGGTCGAGGCGGTCGAGAAGCTCGACGAGCTCGGCGCCTACGGCCTGACCTTCCACGACGACGACCTGTTCGCGTTCGGCTCGACCGACGCCGAACGGCAGACGCAGATCGACCGCCTCAAGGGTGCGCTCGACGCCACCGGCCTCATCGTGCCGATGGTGACGACGAACCTGTTCTCCGCACCCGTGTTCAAGGACGGCGGCTTCACCTCCAACGACCGGCAGGTCCGCCGCTTCGCGCTCCGCAAGGTCCTGCGCAACATCGACCTCGCCGCCGAGCTCGGTGCGTCGACCTTCGTGATGTGGGGCGGCCGCGAAGGCTCCGAGTACGACAGCGCGAAGGACGTGCAGGCCGCACTCGAGCGCTACCGCGAGGCCGTCAACCTGCTCGCCGACTACGTCACCGACAAGGGCTACGGCATCCGCTTCGCCATCGAGCCGAAGCCGAACGAGCCCCGCGGCGACATCCTCCTGCCGACCCTCGGCCACGCGATCGCCTTCACCGAGACGCTCGAGCGCCCCGAGCTGTTCGGCATCAACCCCGAGGTCGGCCACGAGCAGATGGCGGGCCTGAACTTCACGGCCGGCATCGCCCAGGCGCTCTACCAGGGCAAGCTCTTCCACATCGACCTCAACGGTCAGCGCGGCATCAAGTACGACCAGGACCTGGTGTTCGGCCACGGCGACCTGCAGAACGCGTTCTCGCTCGTCGACCTGCTCGAGCACGGTTCGCCGCAGGGCGGCCAGGCCTACGACGGCCCGCGCCACTTCGACTACAAGCCGAGCCGCACCGAGGACATCACCGGCGTTTGGGACTCGGCGGCCGCGAACATGCGCATGTACCTGCTGCTCAAGGAGCGTGCGCAGGCCTTCCGCGCCGACCCCGAGGTGCAGGCCGCACTCGAGGCCTCGAAGGTCGGGGAGCTCAGCACGCCGACCCTGAACGACGGCGAGTCCTACGACGCCTTCCTGTCCGACCGCTCGGCCTACGAGGACTTCGACGCCGACGCGTACTTCGGCGGCAAGGGCTTCGGCTTCGTCCGACTGCAGCAGCTCGCCATCGAGCACCTGCTCGGCGCGCGCTGACAGGCTGCGGGGATGACACAGCTCGTCGCCGGCGTCGACTCGTCGACCCAGTCCTGCAAGGTCACGATCCGCGACGCGGCGACGGGTGCCGTCGTCCGTGAGGGACGTGCCGCCCACCCGGACGGCACGTCCGTCGACCCCCGCCACTGGTGGGACGCCCTCGGCACCGCGGTCGCGGACGCCGGCGGGCTCACCGACGTCGGCGCCGTCGCGATCGCCGGGCAGCAGCACGGCATGGTCGCGCTCGACGCCGACGGTCGCGTGGTCCGCGACGCCCTGCTCTGGAACGACGTGCGCAGTGCGGATGCGGCCGCGCAGATGGTCGAGGAGATCGGACGGGAATCCTGGGTCGCCCGGACGGGTCTGGTCCCGGTGGCATCGTTCACCGGGACCAAGCTGCGGTGGCTCCGCGACGCCGAGCCGGACAACGCCGGCCGCGTCGCTGCGGTCGCGCTCCCCCACGACTGGTTGTCGTGGCGGCTGCGCGGGTACGGCCCGGCCGACGAGAGTCCGCTCGGACCGGACCTGGACGCCCTGGCGACCGACGCCTCGGATGCCAGCGGCACGGCCTACTGGGACCCCGTGCGCCGGGAGTACGACCCGGACCTGTTCGAACTCGCGCTCGGCCGCCCGATGCGCGTCGCCGGCGCCGAGCCGACCGCGGACACGGTCGTCGTGCCGCGCGTGGTCGCCCACGACGAGGCGATGGGGACGCTCGCCGTCGACGTCACGCTGCCGCACGGCGCGGCCGCGCCGGCCGGACTGGTCGTGGGCGCCGGCCTCGGCGACAACGCCGGTGCGGCGCTCGGCCTCGGGCTCGCCCCCGGGGACATCGCGGTGTCCCTGGGGACCAGCGGGACCGTCTTCGGCGTCACCGCGACCGAGGTCCTGGACCCGAGCGGGACCGTGGCGGGCTTCGCCGACGGGACCGGGTCGCGCCTCCCGATCGTCACGACGCTCAACGCAGCCCGCGTGCTCGAGGTGATCGGCGGTCTGCTCGGCGTGGACCACGCCGCGCTCGGCGAGCTGGCGCTGCAGGCGCCGGCCGGGGCCGACGGCCTCGTGCTGGTGCCCTACTTCGTCGGCGAGCGCACGCCCAACCGGCCGGACGCGACCGCGTCACTGCTCGGGATGACCCCGGGTACGACCGACCGACCGCACCTGGCGCGCGCCGCGGTGGAGGGCATGCTCTGTGCCCTGGCCGACGGACTCGCCGCGGTCGAGGGCACCGGCGTGACCGTGTCGCGACTGCTGCTCATCGGCGGGGCCGCGCGGAACGACGCCGTCCGGACCGTCGCCGCGCAGGTGTTCGGACGCGACGTGCTCATCCCGGAACCGGGCGAGTACGTGGCGTCCGGGGCTGCGCGTCAGGCAGCCTGGGCGTCGACCGGCGCGCTGCCGTCGTGGGACATCGCGACGACGACCGTGCCGGCGGACCCGCACCCCGAGGTGCTCGAGCAGTACCGCGCCGCGGCGCGCTGACCGAGGAGACCCATGGCACGCACCGACCTCCCGCTCGACGAACTCCGTCGGCACCGACCCGAGGTCCGGCGACCGGCCGACTTCGACGCGTTCTGGGCGGACACGATCACCGCGGCCCGGGCGGCCGGAGCGGGGACGGCTCCTGTCCTCGCTCCGGCCGACACCCCGGTGACCGGACTCGTCGTCGAGGACCTGACGTTCCCGGGGTTCGCCGGCGATCCGGTGCGCGCCTGGGTCTCGCGACCGCTGGCCGGTCGTGACACGTCGCTGCCCGTCGTGGTCGAGTTCCTCGGCTACGGCGGCGGCCGCGGGCGCCCCGGCGAACGCGTGCACTGGGCCCTCGCCGGGTACGTGCACGTCGTCATGGACACCCGTGGCCAGGGCAGCGGGTGGGCCGGCGGTGACACCCCCGACCCGCACGGCTCCGGACCGCACGCGAGTGGGTGGATGACGAGCGGCATCGGATCCCCCGCGGACCACTACTACCGCCGGGTGTACACCGACGCCGTCCGCCTGGTGGACGCCGTGCGGACGCTGCCCGGTGTCGACCCGGGGCGCATCGCCCTGACCGGTGGCAGCCAGGGCGGCGGCATCGCCATCGCCGCAGCTGCTCTGGTCGAGGCCCACGTCGGGCCGATCTCCGCAGTGCTGCCCGACGTCGCGTTCCTGTGCGACTGGGAGGGCGGCACGGACGTCGCCGTCGGCGGCCCGTACCTGGAGATCGCGACCTACCTGTCCGTCCACCGCGACGCGGCCGAGACCGTCTGGGACACCGCGGCGTACTTCGACGGGGTGAACCACGCCGCCGGCATCACCGCCCCGGCGCTGTTCTCCGTGGCCCTGATGGACGACGTCGTGCCGCCGCGCACGACCTTCGCCGCCTTCAACGCGCTCGGGTCGACCGGCGCGCTCGGCCCGGACGATCGCCAGATCGAGGTGTACCCGTACAACGGGCACGAGGGCGGCGGCTTCCGGCACTGGGAACGCCAGGTGGCGTTCCTGCGGTCACGGGGTGTGGTCTGACCCGTGCAGCGTTCCTGAACCGTCTCCGATCCCACCGGTGCGGCCGACCGCGGCGCGAGCGAGCGGCTCACCAGGCCCGCACACCGATGACCGTGATGGTCGGTCGGTGCCGAGCTCCTGACCCGTCCTCGGTCCTGACGATCGTCCACGACCGCACCGCGCCCGCCGCCGGGCTCACCAGGGTGTGGTCGAGCGGCATCGCGAGCGCCGGGACGACCGAGGTGGGCCAGGTCCCGAGGCCTGCCGCGTGCACGGTCGACGCGGCGTCCTGACAGGATCCGAGTCCGCCGCCACCGAACGCGTCCACCGATGCGTTGAAGTCCCCGGCGACGATGACGTCGGCATCGTCCGCGCACCGCCGCCGCACCCAGTCGAGGTCCGCACGCCACCCCGCGAGTCCGCGCAGGAGGGGCTGCGGTGCGTGCACCGCGAGGATCACGGGGCCTCCGGGAACCGACACGACCAGGGTCTTCACGGGGTCGATGCCCGGGTGCATCGTGGCGTGCGCGGCGAGGTCGTCCCGGACGAGCACGGCGACCTGCGCGCCGGGCTCGGCGAACACGCGCATCGGTCCGCTACCGGATCCCATCGCGGCGGCGACGGCCTCGGCGGCGGCGGATGAGCCGGCATCGGGCAGCACGACCACGTCGGCACGGCCCGCCGAGGCTGCGCGCCCGATCGCGGTGGGCCCGACGAGACCGCCGTTCGTGTTCCACTCGAACACGCGGAGGCCGCCCGCCACGTGCGGCGGACCGGCGTCGAAGCCCCTCGTCTCGAGGACCGCACCGTTGGCTCCCGCGAGGGCGACGAGCACGGCACCGACCGCGAAGGCCATGACACGCGACCGGCGCCGCGCGACGCCGAGGACGATCAGCACCACGGCTGCGACGACGACGCAGACGGACACCACCGCGCGTGCGGGCAGCACCGCCGCGAGCACCGGTGCGCGGGCGATCCCGAGCCACGGGGCGAAGACGAACGCACTGCCGAGCACCACCACCCCGGAGACGACGACGGGGGCGACGGCTCGGCGGGTCAGCACGGTCTCACGGTGCCGTGTCGGGGTGGTAGGACGCCCCCGATCGTGTGTCGGAGCTCTCAGGGACGCATCCGCGGGCGCCGACCGAGGTCAGGCCCGCCGCACCGTGTCCCGGGGGTACTCGCCGTGGCGCTCGAGGTAGGCGGCCGAGAACCGACCAGCGTGGGCGAACCCCCACTGCCGGGCGACGTCGGCGATGCTCGTCCCCGCCGGGTCGGCGTGCAGGAGCTCGTCGCGCACCCGGTCGAGACGGACCCCGCGCAGGTACCCGTTCGGGCTCACCCCGAGCTGCCGCTGGAACGCCTGCTGCAGAGCACGCAGGCTCAGGGAGGCCACCTCGGCCAGGTCGGTGCTCGTGATCGGCAGGTGGGCGTGCTCGTGCACGTACTCGACGGCCCGGCGGATGTGCGCGTTGCGCGGAAGCAGGAGTTCGTCCGGCAGCGTGGCCGAGACGACCGGGTACAGCTCGAGCAGCGCCAGCGCCCCCAGCCGTCCCATCTCCGCCTGCAACAGCGGTGAGACCTGCCGATCGAGCACCGTGTGCGAGATGAGCTTGACCGTGTTCCGCCACATCGTCACCGCCCGGTCGTCGGGTTGCACGGTGTGGTCGAGCTGCACGCCGCCCGACGCCGCACCGCGCTCGCCGGCGACCTCCTCGAGCGATGCCCGGTTGATCTGGACGAGACGCTGGTCGTAGTCCTGGTACGTGAACGCGGCGCCGTCCTGCGGCCACAGCTGCGGCCGGCCCACGGCGCTCACGAGACGGTCGTCGCCCTCGCCGATGAAGCCGGTGCCCCGGGTGATCCACTGCACGACGAAGTCGTCCGACGGCGTCATGACGCCGTCCAGGTGCCCGTCGAACCGGATCGCGCGCAACGTCATCGTCGAGTCACCGACCGCCGAGTACCGGAAGGTGAACGGCTGCGCGGTCGTCTCGGCGCGCCACTCGGAGGCGTCGTACGCCCCGACCAGGAAGTCGCGTGCTTCGTCGACGTCGGCGGACCGGACGTCGTCCTGCACGCGAGCTCGTTCGTCTGTCATCGGTTCACCGAGTGCAGTGTGACGGACGCAGGGCCGCCCGTCCGCACCACTGTCCGAGAAGCGCTCCCCGCGCCCGCCGACGCGTGGACCGGATGTGCACGGCGACGGGACGATGTCCGGATTTCGACCGCCGGGCCACTGCCGACATCCGCGATCCGTCGAGTCATCGGTCCTTGCGCACACCGAGGACTTCCTGCTCGTACGGTCGTCTCATCCAGCGGCATCGGGCCGCTCAGGAGAACACGAGGACGACATGACCACCGTGACCGCAGCTCCGGTCCACCCGATCAGCGCCCCCGAGTACGCCTTCGAAGCGGCCTCGGCGCAGAGCCGACGGAACCGCCACCGTGGCACGTTCAGTGAACTCCGTGACGCGCAGCGTCAGCGCACCCTGCAGATCGCAGCGGTCACCACCGGCATCGTCTCGGTGAGCGTCCTCGCTTCCGCAGCCGCCGTGATCGGACTCTCCGCGTGATCCGGGACGGCGACGCCTTCGAGGACGTCCGTACCCAGGCCATCGACATGACCGCACTCTTCGCAGAACAGGAACGCCACGATGCTTGACCAGAGCACGCTCGAACAGCTCCGACAGAGCCCCCTCGAGTGGCGCCGGCGTGGGCTGACCCCACCCGCCGACCTCGACCAGATCGTCCAGGCCCGTCTCAGCGCGCACATGGGTCACGCGGACCCGTCCTACGCGGACTTCTTCGCAGCCTGACCCCCGACCCCACTTCCTCATGACGCTCCTCACACTCACGCCCCCGGCCGTCGAGACGACCGCGCAGCGCACCGCATCCAAGGCCGCCGACGACCTCTTCACGGCGCACGGCGTGATCCCGGTGCGCTTCGAGGACGTCGCCGCGCACGCGGGCATGAGCGTGGACGAACTGACGGCGGCGTACCCGTCCAAGCAGGCGCTCGTCGTGGCGGTCCTGCGACGCTGGCACGGTGCGTGGCGTCGGGCACTGGACCACATCGCCACCACCTCGGCGGATCCCCGTGACGAGATCCTCGGCATCTTCAGCTACCTGGAGAAGTGCTTCGCGGACGAGGGGTGGCGCGGCTGCGCGTTCATCAACGGACACGCCGAGCTCGGGCGGCAGGACGCGGAGATCGCCGCACTCGCGGCCGAGCACTTCCGCGACGTCGAGAGCCACCTCACGTTGCTCTGCACCCGTGCGGACATGCCGGCGCACATCGCCGAGACCCTGTCGCTGCTGGTCGAGGGCGCCCGAGTCGAGTCAGCCGTGCAGGGATCGGCGAAGCCCGCCCGGAGCGCGCGGCTCGGAGCGGCCATGATCATGTCGGTGTTCGAGGAGCGCACGACGTTCTGACCGCACGTATGATCCGGAGAACCACTCGTCACCGAAGACGGAGACCGGAATGACGCGCACCGAGCCCACCACCGCCGCCCACCACGGCACCCCCAGACCGACCCGGGCCACCGCCTCGGTCGCCGCGATCCTGGCCGAATCCGCCGTGCGGTACCCGGACGACGTCGCCGTGATCGTCGGCGACCACCGCACCACCTACGCCGAGCTGTGGTCCGAGACCCTCGCCTACGCCGGAGCGCTCCGCGCCCGCGGGGTCACCGAGGGATCGCGCGTCGCGATGCTCGTGCCGAACGTCGCGGACTTCGCCCGCGTCTACTACGCCACCCTCGCGCTCGGCGCCGTCGTCGTCCCCGTGCACGCGCTGCTCAAGCGGCGCGAGATCGAGTACCTGCTGCAGGACAGCGGCGCGATGCTGCTCGTCTGCGCTGCCCCGCTGCTGGCCGAGGGCGCAGCCGGTGCCGAACTCGCCGGCGTCGACGTCATCACCGTCCTCGCACCGGCCGACCACGACGACCACGACGACCACGACGACCACGATGACCACGACGACCCGGACCGCCTCGAGGCCCTCGCCGCGGCGGCCGAACCCCTCGACACCTACGTCCCCCGCGACCCCTTCGACACGGCGACGATCCTGTACACGAGCGGGACCACCGGCAAGCCGAAGGGTGCCGAGGGCTCGCACTTCGCCCTGCTCGAACAGGTCAACACGAACCTGATGAGCACCTTCGACATGCACCGCGGCGACGTCCTGCTCGGGGCGCTCCCGCTGTTCCACACGTTCGGTCAGACCTGCACGATGAACACCGGGTTCCGCGCGGGCGCCACCATCGTGATGCTCCCGAAGTTCGACGGCGACGCAGCACTGTCGGCGATGGTCGAGCACGGCTGCGAGATCTTCATGGGGGTGCCGACGATGTACATGGCACTGCTCGACGCCGCGACCCGAGGCGACGCCAGACCGGACCTGCGCTACGCGATCTCGGGCGGCGCGTCGTTGCCGTTGGCCGTCCTCGAGCGGTTCCAGTCCGTGTTCGATGCGCCCATCCACGAGGGCTACGGACTGACCGAGACGTCGCCCGTGGCCACCTTCAACCACGTCGGCCGCGCGCCCCGACCGGGAACGATCGGGACGCCGGTGTGGGGTGTCGACGTCGAGATCGCTGACCCGGCCACGCCCGACGCGATCGTGCTGCTGCCGCACGGCGAGATTGGCGAACTCGTCATCCGCGGGCACAACCTGATGAACGGGTACCTGGACCGGCCGGAGGACACCGACGCGGCGATCGTCGACGGCTGGTTCCGCACCGGCGACCTCGGCACGAAGGACGACGACGGGTACCTGACGATCGTCGACCGCACGAAGGACATGATCATCCGCAACGGCTACAACGTGTACCCGCGGCAGGTCGAAGAGGTGCTGGCGACGCACCCGGACGTCACCATGGCCGCGGTCTTCGGCGTCCCGCACGAGCTGCACGGCCAGGAGATCGAGGCCGCCGTGGTGCTCCGCGCCGGCGCGACCGTCAGCCCGGACGAGCTCGTCCACTTCGTGTCCGACGAGATCGCGGCGTACAAGTTCCCGCGGGTCGTGCACGTGGTCGACGCCCTGCCCCTCGGACCGAGCGGCAAGGTCCTCAAGCGGACGCTGGTCGAGCAGTTCAGCACACCGGTCGACGCGGCGGCTGCTCCGGCCTGACACACTCGGAGCGTGATCACCAGGCCGCGTTCCGTCCTCCTCGCCGTCGCCGTGACCGCGGGCCTCGTCCTGACCGGCTGCACGGGCCCCGCGAACGCCGAGTCCGGCACCCCCGACTGGTTCGACGTCACGGGCTTCCAGCCGGAAGGGGCGAACCCCGCGCTGATCGACGCCGACGCCGCCGCGATGGACGTCGTCGGCGTCGACGGGCTGCTGCTGAACCGGACCGGCACGCGCGTCACCGCACCGTCCCACGAGGCCAGGACCCAGCGCAACCGGGCGCACGCCCGCGGGCTCGAGGCGCAGCTGCTCGTCAGCAACTACGCCGACGGCGACTTCAGCGAGCCGATCGCCAGGAGGATGCTCCGGTCCCCCGCCAACCGGTCCCACGTCGTCCGCGCGCTCGCGACCGACGTGCGTTCCGGCGGATGGGACTCGGTCATGATCGACCTCGAGGCGTTGACCGCCGCCGACACGGCGGGGTTGACGGCCTTCGCGCGGGAACTCCGTGCGGCGGTCGGCGACGACGTCCGGCTCGACATCGCCCTGTCGGCGTCGACGACCGCGGCCGGGTACGCGCGCATGGGGTACGACGTCCGGGCGCTCCGCGCTCCGCTGGACCACCTCACGCTGATGGCCTACGACCAGCACGGCCCGTGGGAGCCGAACGCACCGGGGCCGGTCGGGTCGTTGCCCTGGGCGTCGAAGTCCGCCAGGGCGCTCGCCACCCTCGCGCCCGCCGACCAGATCGTGCTCGGCGTCGCCGGGTACGGCTACCACTGGAAGGGGCCGCGACCGGCGGGGCAGCTGTCCGACGACCAGGCCCGTCGTCGCGTCCGGAAGGCCGGCGTCACCCCGACCTGGAACGCGACAGCGGGCGAGTGGACGGCGACCCTGCCCAGCGGCGAGGTGCTGTGGTGGTCCGACGCACGGTCGCTGCGCGAGCGCGTGGCACTCGCCGAGCGGCTCGGCCTGACCGGGGTCGCCGTCTGGTCCCTGGACCTGTCCGACACGCTGGACACGGTGCACTGACGGCGACCGACGAGCGGACGGGAGGCCCGGTGCGGGCCCGCCACGGGCCTCCCGTCCGCCGCAGCGCGACGCGACTGCCGTGGCGGGCTTGACAGCGTCGGCTAATGGTCTTAGCTTTTAGCTAACACACTTAGCCATGGAGGCAGTCATGCTCGAACACCTGCGCACCGACGAAGGCACCATCGCGTACGACGTCACCGGCGACGGCCCGCTCGTCGTCCTCGCACACGGCATGGGCGACAGCCGGCACGCGTACCGGTTCCTGGTCCCCGAGCTCGTCGCCGCCGGCTACCGGGTGGCGAACGTCGACATCCGCGGCTGCGGTGACTCGAGCGCCGACTGGGCCTCGTACGAGCGTGCCGACATCGCCCGCGACCTGGTCGCCGTCGTCCGGCACCTCGGCGGCCCCGCGGTCATCGTCGGGCAGTCGATCAGCGGCGGGGCGGCCACGATCGCCGCCGCCGATGCCCCCGACGTCGTCACCGGCATCGTCGAGCTCGCGCCGTTCACGCGCAAGCAGTCGTTCGACCTCGGCGGCCTGCTCCGGAACCGCCACCACCGCGCCGGCACTCTGCAGCTCGCCAAGGTGATGACGACCGGGAGCCTGGCCGGCTGGCTGGCCTACCTGGACATCGCCGTGCCGACGAAGCCGACCGACTGGACCGAGGAACTGGGCCGCATCGAGTCGACGCTGCAGCAGCCGGAGCGGATGGCGGTGCTGCGCGCGATGACCAAGACCTCACCCGCCGACGCCGGTGCTCGGCTGGCGGACGTGCGGTGCCCCGTCCTGGTGATCGAGGGCAGCGCCGACCCCGACTGGGCCGTCCCACGTGCCGAGGGCGAGCGGGTCCTGGCCGACCTGCCCGACGGGCTCGGCGAGCTGGCCGTCATCGACGGTGCCGGGCACTACCCGCACACCGAGACCCCGACCGAGGTCCTCGCACTCGTGCTCCCCTTCCTCGGCCGCACGCTCGCGCCGGTCGGTGGCCACCGTGGCTAGGGCTGGACTCGACCCCGCCGCCGTCACCACCGCGGCGGCAGAACTGGCCGACGAGATCGGGCTCGCGCGGCTGAGCATGAGCGTCGTCGCCGAACGGCTCGGCGTGAAGTCGCCGTCGCTGTACAAGCACGTCGACGGACTCACCGACCTGACCCGCCGGATCGCGATCCTCGCCGCGAACGAACTCGGCGACGACCTACGCGACGCGATGCAGGGGCTCGCCGGGCGCGACGCCGTCGAGGCGGCCGCGCAGACCGTCCGCCGGTACGTGCAGCGCCACCCCGGCCGGTACGAGGCGACGGTCGGGATCCGTCCCACCGGGCCGGACGACCCGTTGGCCGTGGCCCTGGAGCGCACCCTCGCCTCGTTCGCAGCGGCGCTGCGCGGCTACGGACTCGACCCCGCCGACGAGGTGCACGCACTCCGGTTGCTGCGCAGCGTCCTGCACGGCTTCGCGACCATCGAGACGTCCGGCGGGTTCCAGATGCGCACCGACGTCGACGCGAGCTTCGAGTGGATCATCGCGTTCCTCGACCGGGGGTTCCGCGCGACGACCGCTCCTGGCCACGATCCAGGCTCGCTGAACCGGTAGGGTTGTCACGAGCCAACATTCACTGTGGAAGGTGTGCCATGCCCCTCGACGATGCAGCCCCGGGTCGCGTGCTCGCACCGGGCCAGACCTGCCGGATCCGGATCTGGCACCGAGCCGACCGCAGCGTGACCACCGTGCACGAGTCGGCCGAGCGGCTCTACGAAGCGCCGAACTGGACCACGGACGGCCGTCTCGTGCTGAACGGTGACGGGGTCCTCTGGACGATGCCGGCCGACGGTGCCGCAGCTCCGGAGCGCGTCGCGATCGAGGGCGTCCCGCCCCTGAACAACGACCACGTGCTCGACCCCGACGGCGTCACCGTGCACGTCAGCGCGAACGACTTCCACATCTGGAGCGCCCCGCTCGCCGGCGGCCCAGCGACCCGGGTCACCGCGGACGACGGCGGCCTGCACTTCCTGCACGGCGTCAGCTCCGACGGCTCCGAGCTCGCGTACGTGCGGCTCGACCCCTCCGGCGACGCCGTCTGGTCGTCCGGGACCATCCGGGTGATGGCCGCGGACGGCAGCGCCGACCGAGCCGTCACGACCGTACCCGCCGCCGCCGACGGCCCCGAGTGGACCCCGGACGGCGCCTGGATCCTGTTCAACACCGAGCAGTTCGAGCGGGCGCCCGGACACGCGCAGATCGCCCGGGTCCGGCCGGACGGCACCGGCATCGAGCAGCTCACCGTCGACGAGCACGTCAACTGGTTCCCACATCCCGCCCCGACCGACGACGCCGCCGTCTACCTGTCGTTCCCGCCCGGCACCGAGGGACACCCGGCCGACGAGCGCGTGCGGTTGCGCCTCGTCACCGGTGACGGATCCGTCAGCGCCTGGGGACCCGAGGTCTGGCAGGCCGCCGAGACCATCGTCGAGCTCGACGGCGGGCAGGGCACCCTCAACGTCAACGGGTGGGCGCCCGACGGGTCCGCCTTCGCCTTCGTCGACTACCCCACCGGAGAACCCGCATGATCGTCCACACCGTCTGCTTCACGCTCGTCCACGCCGCCGGCTCCCCGCACGAGGCCGCGTTCCTCGAGGCCGCCCGCGACACCCTGCCGGCGATCCCCGGCGTGCGGGACTTCACGGTGTCGCGCCAGGTGTCCACGCAGAGCGACTTCCGGTTCCAGTTCTCGATGGTGTTCGCCGACCAGGACACCTACTCGGCGTACGACGCACACCCCGCGCACCAACGCTTCGTCGCCACCCGTTGGGCGGACGAGGTCGCGTCGTTCCAGGAGTTCGACTTCGTGCCGCTGCCCGCCTGAGCGCGCGGGTCGTCCGCTGGGCACCTCCAGGTTCCGAAATCGTCGCATCTCGGGGCGATCCGGCGCCGTTCGCGGAACCTCGGGGAACGTGAGCGGCAAGTCCTGGAACCTCGCGGGTCGCGCACGCGACCGTGGGACGGACTGGAGGCACGGTGCCAGCTGGCACCGGGCCTCCCGTCCGCATCTGGTCACGTCAGGGACGTGAGGCGATGAACGCGCGCAGGCCAGCGACGACCAGGTCGTGGTCCTCCATCGAGGACAGGCCGGAGGCCGTCACGGCCGCGACCACCCCGGCTCCGCGGACCCGGATCGGGAACGACCCCCCGGTCACGGCGTACTCGGTACCGAGCCATCCGATCGCAGCAGGATCGACCCCGGCGGCGGAGAGCCGCGCGTCGACGAGGGCGCTCGACTGCTCCATCCGGAGCACGACCGCGGCCTTGCGGTCGATCCAGACGTGCTGGTCCGGGGTGATGCCCGGGGTCGCCGCGCGGAACAGGCAGAGGCCGGGCCGGCGGATGTCGATGCCGACGGCGTGCCCGGCCTCGTGGGCGATGCCGCGGATCAGGGAGCCCAGCTCCCAGGCGTCGTCGTGGGTGAATGCGTCGAGCACGAGGTCGCGCTCCTGCTGTTCGAGGGTGGTGATGCGATCGGACATCGTCGTCTCCTGCTCAGCCCGCGGCGATCTGCGCGCGGGCGGTGTCGACGGTCTCGAGGATCGAGATCGTCTCGTCGAGGGTGTGCAGCGGGGACTCCGTCCGCCCCTCGCCGACGAAGCGTGCCAGGGCGGTGGCCTCCCAGGCCAGGGCCGAGAAGCCCCGCAGTGGTGTCGGGTCCTGCCAGTGCAGGACGGGCGAACCGTGTGCTGCTGCCGCGATCGTGAAGGTCGTCGGGTTGTAGAACGGTCCGGCGAATTCGATCGTGCCCTCGGTGCCGGCGATCGACGCGGTCGTCGGCGTCCGCGCGGCGATGGTCGTGTGCAGGACGGCCTGGGCGGCGCCGTGTTCGAGGACGAGCGAACCGGAGGCGTCGACGCCGGACTCGGTCATCCGGCCCCGTGCCGTCACGCGGTCCGGGGACCCCAGCACCATCGAGGCGAACTGCACGGCGTAGATGCCGAGGTCGAGCAGCGCGCCCCCGCCGAGCTCCGGACGGAACAGGCGGTGCTCCGGGCCGAACGGGATCGCCTGGCCGTGGTCGGCGAGGACGGACCGGACGTCCCCGAGGGCACCGTCGGCCAGGAGGGTCCGGAGCACCGAGGCCTGCGGCAGGTAGCGGCTCCACATCGCCTCCATGACGAACACGCCGGCTGCGCGGGCGGCATCGGCGACCGCACGTGCTTCGGCAGCGGTCACCGTGAAGGGCTTCTCGACCAGGACGTGCTTGCCGGCGGCGATCGCGGCGAGGGCGGTCGGCGCGTGGTCGCTCTGCGGCGTCGCGATGTACACGACGTCGACATCGGACCGTGCCAGCAGCGCGTCGACGCTGCCGAGCGCTGTCTCGACCTCCCGCTCCGCGGCGAACCGTTCGGCCCGGTCGAGCGAACGCGAGGCCACCGCGACGACGCGTTGGGCGGTGTGGGCACCGAGCGCGTCGGCGAACTCACCCGCGATCCAACCGGGGCCGATGATGCCCCAACGCAGGGCGGGTTCGCCGGAGTCGGCGGTGAAGACGTCGGGTGCAGGCAGGGCGCTCGGGATCATGGTGGCGAGGTTAGCACGAGCCAAATCAACGTGCGGGCGATGCGGAACGACAAGGCCGACGTCGTGCGACGACGATGATGTCGTTCCGCGTCAGCGCGCGACAGGCCCCGTCGACTCGCGCACCACGAGCCCGGTCGGTGTCGCGACACGACGCCGCGCACCACCGTTTCCCGAGGTCCGGTCGAGGACCGCAGCGAGCGCCGCGTCGACCGTCGCCTCGACGTCCTGGTGCACCGACGTCAGGCGGTGGTAGCTGAGCGATGCGAGGTAGCTGTCGTCGAAGCCGACCACCGACACCCGCCCCGGTACGTCGACCGCGTGCTGCGCGAAGACGGCGAGCAGGCCGGTGGCGCACTGGTCCCCGCAGCAGATCACGGCGGTCGGCAGGGCGTCGCGGGCGACGAGTGTGCGGGCGGCTGCGGCGCCACCTTCTTCGCTGAAGCCGCTGGGGACGACGTCGGTCTCGGCTGCGAGTCCGGCGCCCTGCATCGCGTCGCGGTAGGCGGTCGCGCGATCGAGGCCGACGAGCCCGTCCTCGCCACCGACGTACGCGATGCGTCGGTGGCCCAGGTCGACCAGGTGCTCGACCGCCGCGCGGAGCCCGCCGACCTCGTCCACGTGCACGTTGTCGGCGTACGGGGCATCCGTCCACTCACCGAGGAGCACGACCGGCACGAGGCGGCTCGCTTCCTGGAGCGCGGTCGCGTCGGGGTCGGGGTTGAACACGACGAGGGCCTCGACGCGTTCGCCGAGCAGGTCGGCCACGACCTGGTCCGTGGTCCGCTCGGCATCGGCGGGCCCGAGGGCGACACCGAAGCCCTGCTCGGCCGCACGGGCGAAGAGCCGTTCGACGAAGCGCACCTGGAACGGGTTGCGCATGCTGAAGACCGCGCCGATGAGTCGCGTGCGGCCCTCGCGGAGCAGCCGGGCCGAGGTGTGCGGGCGGTAGCCGAGCTCAGCGGCCGCCGCGAGGATCCGGTCGCGGGACGCCGCACTGGGACCGGGGGCCCCGCGGAGCACGAGCGAGACGAGCTGCCGGGACATCCCGACGTGCTCGGCGACGTCGCGCATGGTCGGCAGGCGGCCACCGGTGGGGCGCCGCTCCGGCAGGTCGTCGGTCCCCGTCGTCACCCGGCCAGTCTGGCACGTGCGAACGGCTCGACCGGGCGGCTAGGTTCGAGCCATGCCGAGCCGTCGCCTCATCCACCACCTCGGGGTCTTCGCCAGCGACTTCGCCGCGAGCGAGGCGTTCTCCACGGCGGCACTCGCGCCGCTGGGGGTCGAGGCGGGCTACCGCACCGAGTCCGTCGCGGAGTACTGGACCACCGGCCAGAACACCCCGAGCGTCTCGCTCGAGACTGCACCCACGACGGCGGCGGTGACCCGTGGTCTGCACCTGGCGTTCGAGGCGGCGAGCCGCACCGAGGTCGATGCGTTCCACCGGGCGGCCGTCGCGTCCGGCGGGGTCTCGCGCCACGAGCCTCGGTACTGGCCCGAGTACCGCGCCTACACGGCGTTCGTGAGCGACCCCGACGGCAACAACGTCGAGGCGCTCGTCAAGGAGCACTGAGCGCGGCGACGCGGCCCGTCGGTCCCCTCAGCGCGCCTGCAGGCGACCGTTCGCCGACGCGGCAGCGTCGGTCATGCGCCGCAGGAACGCCAGGACGACCCGCGTCTCCTCCGGGTCGGCGTCCCGCACCGTCGCGGCGATCTCGGCACCGGAGAACGCGAGGAACCGCCCGCTTTCCGCACGCGCCGACTCGGTCGGCCGCAGGGTCACGCGACGCCTGTCGACGCTCTCGCGGTGCCGGGTGACGTGCCCGGCACCCTCAAGGCGGTCGAGCAACACCGACGTGGCGCCCGACGTCATGCCGATCCGCCGGGCCAACTGCGCCGGGGAGAGTGGCTCGCCGGCTTGGTCCGCCCACACGATCTGCCCGAGGGCGTTCGCGTCGGAACCGGGCAGACCGATCCACGACGACAGGTGGCGCTGGAGTTCGTCGAAGGTGACGGCCCAGTCGCGCAGCGCGTGCATGACGGCCACCTCGTCGTCGGACCACACCGTGGTGAGGGGGTCGATGTCGGGCATTTAGGTTCCTTTACTGTGCAGTTGCTTTACTGTAAAGCATGACCTCACAGCACGCAGTGATCTCCGGAGCCAGCATCGCAGGCCTGTCCGCCGCCTGGTGGTTGCGCCACGTCGGGTGGCAGGTGACGGTGATCGAACGTGCGCCGTCCTTCCGCGACGGCGGGCAGAACGTCGACGTCCGCGGGGTCGCCCGCGAGGTACTCGACCGCATGGGCCTGGTCGATGCCGTCCGCGCCCGCAACACGACCGAGACCGGCACGGTGATCGTCGATCGTGACGGTGCCGTCCGGTCCGAGCTGCCCTCCGACGGTCCGGACGGTGCCACCGCCGAACTCGAGGTCCTGCGCGGCGACTTCGCCCGGGTGATCCTCGACGACCTGCCCGCCGACGTCGACATCGTCTACGGCGAGACGATCCAGGACGTCGTCGACCACGTCGGCGGACGCCGGGCAACCGTGACCACCGACGCCGGACGGGTGCTCGACGCCGACCTCGTGGTCATCGCCGAGGGCGTCCGCTCCCGCACCCGCGACCGGCTGTTCGCCGCGGAGGGCGAGGTCGACGAGCGCGACCTCGGGGTGACCATGGTCTTCGGCACGATCCCGCGCACGCCGTCCGACGACGACCGGTGGCGCTGGTACAACGCCGTCGGCGGCCGTCAGGTCCACCTGCGCCCGGACCCGTACGGCACGACCCGGGCGATCCTGGCCTACGCCGGCGGCGACGACCTGGTCGGCCGCTCGCGGTCGGAGGCCCTGGCGACGCTGCGGACCCGCTACGCCGACGCCGGCTGGCAGACCGAGCGCGTGCTCGACGGGTTCGACGGCTCGGACGACGTCTACCTGGACGAGCTCACCCAGATCCGGATGCCGCGCTGGCACCGCGGCCGTGTCTGCGTGATCGGCGATGCGGCCTGGTGCGTGACGCCGATGGGCGGCGGTGGCGCTTCGCTCGCCCTGACGAGCGGGTACGTTCTGGCGGCATCGGTCACGGCGGACGAGGATCTCGACCGCGCGCTCGACGCCTTCGACGCGTGGATGCGCCCCCTCGTCGACAAGATCCAGGGCATCCCGAAGGGCATCGTGCACTTCGCGTACCCGCAGACCCGGCTCGGGCTCGCCGCCCGGGGTGTGGCGGACAAGGTGCTGCTGTCGGCGCTCTTCCGACCGCTGGCAGCACGGCTGACCCGCGTCGCCGACAGCGATCGCCCCCTGCCGCCATTGCCCGGGGCGACGCAGCAGGGTCGGCAGTAGCGCCGCCGAAGCCGGCGGATCGTGCGCCCTGATCCGACCGCACGGTCCGCCGGCCCGCCAGCACGGCGTCAGATCATCCGACCTCCCACTCGACGACCCGCGGGTCGTCCAGCGTCACCTCGTGCACCGGCCCCGTGACCTCGACCGTGGCGCGCGATGTCGCAGAGCCGGGAACGGGCCGTCGGACCGCCCCGCCGCCGGACGCGACGATCCCACCTGCCGGTACCGTGCCTCCCGGTCGTGACGCCGCCGCGTGGGAGGCGACCCAGACCTGCACGTCCCCGGGTTCGACGACCCGGCGCATGCGACGGTCGGTGAACGCGAACCGCTGGACGGGGACGCGGAAGCGGACCCGGGTGGACTCCCCCGCGGCGAGCGCGACGCGCGCGTAGCCGAGCAGCTGGACCTCGGGTCGGGTGACGCTGCCGTGCACGTCGTGGCCGTAGAGCTGGACGACGTCCTCGCCCGCGTGTGCGCCCGTGTTCCGGACGGTCACCGAAGCGTCGAACCACCCGTCGGAAGGCACCGACGCGTCGACCGTCAGCTCCTCGTACGCGAACGTCGTGTACCCGAGGCCGAAGCCGAACGGACGCACCGGGGTCGAGTCGGCGGCGGTGACGTCCGAGGGTCCGCCGAGCCTCGGGTGCAGGTACGTGTACGGCTGGGCGCCGGCGGCACGCGGCAGCGAGACGGGCAGGCGGCCGGACGGTGACGCGGCGCCGGTGAGCAGGTCGGCGATGGCGGTGCCGCCCTCCTCGCCGGGGAAGAAGGCCTGCACGACGGCCGCGGGACGGAGCGAGCCACCGGCACCGTGGTCGGCCCCGGCGTCGCCGTCGAGCGCCCACCCGATGGCGTACGGCCGCCCCGTCAGCAGCACCATCACGGTCGGCGTGCCGGTGGCGACGACCGCTTCGACGAGCGAGCGTTGCACACCCGGTAGGTCGAGCGACTCGGTGTCGTTGCCCTCGCCGACGGTCCCGCGGCCGAACAGTCCGGCCTGGTCGCCGACGACGACGACCGCGACGTCGGACGCAGCGGCCACCGCGACGGCGTCCGCGAACCCGGCACGGTCGGACCCGGTGACGGCGCACCCCGCGGCGGAACGCACGGCATCGTCGCCGAGGGCGTCGACCATCGCCTCGCGCACGGTCGGGATGGCGAAGCCGAGCGGCAGGTCGGGGTGCGACGCGAGCACGTGGTTCGCGAAGGAGTAGCAGCCCTGGAGGGCCTCGGCGCGGTCGGCGTTCGGGCCGATGACGGCGACGGACGCTCCGGCGCGCAGCGGCAGGACAGGCGTGCCGGCCGGCACGTCGTGGTTCGAGAGCAGCACCAGCGACCGCGCCGCCAACTGCTTCGCCAACGACCGGTGCAGCGGCGTGTCCAGGTCGATCCCGGTGGGCGGTTCGTCCTCGAACGCCTGTGGGTCGAGGAGCCCCAGTCGCTCCTTCTGCCGCAGCACCCGCAGGACGGCGCGGTCGACGAGGGTTTCGTCGACCAGACCGGACCGCACCCGCTCGACGAGCGGCGCGAGGTACGCGTCCCCGGTGGGCAGCTCGACGTCGATGCCGGCCTCGAGCGCGAGCGCCGCGGCGTCGCCACGATCGGCGGCGATGCCGTGCATGACCTCGAGGAACGCGACCGAGAAGTAGTCCGCGACGACGGTGCCGTCGAAGCCGAGGTCGTCACGCAGCAGGCCGGTGAGCAGTTCGCCGTTCGCCGCGACGGGCACGCCGTCGATCTCGGCGTACGAGTTCATGACGCTCCGGGCGCCCCCGTCGCGCAGGGCCATCACGAACGGCGGCAGGTACACGTCGGCGACCTCGCGCGCGCCGACGTGCACGGGCGCGTGGTTCCGCCCCGCCTGCGAGGCGGAGTACCCGAGGAAGTGCTTGAGCGTCGCGTCGACGCCGGCCGCCTGCAGGCCGCGAACGTAGGCGGTCCCCACGGTGCCGACCAGGTACGGGTCCTCGCCGATGCACTCGTCGACCCGCCCCCATCGCGGGTCGCGCACCACGTCGAGCACCGGGGCGAGCCCCTGGTGCACGCCGAGCTGCCGCATCGACGCGCCGATGGCGGCGCCGACCTGCTCGACGAGGGCGGGGTCGAAGGCAGCACCCCACGCCAGCGGGGTGGGGAACGTCGCGGCCTTCCACGCGGCGAGCCCGGTCAGGCACTCCTCGTGCACGAGCGCTGGGATCCCGAGCCGGGTCTCGCGCTTGAGTCGCCGCTGTTCCGCCCACAGCCAGGCCGCGCGGTCGTCGGGTTCGACCGGTCGCGTTCCGTAGACGCGGGTGAACTGGCCGATGCCGTCGCGGGTGATGTCCGCCAGGGTGCGGCCGTCGGCGGCCGCCGCCATCTCACCCTGCATGGGCGCGACGACGCCGGTCTGGTCGAGCCAGTAGCCGACGAGCTGCGCCGCCTTCTCGTCGAGGGTCATGGCGGCGAGTAGGGCGGTGGCGCGGTCGGGTCCGGTCGCGTCGGGTGCGTCGTGGTCGGCCTGGAGGCGCGGCTGGCGTCCGGTGTCCCGGGTCGCGTCCGTCGTCGTCACCCCTTCACCGCCCCGGTCAGGCCGCCGACGATGCGGCGCTGGAAGATGGTGAAGAACACCAGTGCCGGGATCATCGACATCGACGTGAACGCCAGCACCTTGGCCGTGTCGACCGAGTACTGCGACGAGAACGCCTGCACGCCGAGCGGCAGTGTGTAGCTGCCCTCGTTGTTCAGGATGAACAGCGGCAGGATGTAGCTGTTCCAGCTCGCGATGAACGCCAGGATGCCGACCGTGACGACACCCGGCAGCGACAGCGGCACGACCATGCGGAAGAAGAACCCGAGGCGGCTTGCGCCGTCGATCGACGCTGCCTCTTCGAGCTCGTCCGGGATCGCCCGCAGGAACGGCACCAGGATGATGACCGTGGTCGGCAGGGCGAAGGCGATCTGCGGCAGGATCACGCCGGCCAGGCTGTTCGTCAGCCCCAGGTCCTTCACGAGCAGGTACAGCGGCGTGATCGCGACGGTGATCGGGAACATCAGACCGGCGGCGAACAGGGCGTACAGCGCACCGCGGCCGGCGAACCGGTAGCGGGCGAGCACGAAGCTCACCATCAGGCCGAGCACGACGACGCCCGCGGTGGTGGTCACGGCGCTGATCGTCGAGTTCGCGAGCTGCTGCCAGAAGATCCCGCTGGACAGCACGGATCCGTAGTTGCCGAGCTCGAACGGCGCGGGCAGCCCGGCCGGGCTCGTGGTGATCTGCGAGTTCGTCCGGAAGCCGCCCAGCACGATGTACAGCACCGGGGCGAGGTTGGCGGCGACGAACAGGATCGCCACCAGGTAGGTGAGCGGGTTCGCGCGACCGATGGCCGCGCTGGACCGCCGCTCCCGCGTGGCCCGCCGCCCGGGGGCGACGATGCTCGTGGTGGCCATCAGTTCTTCCTCTCGGTGAGTGCACCCGCGGTGTCGCGGCGGAGCACGAAGCGCTGGTAGATCAGGGCGACGGCGAGCGAGATCACGAACATGACCACGGCGACGGCGCTGCCGAAGCCGAAGTTGCCGGACGTCCGGCCGTTGGCGACCATGTACGTCGCCATCGTCGAGGTGCCCGCGGTCGACGAGATGTACTGCCCCCAGATGATGTAGACGAGGTCGAACAACTGCAGTGAGCCGATGATCGACAGGAACGCCCAGATCCGGATGGTGGGGCCGAGCAGCGGCAGGGTGATCCGCCGCTGGATCTGCCAGTAACCGGCACCGTCGATGGCCGCCGCCTCGAACAGCTCCTCGGGGATGCTCTGCAGGCCGGCCAGGAACAGGATCACCGCGAAGCCGATGTACTTCCACGAGATGATCACGAGCAGGGTCCAGATGGCGATGTCCGGGTTGGACAACCAGTCGGCCCGCAGCCCGCCGAGGCCCATGCCCTGGAGCAGGTCGTTCACCGCGCCGTTCGACTGGAGCATCAGGCTCCAGCCGGTGCCGACGATCACCTCGGAGATGACGTACGGCACGAACACGAGCACGCGGACGAGCCCGCGGCCGTGCATCTTCTGGTTGAGCAGCAGCGCGAGCACGATGGCGATCGGCCCCTGCAGCACGAGCGACAGCACGACGATGAAGCCGTTGTGCATCAGGACCGCGTGGAACGCCTTGTCCTGGAAGATGATCAGGTAGTTCTGCAGCCCCACGAAGTCGGTGGGCGGGCCGTAGCCCTGCCACTTGAAGAACCCGTAGTAGGCGGCCAGCACCACGGGCAGGATCACGAAGGTGACGAAGACGATGACCGCGGGGCCGGCGAGCACCGCGATCTCGACGCGCTTCCGCCAGTCCGCGATGCGGCGCGTGGACCGCCGTCCGGCGGGGAGCGGCGTACCGCTCCCCGCCGGGGACGTCCCCGCGGCCGTGTCCGACCCGGTGGTCGGGGTCGTGCCGAGCGAGGTGTCGAGGGTCATGGTCAGCCCTTGGCCGCAGCCTGGTTGGTGGTGTCCACGATGTCCTTCGCGCTGCCCTTGCCGGCGAGCAGGTCGACGACGCTGGTGTTCAGCGCGTTGCCGACGTTCTGGCCGTACAGGGTGTCCAGGTACTGCGAGACGAACGGGGCCTCCTGGTAGGCGGCGAGGGCCGACTTCAGGTAGTCCGCGTCGACGACCGACTGGGCTTCCTGGTTGACCGGGATGGCCTGGAACGCCGTGTAGTAGGCCTCCTGGTTGTCCTTCTGCACGATGAAGTTGAGGAAGTCCGTGCAGGCCTTCTTCGGGGCCTTCGCCGAGCAGGAGTTGCCGTCGACGCCGCCCATCATCGACTTCGGGTCACCCTTGCCACCGTCGATGGTCGGGAACGGGAACCAGCCGAGGTCGGCCAGCGGCTTGCCGTCCGGGGTGAGCGAGCTGATCACGCCCGGGTCCCACGCCCCCATGAGCTCCATGGCGGCCTTGTGGTTGGCGAGCAGACCGGCGGAACTGCCGGCACCCTGCTGCGCGGCGGTGGTCAGGAAGCCGTTGTTGAACGGCTCGGTGGCGTTGAAGTCCTCGAGCTGCTCGCCGGCCTTCGTCCAGCAGGCGTTGTCGAACTTGAGCGACTTCGCCGCGCCCTCGAGCGTCTTCTGGCTGCACTCGCGCAGCGCGAAGTTGTAGTACCAGTGGGCGGCGGGCCAGGCGTCCTTCGCACCGACGGCGACGGGGTCGATGTCGGCGGCCTTGAGCTTCGCGATGTCGTCGTTCAGCTCGTCCATCGTGGTCGGGGTGCCGTCGATGCCGGCCTTCTGGAACAGGTCCTTCGAGTACCAGATGCCCTCGGGGAGCACGGCGCCCGGCATGGCGTAGGTGGCGCCGTCCTTCTCGTAGCCCGCGAAGGTCCCGGCGCTGATCGACTTCTTCGCGTCGGCGCTGATCGAGTCGGAGATGTCCATGAGCTGCCCGGCGGCGATCATCGCGTCCATCTTGCCGCCGCCGCGCTGCAGGAAGACGTCCGGTCCGTCGCCCGAGTTGAGCGCGGTCTGCAGCTTGCCGTCCAGGTCCTCGTTCTGGATGGCCTGCGTCTTGATGGTGACGTTCGGGTACTTCGCCTCGAACGCCTTGACCGTCGAGGCCCAGTAGGCCTTGCCCGGTCCGGTGGTGGAGTTGTGCCAGAAGGTCATCGTGACCTTCCCGTTGCCGTCGTCGGCCGCGTTGCCGCCTGCCGAGCAGCCCGTGGCCACCAGTGCTGTCGCCCCGATCAGCGCGATGGCTGCCGCGGCACGGATCTTCCTCGTCATCGTGGAACTCCTCGTGTCGTCGTTGACATGCAGCGACATCCACTGCCGCTGCGGAGAGCGTGCCAGGTGCTCCTGCCGCTTGTCAATCGATATCGATAACGTTTTCTACGCCGTTTCGGCGCCGCATCAGCGGTACGGTGAGCACATGGACTCGGCACTCGGCGCGCGTCCCGGTGCCGGCCGGGTGACGATCGGCGACGTCGCACGGGTCGCGGGGGTCTCGATCCCCACCGTGTCGAAGGTCATCAACCAGCGCGACGGCGTCGCCGCGGCCACGATGATCCGCGTGCAGCAGGTCGTCGCGGACCTCGGCTACGAGACGTCCCTGGTCGCCCGCAGCCTGCGGAGCTCCCGCACCGGGGTCGTCGGCATCCTGGTGCCCGAGTTCGAGCCGTTCTCGACCGAGCTCCTGCGCGGCATCTCGAGCGCGACGACCGGCACCGGCTACGAGCTGCTCGCCTACGCCGGCCTGATGACCGGCGCCGACCGTCCGGGCTGGGAACGCCGGTCACTGTCACGTCTGTCCGGCACCCTCATCGACGGCGCCATCGTCGTCACCCCGACCACGGCCCTGTCGAGCTCGTCGATCCCGGTCGTCGCGATCGACCCGCACACCGGACCCGAGGGCCACGCGACGGTCGACGCCGACAACGAGGGCGGGGCCGTCCAGGCCGTCGAGCACCTGCTCGCGCTCGGGCACACCCGGATCGCGCACCTGCGCGGCCGCGTCGACCTGGCGTCCGCCCAGCTGCGCGAGGCCGGGTACCGCTCCGCACTGACCGCCGCCGGACTCCCGATCGACGAGCGGCTCGTCCGCGACGGCGACTACCAAGAGGAGCAGTCCGCGGCCGTGGCGCGGGACCTGCTCACGATGGACGAGCGACCGACCGCGGTGTTCGCCGCGAACGACTCGTCGGCCGTCGGTGTCCTGCGGGCCGCGGCAGAGCTCGGCCTGCGGGTGCCGGAGGACCTGTCCGTCGTCGGGTTCGACGACGTCCCCCAGGCGTCGATCACGACACCACCGCTCACCACCGTCTCGCAGCCGCTTGCCGAACTCGGGTCTCGCGCGGTCGACATGCTGTTGACGATGCTCCGTGGCGAGGCCGCGTCGGACCACGTCCGCCTGTCGACCACGCTGCGGGTGCGTTCGAGCACCGGCCCCGCGCCGCGCGCCTGATCGCCGATCAGCGGCGCAGGGTCTGCTTCGGGTACTCGCCGAACCGTGCCGCGTACGACGCCGAGAACCGGCCGAGGTGCGCGAACCCCCAGCGGCGCGCGACGTCACCGATCGCTCCGACCTGCGGGTCGAGTCCGAGGAGCTCGCTGCGCACACGGTCCAGACGGACGTCCCGCAGGTAGGTGAGCGGCGACACGTCGAACACCCGACGGAACGACTCCTGCACCGACCGCACGCTCAGGCCGGCCACCGCGGCGAGGTCGGCGATGGTCACGGTCTCGGACGCGTGCGCGTGGACGTACTCGACGGCGGCGCGCAGCCGGGCGTTCCGCGGCAGGGCCAGTTCCGCCGGCAGGTCGTCGAGCTGCGGCGGGAAGGTCTCGAGGAACGCGGCGATCGCGAGCGACTTCGCCTCGGTCCAGGTCTCCGAGTCCGGACCGCCCACACGGAGCGCGCGGGACAGCGCGGCGAGGGCACCCTGCCACCGGCCGTACATCGCCTTGTCCGGTTCGCGCGCGTGGTCGAAGCGGAGCGGCCGGTCCCCCAGGTCGAGCTGTTCGCCGGCGATCCGGTGCACGAGCTCCCGGTCGAGGTGCACCAGGCGCTGGTCGTGGTCCTCGGCTGCGAAGACGAACGCGGTGTCGCAGGGCAGGAGCGTCGGCACGTTCCGGTGCAGGTCCACCCGCTGCCCGGCGACGTCGAGGTGGGCGCTGCCGCTCGTCATCCACGCGACGATGTAGTCGGTGCTGATCGGCATCGCACCGCGCAGCACGCCTCGCATCTGGGACCGACGGATGCTGATCTCCGTGTCGCCGACCGCGGTGTAGCGGTAGACGAACTCGCTGCCGGTCTGCTGGGCGGACCACTGCTCGGCACCGTGCACCGTGGCCAGGTCACGCGCCGCGGACTGCGGATCGATGCCGGACACCTCGAAGCGGACCGGCTCGCTCGCGCGTCCACCGGCGCGCGGGGCCTCGGAGGTGTCAGTCACGGTGCATCGCCCCCGTGCCGGACACCCGAACCTGACCGCGCGACTCGTTATGTGGATACGCTGACCCGGTGAGCACGGCGTACGGTGGCGCAGACCCGACCGGTTCGAAAGGGGCGCTCCCGTGAGCGATCTCGACCTCGTGGCGGCACTGACGCGACTCGAAGCAGCGGTGTCCGCGCTGCGAGCGCGGCTGCGCGAGCAACTCGACGTGTCCGGCAGCGACCTGACCGTGCTGCAGTTCGTGTCCCGCGCCGAAGCGGCCGACCGGACCGTCCGCGTGAAGGACCTCGCGCAGCACCTCGGCCTGACCGGACCGGCGGTGACCGGCATGGTGGACCGACTCGAGCAGAGCGGACACCTCAGCCGTGTGCCGAACCCGGCCGACGGGCGGAGTCGGCACATCGAGCTGACCGAGACCGCAAGGCGTGACTACTCGATCGCCATGGACGGCACGAACAAGCACCTGCACGAGCTGTTGGCCTCCTTCTCGGAACGGGACAGGGTCCGGTTCGTCCGGATCGTCGACCGCATCATCGCGGCCGTCGACCTCGGCGCCCCGAGCCCCTGAGGGCAGGGTACGGGCGGTCAGCGTGCGGCTCCGGCGATTGTCCGCCATGCGCAGCTAGGTAACGATGCTACCTATCTCGGGCACGGGCGGCATCGAGGAGCGGCACGGAGTTCGGCCCCACCACGGCGCTGGCCAGGTCGACGCGGGCCAGTCCCCCGGGCACCAGGGCGTCCGCGATCGACAGGCGGAGTGCGGTCTGCGTGTACTGCCCGGTCGTCGCACGGCCGGCAGGGGTCGCGGCGGCGGCGAGGTCCTGCTGCACGTTCACCCGGAGCGAGAGCACCCCGGGCAGCCGCGCGAGGACCGTCCCGAGCGCACGGACGACCGGGCCGCCGATCGTCGTCGTCAGCGTCGTGCCGAGCGTCCCGACGAGCGCGAACAACCGGGTCGTGAGCGTCCCCACCACCGCCTGGGTCAACGGGTTCACGAGCGACGTCGCGAGGCCGGTCACGACGCCGAGCAGGCCGCCCAGGTCGAGTCCGACCAGCGCGACCCCGACCGACAGCTTCGTCTGCCCAGCCATGAGCGCCGCGACCCCGGTGTCGACGCCGATCGACAGCGTGGCGATCTTCACGCGGATGCCGAGCACCAGGGGTGCGCTGAGGTCGGCGGCGAGCGCGATCCGGACGTGCAGCGCCCCGAGCGCGGTCGTCAGGGCGGTCGTGATCTTCCCCGCCCAGGCGTCCACGACCTGCCCGATCCGGTCGGCCAGCGCACCGAGGGTGACGGCGTCGAGCACCACCTCGTGGTTCGGCGGCAGGTCGTTGAGCCCGTGCTCGTCGTCGCCGAGCAGGTGCGCGAGGTCGACCCGGACGGATCCGGCCGACAGGTCGAGCGACAGTGTGCCGCCGGCGTCCTGCACGGGTTCGGCGAGCAGCGGCGCGACCGCGCCTGCCAGGTCCGGCCCGGTGATCTCGACCGTGCCCCCGATGGTGCCGAGGCCGAGGCTGCCGGTGAGCCCACCGAGTACCCCGAGCACGCCCTGGTTGATCGTGCGTGCGAGCACCCCGTCCTGCCCGCCGAGCGCGTCGACCGTGGCATCGAGCTGCACCACGGTGTCGTTCACGGCCGTCACCAGCGCGCCGACGAGCGGGCTGTCCACGCGCAGGTCGAGGCTCGCGATCCCGTAGTCGCGCTCGAGCCCGGCGGGCCCGCTGTCGGCAGCGACCTGCTGCACTGCGGCCCGCAGGTTCGTCGCGAGCGTGCGCTGGACGACCCCGCCCCACACGTCTTGGCTGATGGCGTCGCACCCGGCGAGCTGCGCACTCGCACCGACGGCCCCGACGTCGAGCCCGACGTCGGTGACGTCCGCGATGCCCGGTAGTGCGCGGCCGAGCGTGATCGAGGCCGGGTCGGGCAGGTCGCCGGACGGGGTCGTCGGTGTGACGAGCACGCCACCGGAGTCCGCGACGAGCCCCGACGCCGCCACGGCTTCTCCGGTTCCCGACGCCGTCGCGACCTGGTTCACCGCTCCGGCCGAACCGGCCGGCAGTCCGAGGCCGAGACCGGTGAGGTCGATGCCCGCCACGTCGCCGAGCAGCCCGACGTCGAGCGGGTTGCCGAACGCCTGCGTGAACGGGCGGCCGCCGGTGCCGAGCTCGGGCGCGGTGGCCGGCTCGACCGATGCCGGTGCGGCGCCGGTCTTCGCGACGTCGACCCCGCGCACGGTGGCGACGTCGTCGAGGTCGATGCCGGCGATGCTCCCGCCCAGGAACCGGCTCGAGGCCGTCGACGTGTAGTCCGCGTCGGTGCCGCAGTCGAACGACGACGTCCCCACGACCCCGTGCGCCCACTCGCGGTCCGACCACGACGCGGTGCTCGGCACGGCGGTGGGCGTGACCAGGGCTGCTGCGACGACGATGCCGGTGACGACCGCGATCCGGCCTCGGCGCAGGTGCAGCGGACGCCGGCTCACGACCGGCTCCTGGGGCGTCGGAGCCGGAGGGCGACGCCGGTGAGCAGGGCCGCGACCGCGACGAGCACCGGCCCCGCGAACCCACCACCCGTCATCGCGAGCACGACCGGGCCGACGCCAGCGCCGTCTCCGTCGCGTTCGCCGCTGCCGTGCGCCGGGCGTCCGGACACGACGGGTTCCCCGCCGCGGGCGGTCACGCCGACGCCGACCTCGGCGGTCCGGGGCACCGTGGTCGCGGCGTCACCGAGGGACAGCCGGACGAGCAGGTACGCCGACCCGTCGCCGTCCGGGTCGGGCACACGGACCGACGGCGCGGTGGTCGCCCAGTCGACGAGGGGGACCGTGTCGACGAGGGCGGCCGTCGGCCCGCCACACGTGGGGGCTCCGGACGGGTCCCCCCACGGCTGGTCGCACGTCGCGACCGACACGAGCACGCCGTCGGTCCCGCCCGGCAGGCCGCCCCGCCCCGTGAGCTGCAGGTCGAGGGTGACCGGGCCGGGCTCGTCGACGCTCGTCCGCACCTGCCACGTGACGTCGCCGTCGTGCCCCGCCCCGGGCAGCACGAGGGGCTCCGGACCGGTGTGCAGCACCAGCCGGCCCGGCGTGCCGGTCTCGGCCACGGGCCTCCAGTCCGTCGCGGCGACCGCCACCGCCGTCGTGCCGATCCCGGTCGCACCGACGAGCACCGCGGCGACCGCCGCGGAGGTGGCGAGGACGCGGGTCACGAGTCCTCCCGCCGGGCCGGCCAGAACGCCCACGCGACGAGCACGCCGACGACCGCGACCGCCAGCCCACGGGCCGGCGCACTCGTGACCACGACGAGCACCGAGCCCAGGCCGGGGGCGTGCGCCAGCACGAGTCCGGCGTGCCGGACGACGTACGGGTCGCGATCGTCGGATGCGTTGTCGTCGCCCCGCAGGGTCAGCGACCGCGCCGCGGTGTCCCCCGGGACCCGGTCCACCGCGACCACCCGGTGGGTGACGGGCAGGGCCGACCCCGCACGTGGGACCGTGACGACGTCCCCGTCGGTGATCTCGGCCGCAGGCACGCGGTGCGTGATGGCGAGCCCGCCCGCGGGGATCGTCGGGGCCATCGACCCGGTGGTGACGACGACGAACGACAGCCCGGTGAACGCCACGGCGGCCCAGGCGAGCAGGCAGGTGAGCCCGACCGCGCCGACGACCGTCAGGACGACGGTACGGATGCGGTCGGCGGGACGACGGGGCGGCGCCGCGCCCTCGTCGGAGGACGTCGGCGCGGTGGAGCCGCGCACGGCCGCGCTCAGTCGGACTCGGCGGCGAACTGCCACGCGGGCGCGGCCGTCCGCCCCTGGAGCGCGTTGACCGTGGTGCCGGCGGGCAGCGTCGGCGACTCCGGCAGCGAGACCTCGAAGCAGTACACCTGCGTCGACCCGCCGGCCGCGGCGAGGGGCCGCGCGATCGTCGCGGCAGCCGTGCCGAGCGGCCCGGACGCGACGCTCGTCCACGGCACGTCGAACGCGGTGGCGTCGCACACGGCGGTGGTGTCCGTGATCGCGGCGACCCGGACCTGCAGGGCGTTCCACAGCACGTCGTCGGCGTCGGAGACCGTGACCCCGGACGCCGGGACCGCTGCTCGGAGCACCAGGTCGCCGGCGATCGAGTCGGCGGTGGTGCGGAGCGCGACGGGGGCGTAGGTCGCCGTGCCCGGCGACAGGGCGAGCGCGTCGACGGTGAACCGGAGCGCCTGGCCCGGGTGCGTCTCGTCCGAGGTGAAGCCAGCCGCGGCGAACGGTGCCGTGACGTTCTGCTCGACCTCGAACCCGGAGGTGCCGACGCCCGGCCCGCCCGAGCCGTCGCCGCCGAACACCCACTCGGTGTCCGTCCAGGACGCGAGCGTGTAGCCCGCGCCACCGATGACGAGGACCCCGCCGGCAGCGAGTGCGAACACCCGGTTGCGGCGCCGGGTGCGGCGGGCGGTGTCGTCCGCGGCGCGACGGCCGTGGGTGCGGGCGCGCGGGGGCGCAGTGCTGTCAGCCATGACGAGTCTCCTGATCCGTGACGCCGATCGGTGGCGGCCACGGCCGGGGTGGTTGGTCCCGGCCGTCGCCATCGACGTCTGCTCCGATCCTGGCGGACTATCCCTCAGGAATCAATGGACGCGTCACCCCTTGACGGCTCCGGAGGTGAGGCCCGACACGATCGAGCGGCGGAACACGAGCACCAGGATCACGATCGGCCGGTGGGTGGGCGGGCGCATTGCCGAGTCTCGGGGTAGGCGACAGTCCTTGGGGCCGACGGTGCGAGGCGAGTCGCTGTGCGCGAGTCTCGCGGGCGGGTCACGTGAGCACCCGTCGGACGGGAGGCGCGGTGCGGGCCCGCCCCGCGCCTCCCGTCCGTCTCCTGGCCACGTCACGGGCGCGGGCCGAGTCTCGGGGTGGGCGACAGTCCTCGGGGGCGCCGGCGCGAGGACTGTCGCTGCGCTCGAGTCTCGGGGACGCGGCGCCGAGACTCGGATGGGGCCGTCAGGTGGTCAGGCGGGCGCGGGGGCCGTGGACTCCGCGGTGCGGAGCGTGCACGGCAGCAGGAAGTGCGGCAGGTCGTCGGACGTGCCGTCGAGCTGCTCGATGAGGGCGTCGGCGGCACGGATCCCGAGCTCCTGGCCCGGGGCGACCATCGTCGACAGCCGCGGGTAGTGCTGGTCGGCGTTCGCCTCGGACGACGCGATGCTGAGCACGGAGACGTCCTCGGGGACCCGCCGGCCGGCGGTGTAGAGGCCGACCAGGACGCCGGCGGACGAGTCGTCCTTCATCACGAGCAGCGCGGTGACGTCGGGGTCCGCCGCGAGGAGGTCGCTCGTGGCCTGGCGTCCGCCGTCGCTGCCCGGCCCGGCGGTGACGACCGTTCCGGCCAACCCGCGCTCGGCGATCGCTCGCCGGAAGGTCGCCTCGACGCGCAGGTGCGGGGCGTAGCCGGCCATCGGGGTGCCCTCGAGGTCCTCGAGCACGAGTCCGAAGCGGCGGTGCCCGAGCGTCTCGAGGTGGTCGAGGCTGTCCTCGATGGTCGTCTCGAAGTCGATGTCGACGAAGGGCAGACCGCTGCTGTCGCGGGTCCGGCCGATCAGGGTGAACGGCACGCCGAGGTCGGTGAGGACGGCGACGCGGGGGTCGTCCATCCGCACCTCCATCAGGATGACGCCGTCCACGAGCCCACCCGAGACGAGGTCGTCGAGGTCGTCACCAGCGGGGTCCACCGGCCAGAGCACCAGGTGGTGTCCCCGCTCGGACGCCCGCTCCGCCGCACTCATGAAGAACTGCGAGGTCGTCGGGCTGAAGCGGTTGCCGGTGGTCGGGAACAACAGCGCGATGATCCGGGTCCGCCGGCTCGCCAGGGCCCGGGCGACGACGTTGCCGCGGAACTTCAGCTCGCGCATCGCGGTCTTCACCCGCGCGGTCGTGCCGGGGGTCACGTACTTCGTCCCGTTCACCACGAAGGACACGGTGGCGATCGAGACCCCCGCCCGATCGGCGACCTGCTGCATCGTGGCCATGGCGCTGATCCTAGCGCGCACGAAGTCAGAAAAGCGCTTTACAGGTGAAGCGCTTATCTGTTAGCTTCTCGCCCCAGGAGCACAGCGACGATGACGTCAGCGGCCTCGTCGATGCGTGCCTGCCCCAGCATCCGTCAAGAGAAGAGCTCTGCAATGAAGCAAAGATTCCCCTCCATGTCCCGCCGGACGCGCGCCCTCGTCGGCGCAGTCGCCGTCGTCGCCACGATCCCCCTGGTCCTGTCCGGCTGCTCCGGCTCCGGATCGGCCTCGTCGGGCGGCAGCAAGGCCCTGACGATCGAGGACTACTACGACGCGAACTACAACCCGGTCTACAAGCAGTGCGCGAAGGACGTCGGCGCGACGGTCACGATCAACCACGTCGCCGGCGCCGGCCTGATCGCGAAGGTGCTGCAGCAGGCATCGTCGAAGACGCTGCCCGACGTCCTCATGCTCGACAACCCCGACGTCCAGCAGATCGCCTCCTCCGGTGCCCTGTCCGACCTGTCGGACTACGGTCTGGACGCCGACGGCGACGTCCCCGGCGTGAAGGCCGCGAGCACCTACAAGGGCAAGCTCTACGGCCTGCAGTCGAACACGAACTCCATCGCGCTCTACTACAACAAGAAGCTCCTGGCGGACGCCGGCGTCCAGCCGCCCAAGACGTGGGACGAGCTCAAGGCCGCCGCGAAGACACTCACCAAGGGCTCGACCTACGGCTTCGCGATGAGCAACATCAACACGTACGAGGGCACCTGGCAGTTCCTGCCGTTCTTCTGGTCGAACGGCGGCGACGAGAAGGACATCGCCACCGCGGACGCCACCCAGGCGCTGCAGCTCGTCGAGGACCTGCAGGACGACGGCTCGATGTCGAAGAGCTCGATCAACTGGGCCCAGGCGGACGTCAACAACCAGTTCCTGGCCGGCAAGGCCGCGATGATGATCAACGGCCCCTGGCAGCTGCCGGCGCTCAACGAGAAGAAGGGCCTGGAGTTCGACAGCGTGCCGATCCCGACGCGCACCGGCGAGGCCACGGTCGCACCGCTCGGCGGCGAGGCGTTCACCGTCCCGCAGACCGGCGACAAGGACAAGATGCAGCTCGCCGGCAAGTTCGTCGGCTGCCTCCACTCGCAGAAGATGCAGAAGACCCTGTCCGAGGTGAGCGGCAACGTGCCGACCAACCTCGAGGCCGGCGCCGCCTGGGCGAAGGACCACCCGCAGGTCGCGTCCTTCGTCACCACGGTGCAGACCGCCCGCGCCCGCACCGGTGAGCTCGGACCCGACTGGCCCAAGGCCGCCACGAAGATCTACACCGCCGTCCAGCTCGCCCTCACCGGCAAGGCCAGCCCCGAGGCAGCGCTCAAGCAGGCGCAGTCGCAAGAGCAGTAGTCCACGGGGAGCCGGCCGACCGGTCGGCTCCCTCCGGCGTGCAGGAAAGGACCCCGGCGTGAGCGCCTCGACACAGACACGACCACGGACGATCCCGCCCGTGGTGACCCCCCGACCCGGGCAGCGACGAGCCCGGTTCCGATCCGGCGTGACCCGATGGCTCTTCGTGGTGCCAGCGGCGGTCTTCGTGGCCGTCTTCTTCGGCTACCCGGTCGTGAAGAACATCATCATGTCCTTCCAGGACTACACGACGGCGACCTTCTTCACCGGCGAAGCCCCCTGGGTGGGGCTCGGCAACTACATCTCGGTGTTCCAGAGCTCGGTCTTCACGACGAGCCTCGTGAACACCGCCCTGTTCACGGCCGGCTCGATCATCCTGCAGTTCGTCATCGGGCTGAGCCTCGCACTGTTCTTCCGTCGGCACTTCCCGCTGTCGGGCTTCCTGCGGGGGCTGCTGCTCCTGCCGTGGCTGCTGCCGCTCATCGCCTCGAGCGCGGTGTGGAAGTGGCTGCTCGACCAGGACAGCGGGGCACTCAACCAGCTCCTCGGCCTGGTGGGCATCGCCCCGGTCCCGTGGCTGGTCAGCCCGAGCCTCGCGCTCATCGCGGTGATCGGCGTCAACGTGTGGCTCGGCATCCCGTTCAACACGACCATCCTCTACAGCGGCCTGCAGTCCGTCCCGCCGGAGCTCTACGAGGCCGGATCGCTCGACGGCGCCACCGGGTTCAAGGCGTTCTGGTACATCACGTGGCCGAGCATCCGGTCGGTGGTCAGCGTCGTGGTCGTGCTCGGGGTCGTCTACACGTTGAAGGTCGTGGACATCATCCTCGGCCTGACCGGCGGCGGGCCGGCGAACTCGACGCAGACCCTCGCCACGAACGCGTACCACCAGTCGTTCATCAACTTCCAGTTCGGCATCGGAGCCGCGGTGAGCAACGTGCTCATCGTCGTCTCGTTCGTCTTCGCGATGGTCTACATCGCGATCTCCCGGAAGGCGGTCGACGAATGAGCGTCGGACTCGCGAACCAGACCGTCACCGCCACCCGCGCGATCACGACGAAGCGGACCACGCGGGCACCCCGCCCGCGCGGTTCCGCCAAGGGCATCCCGTTCACGATCCTCGGGTGCGTGTTCCTCGCGATCATGGTGTTCCCCGTCTACTGGATGGTGAACACCAGCCTGCAGGCGACGTCCGGGGCCGCCACGGCGACGTGGTTCCCGTTCTCCCCCACCTTCGCCGGGTACGAGGCGGCGTTCGCCCAGCAGGGGCAGAACTTCCTGTCGAGCATGATCATCGGCCTCGGCACCGTCCTGCTGACGCTGGCCATCGCGACGCCGGCCGCCTACGGGCTGGCCCGGTTCCGGATGCGCGGCGGCCGGGTGTTCCTGCTCGTGCTGCTCATCACCCAGATGATCCCGGCGATCGTCATCGCGAACGCGCTGTACACGCTGTTCAACAACATCGGGCTGCTCAACAGCTACGTCGGGCTGATCCTGGCCGACAGCGCGGTCCAGGTGCCGTTCGCCATCCTGCTCATGCGGGCGTTCATGGAGTCGATCCCGCCGAGCCTGGTCGAGGCGGCACTCGTCGACGGTGCCAGCGACTTCCGGGCATTCGTGTCGATCGTCGTGCCGATCAGCCGGAACGCCATCGTCACCGCGGCGCTCTTCACGTTCCTCGGCGCGTGGGGTGACTTCCTCATCGCACTGACCCTGACGTCGACCACCGCGGTCCGACCGATCACGCTCGGCATCTACAACTACATCGGGTCGAACGTCACCGACTGGGGGCCCGTCATGGCGACCTCGGTGCTGGCGTCCCTGCCCGCTGCCGTCCTGCTGATCTTCGCGCAGAAGTACATCTCCGCTGGTGCCCTCGGCGGTGCCGTCAAGTGACGGCCCCGGACCGACGCCACCACGCAACCCAGCCAGAAAGGCACACCATGACCACCACCCCGCTGCGCATCACCGTCTGGGGCGAGAACGTCCACGAGCAGGTCGAGCAGCACGTCGCCGAGCGGTACCCCGACGGCATGCACGGCGCGATCGCCGACGGCATCCGCGAGAACCTGCCCGAGGCCGTCGTCCGGACCGCGACCATGCAGGAGCCCGAGCACGGCCTGACCGACGAGGTCCTGGCCGCGACGGATGTCCTGACCTGGTGGGGGCACGCGGCGCACCAGGACGTCGACGACGCCGTGGTCGACCGGGTGCACAAGCACGTCCTGTCCGGCATGGGCCTGGTCGTCCTGCACTCCGGCCACTGGTCGAAGATCTTCGGCAAGCTGATGGGTACCACGTGCACCCTGCGCTGGCGGAGCGAGCACGACCAGGAACTCGTCTGGACCGTCAACCCGCAGCACCCGATCACCCGCGGTGTCCCGAACCCGATCGTCATCCCCGAGCAGGAGATGTACGGCGAGTACTTCGACGTGCCGACCCCTGACGAGCTCGTCTTCATCTCGGGCTTCACCGGCGGCGAGGTGTTCCGGAGCGGCATGACGTACCGCCGCGGCCTGGGGAAGATCTTCTACTTCTCGCCCGGCGACCAGGACTTCCCCGTGTACCACCACGAGGACGTCCGCCGCGTGATCGCGAACGCGACCGAGTGGGCGCGGCCGGAGCGCGAGCGTGAGATCCCGACGCTCCGCCGCTACGACCTGGGCGAGTACTTCGACGGGCAGCACTACCGCGGCCCGTTCGACGACGCACCGGTCGAGGAGCACGAAGGGGCACAGGCATGACCCTCCGCGTCGTGCAGGTCGGCGCCGGCGGCATGGGCCGCGCCTGGCTCGCCACCGTCGCGGCCGACCCGGACGTCGAGCTGGTCGGCATCGTCGACCTCGACCTCGACGCCGCCCGGGCCGGAGCCGCGGTCGCCGGCGACCCGACGATCCCCGTCGGCACCGACCTCACCGCCCTCGCCACCGAGACCGGTGCCGAGGCCGTCCTCGACATCACCGTCCCGGTAGCGCACCACCCCGTCACGCTCGAGGCCCTCCGCGCCGGACTCCCCGTCCTGGGCGAGAAGCCCGCGGCGCAGACGGTCGCCGAGGCACTGTCGCTCGCGGCCGCCGCCGAGGCCACCGGCAAGCTGTTCATGGTGTCGCAGTCCCGGCGGTACAACGACCACCTCGTCGCCTTCCGGCAGCACGTCCGCGGGCTCGGCGGCGTCGGCGGGCTGAGCACGCGCTTCGCCAAGGCCCCGCACTTCGGCGGCTTCCGCGAGGAGATGGACGACGTCCTGCTGCTCGACATGGCGATCCACGCGTTCGACTCCGCACGCTACGTGCTCGAGCGGGACCCGGTGTCGGTGTACTGCGAGTCGTGGAACCCGTCGTGGTCCTGGTACCGGGGCGACGCCGCGGCCGCCGCGGTCTTCACGTTCGAGGACGACGTCCGCTACGTGTACGACGGCTCGTGGTGCGCACCGGGTGCCGAGACTTCGTGGAACGGCGACTGGCGCGCCTCCGGACCCGCGGGCACGGCGCTGTGGGACGGCGACCACGACCCGTGGAGCGACCTCGACGGCACGCCGGGCGCACCGGACGCGGCCCCGAGCGTCGGCAACGAGATCGCCGGTGCCCTCGCGTCCTTCGTCCGTGCGGTCCGCTCCGGCGAGCGCCCCGACGGCGAGGTGCACGGCAACGTGATGAGCCTCACGATGGTGGACGCCGCGATCGCGTCCGCCCGCACCGGGCGGCGCATCGTCATCGACGAGGTGCTCGAGCAGGCCCACGCCACGGCGCTCGAGGTCGAGCAGGACGAAGGCATCCGCGAGCGGCTCGCGTCGTGGGGGTCGGTGCGCGGTGCGCTCGCGACGGGGTCGCCGGACACGGCCGCGCTCGGCTGAGCGACGCTGGCGGTCCAGGAGGCGCGGTGCGGGTCGGACCCGCACCGCGCCTCCCGTGCGTGTACCGTCCCACGCAACACGTGGCTGGCGGGCGATCGGGGAACGCGATGCGACAGATCATCGGGACGACACTCATCGTGGCGCTGGCAACGGCAGCGCTGATCGGTGTGGCGCCGCCGGCGAACGCGGCCGGGTCGGGCACGATCGCCGTGCAGCTCGCGAGGCCGGACGGCACCCCGATCCGGCTGGCGGACGTCGAACTCGCCGCGATCGGCACCGACGCCGTCGTCGGGACCGCCACCACCGACGTCGACGGCACCGCGACGTTCGCCGGCATCCCCGCCCCGGACACCGTGACGGTGACCACACGGCAACTCCCGCCGCACGGAACGGACACCTACGCCCCCGGACTCCGTTCGGACATCGCGGTCCGCGGTGGCACAACGATCGCGGTGACCGTACCGCTCGTCCGTGGCGCCACCGTGGAGGGTGGGGTGGTCGGCCCCTCGGGTCCCGCTGCCGGACGACCGATGTACGCGTGGAACGAGGACACCTCGCAGGTGTTCCGGACGACCTCGGACAGCGCGGGACGGTACCGGTTCCTCGGGTTGAGCACCGGTCAGTACCGCATCGAGGCGTACGCCAGCGGCACGGCGTCGCCCGCCGTGTGGAAGACGCGGGTGTACCAGCAGCGGGGGACGCTCCCGGCGTCGCAGGTGACGTTGTCGCAGCACTACGCGCACAGCGACTACGACCTGGCCGTCTTCGCGAACACGGCGTCCCGCACCCCGTCGCCGCAGCTCAGTGGCGCGAGCGTCGTGGTGACGGAGGCGACGAGCGGAGCGTCGTTCTCGACCCGGTTCTCGACGCTGCTCGACGACGAGCAGACGGCCCAGTTCCAGATCCCCTCCGGGCAGTACGTGGTCGAGCTCCGGACGACGGCGACGACCACGACGCCGGCGGGCTCCCTGTGGCTCGGCCGTCCGGGAGGCGTGTACCGGTACGTGACCGACCGGGCGCAGGCCGTCCCGGTGAAGGTCGTGTTCGGCGGGTTCAACGGGTGGGGCGGAACGGTGCCGGAGGCAGCGTCGCGCTGACCATCGACGTTCCTCAGTCGGACGCGCTCGCGGACGACGCGATGGCGATCAGGTCGGACACCACCTCGTGCAGAAGTCGAGCCGCGTCGAGTTCGTGCGTGCACCCGGCGCGGAGGAGCGGCTCCACCTCGACGAGATCCGCCTCGATCATGCGGCGCTCGATCGCGGTCTTCCCGTAGGGGTTCGTCGTGCGGCGCGCGACCCGATCGAGCATCACGTCCAGCGGAGCGCTCAAGAGCACGATCGCATCGAACCGGTCGTAGAACTCGGACTGGTTCCGGACGCACCCCTGGACGAAGAGCGAGCGGTCGTCCACCGCGTCCAGGAGCCCGGAGATCTTCGCCTCGACCCACATCCACTCGCCCTGGTGCGCCTCGTCGGGTGGATCCGGCAGCGCCCGGTACTCGCGCCACCCGGGATCATCGGTGTCCACGACCCGGTACCCGTGCAACGCGAGCTCGCTCAGCGCGGACGACTTCCCGGTTCCCGACATCCCGGTGATCAGCACCTTCGACACAGCACCACATTAGGACCGCACGAGCCTCCGGCGGTCCGGCGCGCGGTCACCCCGGCCAGGACTCCCGCGACCACGACCCGTTCGGGCGCCGGTGGTAGGCGAGCCGGTTGCTCGCCGCGTCCGTCGCCCCGCGCCAGAACACCATCCGCACCGGTGTGAGTGCGAACCCCGCCCACGTGCTCGGCGGCTCGAGGTCCGTGCCGGCCCGTTCACGGCCGAACGCCGCCCAGGCCTCCCGGCGCCGGGCCGGCGTGTCCGCAGCGGACGCGTGGTCGTTGACCCACGCGAGCACCTGCAGGTACCGCGTCCTGGCCGCGTAGGCCGCACGGGCCTCGTGGTCGGAGACGGGCGCCACGTCACCGACCACCACGAGCTGTCGCGCGGCCTCGGGCCAGTGCAGGGTCAGCGCGGCACGGGGCACCGCCGCGAGTTCGGCGGCCTTGCGGCTGCGCGAGTCGGTGTGGAAGTGCAGGCGCTCCCCGTCGAACAGGGAGAGCAGGACCGTCCGGGCGTCGGGGTAGCCGTCGAGCCCGACGGTGGAGAGGGTCATGGTCGGACCCGGGGCGTCCGCCGCGGTGGGGAGCCACGATGCCGCGAGGGTCAACGGGTCCGTCGGCACGGGCGCATCGTCGACCCCTCGCGGCACGGTCACGAGACCGCAGCGTCGGCGGGACGGGCCACCGCCGGACGGCTCACCGCCGGGTCGAACCGTGCGATCTCGTGCAGCGACGTCACGGCCTCGGCGACCGAGTGCTCCCAGAGGACGGCACCGTACGACGCCGTCGCCCGGCTGGCATCGCCGACGACCCCGGGGGTCCCGAAGTCGTCGGACAACCACCCGAACGACACCGGGCCGCCGTTGAACGCGATCTTCTCGAAGCCGGCGATGTGCTCCGGCACCCAGCGTTCCGCGAGCGACATGTCGACCAGGTCGGGGCGCAGGTGCAGGATCATCGACGTCTCCGCCGCGCCGCCGTGGATCCCCAGCCCGAGCTCGTCCGCGTCCTCGCCGTCCGGGCCGGGGACGCGGGCGAGGGTCGGCATGAGGAAGGTCTTCAACCCGTAGCGCTTCCGGATCTCACGCAGGGCGACCTGCAGCAGGGCGACGTTGCCGCCGTGCCCGTTGGCGAACACCAGGGTGCCGGCACCGGTGAGGGCGACCGCGCGACCGATCTGCACGGCGGTGTCGAACATCGTGTCGCTGTCGAGCCACACCGTGCCGGGCGCCCAGCTGTGCTCGTCGGACTTCGTGAACGACAGCGTCGGGAGCTGCCAGACGTCCAGCCCCTCGGCGGCTGCCTGCTCGACAGCCGCCCCACCGATGTGCTCGGCGAGCAGGTGGTCGGTCAGGAGCGGCAGGTGCGGGCCGTGGTGCTCGACGGCGCCGGTGGGCTGCACGACGATCGTGTCCGGCCCGAAGCCCGCAGCGACGGCCGGACCGGACAGCTCCGCGAGCCGACGCGAGCGGACCGTGCCGACCCCGGCGCTCACTTGCCGAACCCCGGGACGACGGGCTGCGCGGACGCGGTGGAGCCACCGCTGACCACGAGCGACGGGTCGATGACGTGCCCGGGGTTGAGCAGCCCCGCGGGGTCGGTGCGCTGCTTCAGCGCCACGAGCTCCTCGACGCCGTGGTCGACGTAGTACTGGTGCGGGCTGTGCACCCGGACGCCGAGTCCGCGGAGCACCGGGTAGCCGGCGTAGACGTCCTCGGCCCCGGTGTACGGCGCGGTGAGCATCCCGATCGGTCCGACGTGCGCGGCCTCGATGTGGAGCATGCCACCGGGGTAGACGGCTTCGACCTCGGCGATCCGGTCGATGAGCGCCTCACCGCCGACCTCGACGTGGAAGTACTCGGTGTCGCTCGTGTTCCGCTTCAGCCACCAGATCGGGTGGTTGTACGACAGCATCGACACCTTCGTGGTCTGCTGCAGCCCCTCGCGGATGTCCAGGACCTCACCGCCGGCGGCTTCGATGCGTGCCCGGGCCTCGTCGAGCACGACGTCGTCGATGATCGCTCGCAGGCTCGCACGGTCGTCGGGGACGGCCAGGTCGGACGGCAGCGTCGCGGCGATCTCGGCGCGGTCGGCGCTCACGAGCCGCGGCACCGGGTCGAGTCCGCGCAGCGTGCGGACGGCGACGAGCGCGTCCTCGAAGGTGGGGAACGCCGCGTAGACGGCTCGCCACTCCTGCAGCGGCTCGAGCCGGACGGTGGCGCGGGCGATGACGCCCGCGGTGCCGTAGGTGTGCACGAACGGCTGCGCCTCGTCGCCCTCGACGTGCAGCAGTTCGTCGGCGCCGGGGAGCGCGACGTCGAGCGCCGTGACGAAGCCCTGCCAGTTCGACCCGTGCGCGATCGACCCGGTGCCGCCGGAACCGCCGGACAGGAAGCCGCCGATGGTCGACTGCGCGGTGGACGGGTACATCCAGAGCTGCTGGCCCGTGGCGGCGGCCGCCTGCTCCAGGGCGACCATGGACGCGCCGGCCTCGGCGGTGATCCAGCCGTCGCCGACCTCGACGACGGCGCGTGCCCGCGACGTGTCGAGGACCAGGCCGCCGTGCAGTGGGATGCCCTGGCCGTAGTTGCCGGTGCCCTTCCCGCGGGTGGTGACGGGGACGCCGTGCCGGACCGCGGCCTGCAGGGTGGCGGCGATGTCGTCGGCGCTGGCCGGCGATGCGACGAGGTCGGCGAGGCCGAGGGGCAGCTGCTCGCTCAGGATGGGACTCATGGTGGCCTCGTCGACGGAGGCGCGGGCCCGCGTGCGTTCGTCGGCGCTCACGCCGCGCTCGCCGAGCAGTGCGACGAGCTCGG